>JAFLDH010000216.1 GCA_017302505.1 Burkholderiales bacterium
CCACACGGCGCGCCAGGCGGCGTCGGCCGCCAGCCGGCGGCGGATCTGCAGCGGCTGCGACACCTGGATCACGCGCGAGGGCATGGCCACGCTGAAGCTGCGCCACACCTGCCCGGCCACCGCCACGTCGGCAAAGCCCAGCTGCGCGCGGGTGGGCAGCGCGGCGTGCGCGCGCGAGGCATAGATGGCCCGGCCGTCGGCCGTCCACACCTGCACCACGAAATCCAGCTGCTCGTCGGCCAGCGCGCTGGCCTGCGCGGGCGCGACTTCGCCCTGGTTGCGCAGCGACAGCGCCATCTGGCGCAGCTGGTAATCCATCAGCGCCTCGGTCTCGGCGCGCACGTTGCGGTAGGTGATGCTGCCCAGCAGCGCGGCCGCCAGCGCCAGCATGCCCAGCACCACCAGCAGCACGCGGGCGCGGATCGAACTCAATGGGGCACCCCAGGCGCTGCGCGCCGCCCCGCCGAGCGGGGGCGTTCGCCCTCGGGGCGGCCCGTCGTGCTCACGTCGACGAGACCTTGCCGGTGTCGAGAAAGTAGCCCACGCCGCGCATGCTGCGGATGAAATCGGCTCCCAGCTTCTTGCGCAGCTGGTGCACGTACACCGACACCGCGTTGCTCTCGATCTCCTCGCCCCAGCCGTAGAGCCGGTCTTCGATCTGCGCGCGCGACAGCACCGCGCCCGGGCGCTGCATCAGCAGCTCCAGCACCGCGTATTCGCGCGCCGACAGCAGCACCGGCTGGCCGTCGCGCATCACCTGGCGGGTGGCCGGGTCCAGCGTGACGCCGGCATGGGCCAGAAGCGGCATCGCGCGGCCGGTCTGCCGGCGCAGCACGGCGCGGATGCGCGCGCCCAGCTCATCCAGCTCGAAGGGCTTGACCAGGTAGTCGTCGGCGCCGGCATCCAGGCCGGCGACGCGGTCGCCGGGGCCATCGCGCGCGGTGAGCACGATCACCGGCGTGGCATTGCCGCGCGCGCGCATCGCGCGCAGCACCTGCAGGCCGTCGCCCTGCGGCAGGCCCAGGTCCAGCAGCACCAGGTCGAAGGCCTCGCTCGCCAGCGTGGCCTCGGCCGCGGCGGCGTCGCGCACCCAGTCCACCGCATGGCCTTCCATGCGCAGCGCGGCGCGCAGGCTGTCGCCGATCATGCGGTCGTCTTCCACCAGCAGGAAGCGCATCGTGGGGGTCCGGGGTTTGAGGTGGCTTCAAAGCATAGCGGCATGGCTGAACACCCCGATGGCGCCGCGCGGGGCCGGCGGCACAATGCCGGACGACACCCCATGAGGAGACAAGCCTTGATGATCCAACGCCGCACCCTGATCGGCGCCGCCGCCGCGCTGGCCGCCACCCCTGCCCTGCTGCGCGCGCAGGCCCTGGAAAAACCCAAGCTCAGCATCGCGGTGGGCGGCAAGAACCTGCTGTACTACCTGCCGCTGACCATTGCCGAGCAGCTGGGCTACTTCAAGCAGGAAGGCCTGGACCTGACCATCGTCGACTTCGCCGGCGGCGCGCGCGCGCTGCAGGCGGTGGTGGGCGGCAGCGCCGACGTGGTGTCGGGTGCCTTCGAGCACACGGTGAACATGCAGTTCAAGGGCCAGCCGATGCGCGCCTTCGTGCTGCAGGGCCGCGCGCCGCAGATCGTGCTGGGCGTCAACCCGAAGACGATGCCCAACTACAAGGCGATAGCCGACCTGAAGGGCAAGAAGGTCGGCGTCACCGCGCCGGGCAGCTCGACCAACGTGATGGTCAACTTCATCCTGGCCAAGGCCGGGCTGAAGCCCAGCGACGTGTCCATCGTCGGCGTCGGCGCGGGCAATGGTGCGGTGGCGGCGATGCGCTCGGGGCAGATCGACGCCATCAGCAACCTGGACCCGGTGATCACGCTGCTGGCGCGCTCGGGCGACCTGAAGATCGTTTCCGACACGCGCATCGTGGCCGAGTCGGACAAGGTCTTCGGCGGGCCGATGCCGGCCGGCTGCCTGTATGCGCCGCAGCCCTTCATCGAAAAGAACCCCAACACCGCGCAGGCACTGACCAACGCGATGGTGCGGGCCAACAAGTGGATCCAGGCCGCCGGCCCCAGCGAGGTGATCAAGACCGTGCCCGAGAGCTACCTGCTGGGCGACCGCGCGGTGTACATCGACGCCTTCCTGGCCGCCAAGGGCGCGCTGTCGCCCGACGGCATGATCCCCGACGCGGGGCCGGAGACGGCCTTCCGCGCGCTGGCCAGCATCGACCCGGAGATCGCCAAGGCCAAGCTGGACCTGAAGGCGGTGTACACCAACGACTTCGTCAAGAAGGCGCTCGCCAAGTACCCGAAGGGCTGAGGGCCAACGCATGACCGGCGCGCAAGTCATCGTGCTGGCGATGCCGGTGTTCCTGCTGGCCATCGCGGCCGAGTTCGCCATCGGCTGGGCCCGCGGCCGCAACACCTATCGCCTCAACGACGCGCTGGGCAGCCTGGGCCTGGGCGTGATGAGCCAGGTGGCCGACGCCTTCGGCACGCTGCTGAAGGTGGCGGTGTACACGCTCGTGTTCCAGCACGTGGCGCTGTTCGAGCTGTCGGCCTCGTCCGTGTGGGTGTGGATCTTTGCGCTGATCGGCTACGACTTCTGCTACTACTGGCTGCACCGCGCTGGCCACCGCGTGGGCGTGCTGTGGGCCGCGCACGTGGTGCATCACCAGAGCGAGGACTACAACCTGAGCACCGCGCTGCGACAGACCAGCAGCGGCTTCCTGCTGGGCTGGATCTTCTACCTGCCGCTGGCCGTGGCGGGGGTGCCGCCGCTGGTCTTCGGCGTGGTGGCGCTGATCGACCTGCTGTATCAGTTTTGGGTGCACACCCAGCAGGTGGGCAAACTCGGCTGGTTCGACCGCTGGTTCTGCAGCCCCAGCAACCACCGCGCGCACCACGGCGTGAACGACCGCTACCTGGACAAGAACTACGGCGGCATCCTGATCCTGTGGGACCGCCTCTTCGGCACTTTCGTCGAGGAAGACGACCGCGACCCGGTGGTCTACGGCACGCGCGCGCCGCTGCGCAGCTTCAACCCGCTGTGGGCCAATCTGCAGGTCTACCGCGACCTTTGGCTGGACAGCTGGCGCGCGCGCTCGTGGGCCGACAAGCTGCGAGTGTGGTTCAAGCCGCCAGGCTGGCGGCCGGCCGACGTGGCCGCGCGCTGGCCCAAGCCGGCCTTCGACATCGGCCGCGTGCAGCGCTACGACCCGCCCACCACGACGCGCGCGGCGTGGCTGGCGGTGGCGCTGTTCGTCGCCGTGCTGCTGGGGCTGGGGCTGTTCCTGTGGCATGTGCACACGCTGACGCTGGCCCAGCAGCTGGCCGGCAGCGTGGCGCTGGTGGCCGCGCTGTGGGCCATCGGCGCGCTGACGCAGCCGCGTGGTGCCACCCAGCCGCTCTCCGACACGATGGCGGTGGGCCGGTGAAACCAGCCGCGCTGCAACTGCAGGGCATCGCCTGCACCTTCGTCAGCCGCGACGACCCCAGCCAGCGCTACACCGCCGTGCGCGACGTGACGCTCACCGTCGGCGACGGCGAGTTCGTCTCGGTGGTGGGGCCCACCGGCTGCGGCAAGAGCACGCTGCTGAACGTGGGTGCCGGCCTGCTGGCGCCCAGTGCCGGCACGGTGCAGGTGTTCGGCCAGCCCCTGCAGGGCATCAACCAGCGCGCCGGCTACATGTTCCAGACCGACAGCCTGATGCCCTGGCGCACCGCGCTGGGCAACGTGATGGCCGGGCTCGAGTTCCGCGGCATGGCCGAGGCCGAGGCGCGCCGCCAGGCCGAGGACTGGCTGAAGCGCGTGGGCCTGGGCGGCTTCGGCGACCGCTACCCGCACCAGCTGAGCGGCGGCATGCGCAAGCGCACCAGCCTGGCCCAGACGCTGGCGCTGGACCCGGACATCATCCTGATGGACGAGCCCTTTTCGGCGCTGGACATCCAGACCCGGCAGCTGATGGAAAACGAGGTGCTGGAGCTCTGGGCCGCCAAGAAGAAGGCCGTCCTCTTCATCACCCACGACCTGGACGAAGCCATCGCGATGAGCGACCGCGTGGTGGTGCTGTCGGCCGGGCCGGCCTCGCACCCGATCGGCGAATTCGCCATCGACCTGCCCCGGCCGCGCGACGTGGCCGAGGTGCGCACGCAGCCGCGTTTCATCGAGCTGCATCGGGCCATCTGGGACGTGCTGCGCGAAGAGGTGCTGAAGGGCTACCGGCAACAGCTGGCAGCCTGAGTCCCGCCCTGGCCTTCAGTGCAGAGGCCCCGCGGCGCCTGCACGGCCACCGCCCCCTGTTCCGGGGGGGGGGGGATGAGCCATCGGTAGGTCATCCGTAGGGAGCCGTTGGCGATGCTCTCGGCCAGCCACGCACCGCCTCGTCACAAAGCGGGGCCTTTCGTCCTGGAGATCGACATGCAAGTTCACACCGGCCACAGGAGCCCCGTCTCAGCCACCCTGACGGTCGCCGCCATGCTCTGCTTCACAGGCCCCGCGGCGGCACAGATCCTCGTGCTCGACCCCGACGACATCATGTTCAGCCGGAACCCTCCCCCGAGCCTGCTGCAGTTCGCCTCGAGCGAACCCACGCTCCGGAGTTCAGCCAGCGCCATGTCCACTTACCAGGGCAGCTTGCGATTCACGCCCTGTTCCGACTCGGGGGCGTTCTGGGCCTGCAGGGAGCTGATCGACAAGCGCTGGACCGACGATCCGGACAATCGGGTCAGTGCCCTCGTCAGCGACACCAGCATGGCAAGCGCCGAACGCCGCGCCAGTGCCTTCGACTACACCGAGGCCACACCCCAGATCAACTACAGCGTCTTCGCGGACATCACACCGGCCACCAGCCACGCCAGGGCCCGCACCGACTACGGCAGCAACAAGGCCGAGGCGGCGGCCTGGAATGCGCGCAGTTGGACCGAAACCCGGGTGCAGAGCGCCTGGGATCCCGAGCAGTCATCGATCACCGGCTATTCGCAGTCCAGCGCGACAGCTTCCAGCATCTACACCGAAGTACTCACCCCGGACCAGGACGGCCAGATCATCCTGAACTTCGCGCTGGAGCAGCATGCGGGGAGCGGCCGACCGCCGATGCAGGGCCCTGGCTACGACGATCTGTTCTCAGGAGACGCACGCGGCACCCTGAGAGTGCAGGTGTTCAACCTGGACGAGACCATCGAATACTCGTGGGGGGAGGACTTCGAAACCCGACGCACCCAGGAGGGCTTTGCCATCGTGGGCAAAGACTCCACCGGCCGCGACGGGGACGAAGGCCCTGGCACCAGCTTCATGAGCTTGGCCTTCGACGTGGTGGCCGGCCATCGCTACAGCCTGGTCAGTGCCTTGAGCGTGGGCGCGGACAACAACGCCAGCGCGGACTTCTACGGCACAGCATCACTGGAACGCATCCTGGTCACGCCGGGCATGACGCTGACCATCGGCTCCGGCACGACCTACGCCGTGGCCACCATCCCCGAGCCTCAAACCTACGCCATGCTGCTGGCCGGCCTGGGCGTGCTGGGCTGGGTGGCACGCCGCCGTCCCCGCGCCTGAACGCGGCGCTTTGCCGGCCGGCGACGCCCCGGCCCCAGCCTATGCGTCGGCGTCGTTGCGGACGCCAAAGCGCTGCTGCATGCGCCGGGCGTGCCGCTGGCGCGGCACTGCGGCCCAGCCGGCCTGCTGCAGCGGCAACAGGTGGAGCCGGGCATGACCTCGCGCCCAGGCCTCCAGCGTGGGCCGGCCCTGCAGCACCGCAGGCGGCAGCGCCGACAGCCGCTGCAGCCACCACAGGTCGCAACCCATGACCGTGGCGTCCAGGTGCACCGCCCCGGCCTCCAGCCGCAGTGCCGTGGCGGACGTGCCGAGCAGGCGGCGCAAGCGCAGCAACGCGGCGTCGAAGGCCTTGCGCGCAGCGTCGCCGTCGAGTTCGGGCCAGAGCTCGTCCATCAGCGTCGCCACCGGCACCGGCGCCGGGCCGTGCACGGCCAGCGCCTGCAGCAACTCCAGCGGACGCTTCTGCACCTTGCCCTCGAAGCTCAGCGGCTGGCCGTCGATCGCCACCTCGAAGCCGCCGAGCACACGCAGGCGCAGCGCCAGCGGCCAGTCCGGGGCCAGGCCATCGGCAGGCGCCTTCAGGCCGCGGCGCTGGATCCACCGCTGCACGAAGGCCGCCTCCACGCCATGCGCCAGTGCGGCGGCGGCGGTCTCGGCGAGCAGCGCATCCGTGCCCAGCGCGGGATAGAGCATGTCGTGGCGGGCCAGCAGGCGAAGGGCCTCGGCCAGCGCCGCGGATTCGCCGAAGGCGTCGTCACGGCGGCGGGCGACCCACGCGTCGAGATCGTGGCCGTGGAAGTCGACCATCGCGCTGCCGGAACGGGCGGCCAGTGCGCGCAAGCTCGTCAACGTGGTTTCGACATCGTCCACGCTGCCGCGCTGGCGATGCGCCAGCGCCAGCGCGATCCAGCCGAAGGCCTCGCACATCGGGCTGCGCATCGCGCGCGCGGCATCCGAAGTAGCCAGCCCGACCGGCAACGCGTCGACAGGCGAAGCCGAAGACTTCATGCTCGACATCGTCCCGACCCTGGCGGTCACCAAGCAGGTGTGGCCGGATTCCGACACGGGCGTCTTCAACTTCGCCGTCGGTGCCACCAGCATCGCGACCGACCTCGGCGACGACCAGTCGACGCCGGCGCGCACGCTGTACCACAAGCAGATCAACAACTACAACGGCATGGCCGGCGTTGCGCCGAGCGTGACCGTGGCGCTGAACGTCAGCACCAACGCGCTGAACTTCACCCTCGCCGAAACCGGCGGCACCGGCACCAGCCTGGCCGATTACACCTCGGCCTACACCTGCGTGAATGGCGCCGGCGCCACCGTCGCCAGTGCGGATCCGGGCACCAGCGCCGCGCTGACCATCCCGCTGTCGGTGACCGGTGGCGCGGCCAACGGCCGACAGCAGAACATCACCTGCAACTTCGTCAACCAGACCGCGCGCATCGTGATGGTCAAGAACACCACGCTGGGCGACGGCACCTTCGCGTTCGCCGCCACCGGCAACCGCGTGGCGAACTTCAACATCGCCACCGTCGCCGGCACCGGCAGCACGGCGCTCGCCCTGCAGCGCATCAATCCGGATCCGGCCGGCAGCACCGAAACCGTGACCGAGACCGTGCCCCCGGGCTGGCGCCTGGACAGCATCGCCTGCACCTTCCTCGCGCCGAACGGCACCACCGGCAGCGTCGGCAGCGTGTCGATCCCGGCGGTCACCGTGCCCCTGACCCGTGGCTACGACTACACCTGCACCTTCGCCAACCACAAGCTCACTGCCGACGTGGTGCTGACCAAGACCAACACTCCGGGCGTGAACGGCGATGTCGACCAGCCGGTCGACGGCGTGGTGTCCGGTGCGGCCAGCAACTACGCCATCCGCGTGGCCAACAATGGTCCGGACGGCGCCGATGGCACCGTGGTCACCGATCCCGCGCCGACCAACCTCAACTGTGCCACCGCGACCTGCAGCGCCGCCGGTGGTGCCGTCTGCCCGGCACAGACCGGTGCTGCACTGGTCACCGCGCTGCAGGGCGCAGGCGCCAGCGTGCCGACCCTGCCCAACGGCGGCTCCGTGACCTTCACCTTGAACTGCACGGTGCAATGACTGCGGTCGTGACGGATCCAGCGATGCAACCGGCACGGTTTCCCGTGCGCCATTCCGCTTGCGGTCGATGGAAGCATGGCTGCGCGGACGGTGGCTCGTGCAACCTGCAACTGCTTTTCGTTCTTCCGATGAGCGGCAACCATTCCGCTGCGGATGGTCTATCCTGTCAGACGTAACAGCATGATCGTGATGGTACTTCGGCCGTATGGTGCGGGTGCTTCCGGTGATGCTTGGATCCGGTGTCTCGGAGATGCGCCCTGGCAGCCAGGAGTTTTTCCGGACCGATGCGGGTCTTCCGGCCCGGGTGATGGTCACGTCAACGTTGCAGGGGTGTCTCGATGCAAGTGAATACACGTGCAGTTCCGGCCCGTGATCAGCAGACGCGTGGACACGCCCCGTCGTGGGTGTCCGGCTGGCGCATCGTGGTGCTTGCCGCCGGCATCCTGCTGGGCATGCCGATCGCCCAGGCCGCGCAGGTGCAGCAGCTCAACACCCAGTCCGCCACCGCCAGCGGTGCGGGTGCCACCGGCATCCCCACCATCGCCAGTTTCAACATTCCCAGCGGCAAGAATCGCGCCCTGTTCGTCTGGGCCTCCTTCGAGCGCGACCATTGCTC
>JAFLDH010000217.1 GCA_017302505.1 Burkholderiales bacterium
CTGGGCCAGCTGTGCCGCGGACCCGGACCGCGCACGGCACTGGCGCGGCTGGCGCGCTGGGAGGCGGACACCTTTGCCGCGTTGCGCGGCGTGTTCCGGCAGCGCCGTGCCGCCGACCGGGTGCGCGACGCGCATGGCGATCTGCACCTGGGCAACGTCACCCAGCACCAGGGCCGCACGGTGCTCTTCGACTGCCTGGAGTTCAGCGCCGATCTGCGCTGGACCGATGTGATGAGCGACGTGGCCTTCATGGCCATGGACCTGCAGGCCCACGGACTGGCGCCGCTGGCGCACCGCTTCGTCAATGGCTATATCGAACGCAGCGGCGATGCGCAGGGCCTGCGCGTGCTGCGCTACTACAGCGTGCACCGGGCGCTGGTGCGCGCCAAGGTGGCGGCGCTGCGTGCGGCCCAGCTGCCGCCGGACACGGCCGCCGCGCATGCGGCAGAACACTCGATGCGTCACTACCTGCGCCTGGCGCTGCAGTGCATCGAGCCGGTGCGTCCGGTGCTGATGCTGACCCATGGCTTCTCCGGCAGTGGCAAGACACTGCTGACGCAGAGCCTGCTGGAGGCCGGCGGGGCGCTGCGCTTCCGCGCCGATGTCGAACGCAAGCGGCTGGCCGGCCTGCAACCGCTGCAGCGGGTGCGCGGTGCGGCACTGACCCGGCTTTACGGGCCCGCGATGGACAACGCCACCCAGGCCCGCCTGCGCACGCTGGCCGCGCTGGCGCTGCGCAGCGGCCGCCATGTGATCCTGGATGGCACCTTCCTGCGACGCCGGCCGCGCCGGCAGGCCCGCCAACTGGCCCAGCGGCTGGGAACCGGTTTCGTGCTCATCGACTTTCAGGCCCCCCTGGCGTGCCTGCAGCAGCGCGTGGCGGCCCGCGCGCGGCGCGCCGACGATGCCTCCGATGCCGGCTTGGCCGTGCTGCAGATGCAGCGCTTGCTGGCCGAACCGCTGGACGCGGATGAACAGGACTGCAGCGTGCGCTTCGACGCAGCCCGGCCTTACGACGCCAAGGCAATGCCCAGGCGCTGGGCGGTGCTGCTGCGGCAGCTGCGGTGACTAGCGCAGCACGCCCGCGGCACGGTGGCCGTGGGCGGTGGAACCGTGGCCCGCCGCCGGCTGCAGGCCAGCCCGCACATGAGCATCCTGGGGCCACAGCGTCTTCTTCAACCAGTCCATCGTGGCGTGGGCGATGGCCTGGTGTGCACCCGGCGCGGCCACGGGCCGCGTGGCCATCGGCAGCAGGTCCAGGCGCGAGGGCGCGCTGATCTGGCGCAATGCGCCGCGGTGCAGATTCAGTGTGCGCGCATCGCAGGCGCCGACCACCATCATCGTGGGCTGGGACAGCCGGGCCAGCAACTGCGCCGACTGGTAGGGGCGGCCGTCGAGCAACACCAGCGTGCGCAGGCCCGGCAGGCGGAAGCGCACCGCTGCGGCGATGCAGCCGCGCACCGCATCGCCGACGCCCAGCAGCGCGATCGGCAGGCCGCTGGCAGCCGGTTGCGCCGCAAGCCATTCGAACACGGCACGCAGGCGGTGCTTGATCTGCACCATGCCCGGCGCAGCGTGGCCCAGGCGCTGGTCTTCAGCGGGATGCAGCGTGACGGCCAGCGTGCCCAGGCCGTTGGCATGCAATACGTCCAGCACGAAACGATGGCCGTGCTCTTGCTGGCTGCGGCTGTCGAACTGCACTACCAGCACCAGGGCCCTCGCGCTCGCAGGCAGTTGCAGGCCGTGCAAGCGCACGGCAGGGTCCAGGACCTGCAATCCGTCCATGGGCCGTGCGGGCGATGTGGGATCGTCGGCGCCCGACGTCACGCGCCGCGGCGTGCGCGGCCGGATGCGCAGGGCGCCGCCATTTCGAGCAGGCCCGGAGGGCCCGATGTGCGTAAAGCAGGCATCTTCGACATGGCAGACAGGGCCGCGGCCAGCGTGGTGATGGACGCATTCTGTTACCCCAATGGGGATTCGTCAATCCCAAAAAGGGGATAAACCCGAGGCCCGACAGGGCCAACCCAGTCTTCTGCGAACAAGGGGAGCGGCGCTCACGCGCCGGTGGCGATCAGACCGTGCGCTTTTCCTTGGCGCGCACCGGGTCAGTCGCGGGCTCTGGCGAAGCGGGCGCTTCGGTGCGCGAGGTCAGCGCATCGATCACCGCGATGGCGGCTGCGTAGGCCGCGGTGTGGGTCTTCTCGTCGGCGGCTGCGCGGTCCAGGTGCGTGGCCAGCATCAAGCCCAGCGGGGACGGTGCCGTATGGCCATGCGGACGCAGCAGTTCCCAGGGCTCGATACCGAAGGCGCGTCCCAGCTTTTCCAGCTCATCCACACGGGTGGATACCACCGCTCGCCGGATGCGGTCGAGCGTGCCGTTGGTCACGCCGCTGCGGGCGGTGATCTTGGGCAGCGTGTCCAGATCAGGATGCATGGCCATCAGAGCCCGCAGATTCGCTGCCAGGATGTCGCGTGGTCGCATAGGCGTAGTTTGCTACAAGCAGTGCACCCGAATTGGGAATCTTGGACTCCCAATAACGAAAGATGTTCCGTTTTGGCGATTCTCGTTCATCTCGGATCGTCGTGGATGCGGGGAATCCTCCCTAGATCGTGTAGCCAGACCTCCGCCTCGCCATCGCTGGGCGCACGCCAGTCGCCTCGGGGCGACAACGACCCGCCCGAGCCCACCTTCGGCGCATTGGGCACGCAACTGCGCTTGAACTGGCTGGTCTTGAAGAAGCGCCAGACGAAGCTGCGCAGATGCCGCGCGATGGCGTCCAGGTCGTAAGCCTGGCGCTGCACGTGCGGCCCTTCGGGCCAGGCACCGGCGCTGGCGTCGTGCCAGGCCGCATGGGCCAAGTAGGCCACCTTCGACGGCGCAAAGCCGAAGCGCAGCACGTAGTAGAGGAAGAAGTCGTGCAGGTCGTAGGGGCCGATCTGGCTCTCGGTGCTCTGCCCCGGCTGGCCGGCCGCGTCCCCCGGCACCAGCTCGGGGCTGATCTCGGTGTCCAGGATGTCCAGCAGCACCTGCGGCTCGGGCACCAGCGCCTGCGGGCTTTCGGCCACCCAGCGCACCAGGTGCTTGATCAGCGTCTTCGGCACGCTGGCATTGACGTTGTAGTGCGACATGTGGTCGCCCACGCCGTAGGTGCTCCAGCCCAGCGCCAGCTCGCTCAGGTCGCCGGTGCCGACCACCAGCGCACCGTGGAAGTTGGCCAGCCTGAACAGGTGGCTGGTTCGCTCGCCGGCCTGCACGTTCTCGAAGGTGATGTCGTACTGCGGCTGGCCCTGCACGAAAGGGTGGCCGATGTCCTTCAGCATCTGCTCGCAGCTGGGCCGGATGTCGATCTGCCGCGCCTCGCAGCCGATGGCGCGCATCAGCCGCCAGGCCTGGTCGAGCGTGCGCGTGCCGGTGGCGAAGCCCGGCATCGTCACCGCCAGGATGTTCGTGCGCGGCAAGCCCAGCGCGTCCATCGCGCGGGCGCATATCAGCAGCGCATGGGTCGAATCCAGCCCGCCGGAGATGCCGATCACCAGCTTGTCGATGCCGCTGGCGCGCAGCCGCTGCGTCAGCCCCTGCACCTGGATCTGGTAGACCTCCTGGCAGCGCTCGTCGCGGCGTGCCGCATCGGCCGGCACGTAGGGATAGCGTTCGATGTGCCGCCGCAGCGCCTGCGGTGCCAGCGTGCCGAGCGTGAAGTCCACGCTGCGGAAGCCCGCCAGCGCCGCCGCATGCCGGCCGGCCGACTGGCCGAAGCTGGTCTGGCGCATGCGCTCGCGGGCCAGCCGTTCCAGGTCCACGTCGGCGCAGATCAGCTGCGAGCCGCCGGCAAAGCGCGCCGATTCGGCCAGCAGCTGGCCGTTCTCGCAGACCAGCGACTGGCCGTCCCAGGCCAGGTCGGTGGTCGATTCGCCTTCGCCGGCCGATGAATAGGCATAGGCCGCGATGCAGCGTGCCGACTGCGCGGCGGCCAGCGCATGCCGGTAGGCCGACTTGCCCACCGTGACGTTCGACGCCGACAGGTTCAGCAGCAGCGTGGCGCCAGCCAGCGCCGCATAGCTGGACGGCGGGATCGGCACCCACAGGTCTTCGCAGATTTCCACGTGGAACGCGAAGTCGCTGCGGTCCGACGCGCGAAACAGCAGCTGGCTGCCGAAGGGCACGATCTGGCCGCACAGCGTGACGCTGTCGGCCGGCGCATGGTCGGCCGGGTTGAACTGCCGAGCCTCGTAGAACTCGCCATAGTTCGGCAGGTAGGTCTTGGGCACCACGCCGAGCAGCCGGCCGCGCTGCAGCACCGCGGCGCAGTTGAACAGCGAATGGCCCACGCGCAGCGGCATGCCCACCACCGCCAGGCAGGCCAGGCCCGCGCCTTCATGCAGCAAGCGCTGCAGCGCCGCCTGGCAGCCGTCGAGCAGCGCGCGCTGTTGGAACAGGTCGTCGCAGGTGTAGGCCGACAGGCCCAGCTCGGGAAAAAGCGCCAGCGCCGCGCCCTGCGCGTCGGCCTGCTGCCACAGCGCCAGCGTCTGCTCGGCGTTGAAGGCCGGGTCGGCCACGCGGCAGCGCGGCGTGGCCACCGCGATGCGCAGGAAGCCCTGCTGGTTCAGGTCGAAGAAGCCGGCGTGGTCGTTCAAGTCGCGCACTCCCGGGCGCCGCGGCACCCCAGCCGCGATTGTGGACCCGCGCGGGCCCGCGCTTCAGCCGGACACGGGCAAAACGGCGGCATGTGCCGCGAGCGCGTCGTCCAGCGCTTCCAGCAGCTGCGCGACCTCGGCGTCGCCAAAAGGCAAAGACAGCGCGATGAAGCCGCGCCGCGCGATGAACACACCGCGCTCCAGCAGCGCGAAGTACAGCAGGTCGCGCACCCGCGGGTCGCTGCCGGCCAGGTCGGCGGCGCTGCGCAGCGGCCGGTCGGTGGCATGCAGCGTCATCAGCGAGCCCAGGCCGGTGCACTGCAGCGCCATGCCGCGCGCGCGGAACAGCGCGTTGCAGCGTTCCCGCAGCCCATCGCCGCGAGCGTTCAGCGCCTCCACCGCGGGCGGCGTCCACAGCTGTTGCAGGCCGGCCAGGCCGGCGGCCATGCTCAGCACGTTGTTGTTGAAGGTACCTGCATGGCCCAGCGCGTCGGGCCGGCGCGGGTCGAAGCGCTGCATCAGCTCGCGCCGGCCGCCGAAGGCGCCGAAGGACAGGCCGCCGCCGAAGTACTTGCCCAGCGTCGTCAGATCGGGCGTGATGCCCAGCTGCGCCTGCCGGCCGCCGAAGCTCAGGCGCGAGGTCATCACCTCGTCGAAGATCAGCTGCGCGCCGCAGCGGTCGGCCAGCCTGCGCAGCCCGTGCAGGAACTCGGGTGTGCCGGGGATGCAGCCGCCCGAGCCGAGCATCGGCTCCACCAGGATGGCGGCCAGCGCATCGCCGTGCTCGCGCACCAGCGCACTGGCTGCGTCCAGGTCGTTGTAGGGCGCGCGCAGCCAGTCGTGCGGCACGTTCACCGACGGTCCGCTGCCGCCGAAGGACAGCACGCCGCCGTGGTAGCCGCCGTCGAAGACCAGCACCTTGCGCCGCCCGGTGTGCACCACCGCCAGCGCCAGCGCCAGCAGGTTGGCCTCGGTGCCGCTGTTGGTGAAGCGAAGCAGCTCCATTGACGGGAAGCGCGAGGCGATTTCGCGTGCCAGCTCGGCCTCGCGCAGCGTGTGCGACGACAGGCTGATGCCGCCTTGCAGCGCTTCGATCACCGCGGCCTGGATCGGCGCGGCCGAATGACCGTAGAGCCCGGCGGTGAACTCGCCCAGCGCATCCAGGTACTCGTGGCCGTCGGCGTCCCAGAGCCTGCAGCCTTCGCCGTGCACCATCACCGGCGGGAACGGTGCCTGGAACAGCACGCTGCGGGTGTTGCCGCCGGGCAGCACCTCAGACGCCTTGTCCAGCTGAGCGGCACTGGCCGGGTTGCGGGCGCGATAGCGGTCGATGGCCTGGGCCAGTGTCTGGGCCAGTGCCGCAGCGGCGGCAGCCGGCGGCGTCATTCGCGGCGCACGCGCTTGGCGGCCAGCAGGCCGAACAGGCCGGCCCACATAAGCAGCAGCGTGCCGGGTTCCGGCACCGGCAGGGGTTCCGGCGATGTGGTGCCGGCATTGCGCACCGGCCAGACGTACATCTCGTAGTCCGACGGGCCCGCCCAGCTCTGCGCGCCGATGTTGAAGTCGAAGGTCCAGTAGCTGCCGGGGTTGGACGCGTCCTCCGTGCTCGTCCAGTAGGAGAAGCTCTGGATGTTGCTGAACTTGGCCACTTCCGCGGCATTGCCGCTGCTCAGGTTCTTCTGCGCGAGCGCGCCGAACTCCGTGTAGAACAGGTGCCCCAGCTCACCGCCCGCGCAGCCGTAGCCGTAGGACACCGAAGGGTTGGGCGCCTGCGACGTGCAGGTGGCATCCGGCTGCTGGGTCGTCGGCAGGCGCCAGTCGCTGAAACCCAGGTACTTGGCCGCGTTCAAGGCTGCGATCCAGCTCTGCGCGGTGGCGAAGTACATCATCCCCGCGTTGATGGGCGGCGGGATGATGCCGCTGATGCCAAAGGTGTTGGTGGCCGCCAGGTTGGCGTTCTGCAACCAGTAGATGTTGCGATCGCTGTCGTAGACCGTGCCGTTGCTCTGGACGACGAGCGCCGCCGAGGCCGGCAGGGCCCCGCCCAGGGCCGCCGCCAGGCACAGGGCCGGCATGCCGAGAAGCTGCTTCATGTGTCTTTCCTTCCTGATCCGTGCGTGATCACGTTGCGTGTGGGCGCGCACCGCATCATGCCGCATGGCGGCCCCCGCCTGGGTTGCCGCCATGACCTGCCAGGTCATCGACAGCGGCTGCGGTGCTGCGCACACTGCAGCCATCGCAACCGACCGAAGAGGAAAGACGAATGAGCTCCAGCGACATCCTGCCCCTGGCCGTGGCCCTGCTGATCGCCATCCCCGCGCTCGGCTCCTGCATCGGCGTCGGCATGGCGGCGATGAAGATGCTGGAAGGCTGCGCGCGTCAGCCCGAGCTGATGACCGACCTGCAGACCAAGTTCTTCCTGGCGGTGGGCGTCACCGACGGTGCCTTCATCATCGCCACCGGCATCGGCCTGTGGTTCGCGACCGCCAACCCCTTCAAGTAGCGGCCAGGCGCTGCAGTTCGGCGGGGATGGCCTCGGCCAGGAAGTCAAACACGCGCTTGACGACGCGGCTGCCGCGGATCTCGCGGTGCACCGCCAGCCAGCAGGGCAGTGGCGGGATCTGCAGCATCGGCAGCAGCGGCACTACGCCGGGCCAGTGGGCCGTGTTGTACTGGGCGACGAAGCCGATGCCCGCGCCGCTGGCCACCAGCCGGCCATAGGCCACCTGGTCGTCGGTGCGCAGTGCAAAGGCCTCGCGCGGTAGCGCCACGCCCAGCCGCGCGAAGCCGCGCTCGATGGTGTCGTCGCGGTCGTAGCCGATCAGCCGGTGCTGCAGCAGGTCCTGCGGCTTGCGCGGCGTGCCCTGGCGCTGCAGGTAGCTCTGGTGCGCGGCGGCGACGATCGGCAGGTCGGCCAGCTTGCGCGCCACCAGCGAGCCCTGCGCCGGCCGCACCATGCGCACCGCGATGTCGGCCTCGCGGCGCAGCAGGTTGCTGATCTGGTTGGAGGCCACCAGCTCCACCTGGATGCCCGGTTCGGCCTGCTGCAGCGCCGCCAGCACCGACGGCATCAGGTAGCTGGCCGCCACCTGGCTGGTGGTGATGCGCACGCTGCCGTGGGTGGCGTCGCGCCGCCCGGCCAGGCGCAGCGCCAGCTGCTCGGCGCCGGCTTCCATCTGCCGCGCCGCATCGGCAATGGCCTGCGCCGCCGCGGTGGGCACGACGCCGCGGCCGGTGCGCTCGAACAGCGGCGTGCTCAGCTGGGCCTCCAGCTCGGCCACGTGGCGGCTCAGCGTGGGCTGCTGCGCACCCATACGCCGCGCTGCCCCCATCAGGCTGCCGGCATCCAGCACGGCCAGGAAGCTGCGCACCAGGGTCCAGTCGAAACTCTGCGGGGGTGGGGTCGTGGCCATACGGAAATGTATAGCTCGCTTGCGCAGTTCGGCAATTGTCGGATGGCAGTCGCGCGCCCAGACTGCGGGGCATCGTTTCACCCAGAAGGACCCCGTGATGAACTCCCCGACCCGACAAGTGCTGGTGCTCGGCGCCAACGGCCGCTTCGGCCGCGCGGCGGTCGATGCCTTCGCCGCCGCCGGCTGGCGTGTGCTGGCTCAAGCGCGCCGCGCTCCCGCCGCGCCG
>JAFLDH010000218.1 GCA_017302505.1 Burkholderiales bacterium
GGCGCAGCAGCACTACCTGCTGCACACCCAGAGGATGGCTCGCAAAGCATGCAAGGCATCTGGCGCCAGCAGCCGGGCCAGTGCAGCAGCAGGCAGCACCAGCACACCCGTGCAGGCATGGCAGCAAGCAGGTGAACTGCTGGGAGTGCAGGACCTGCTGCGCAAGGTGGCCAGCTGCTGTTGCACCAACAGCAGTGGTGGTGAGGTGGCTGCCGCCAGCACCAAGCGCAGCACCGTCATGCCGCTGCACACATCCAAGGCCACGCCGGCGCGCGTGCGTTCGCGGGCGCGCTGCTCGACCAGCGGGTCGAAGTGCGAGGCACCGAAGCTCGATGAGTGCAGATCGGCCGGCCGGGTGCTGGCCGGCCACAGGCTCAACGGGCGGGTGTCGGCGTCGCCAGCTTCGGTGTCCGGCGGCACCGGCGGTGGCCGGGTGGCGGCGGTGGCCATGCGGCCGCGCGGCGCGGCCTCGGCGAAGCGGGGACGGCCCGTCGGCTTCTTGACCGGCATGCGTGACATGGCCCGCCGATAATAAGGACTCCCGACACCCGCGTCGCTTTCCCCAGCCCGCCTTCATGTCCGCCAATCCGCTCGACAACAAAGCCCAGGCCTGGTCGGCCCTGTTCAGCGAGCCGATGAGCGAGCTGGTGAAGCGCTACACCGCCAGCGTCGGCTTCGACCAGCGGCTGTGGCGTGCCGACATCCAAGGCAGCCTGGCGCATGCGGAGATGCTGGCCGCGCAGGCCATCATCGCCGCGCAGGACCTGGCCGACATCCGCCGCGGCATGGCCCAGATCACCGAGGAGATCGAGTCCGGCCGCTTCGAATGGAAGCTGGAGCTGGAGGACGTGCACCTGAACATCGAGGCGCGGCTGACGCAGCTGGTGGGCGATGCCGGCAAGCGGCTGCACACCGGCCGCAGCCGCAACGACCAGGTGGCCACCGATGTGCGGCTGTGGCTGCGCGCCGAGGTCGACGGCCTGGCCGCGCTGCTGGTGGAGATGCAGCGCGCGCTGGTCGGGCTGGCCGCGCGCCATGCCGAAACCGTGATGCCCGGCTTCACCCACCTGCAGGTGGCGCAGCCGGTGAGCTTTGCGCACCACCTGCTGGCCTATGTGGAGATGTTTGCCCGCGATGCCGAGCGGCTGGCCGACCTGCGCAAGCGCCTGAACCGCCTGCCGCTGGGCGCGGCCGCGCTGGCCGGCACCAGCTACCCGCTGGACCGCGCGCGCGTGGCCCGCACGCTGGGTTTCGATGGCCTGTGCGCCAACAGCCTGGATGCCGTCAGCGACCGCGACTTCGCGCTGGAATTCGCGTCCTTCGCGTCGATCTGCATGGTGCATGTGTCGCGGCTGTCCGAAGAGATCGTGCTGTGGATGAGCCAGAACTTCGGCTTCATCGACCTGGCCGACCGCTACTGCACCGGCAGTTCGATCATGCCGCAGAAGCGCAACCCCGACGTGGCCGAACTGGCGCGCGGCAAGACTGGCCGCGTGGTCGGCCACCTGATGGGGCTGCTGACGCTGATGAAGGGCCAGCCGCTGGCCTACAACAAGGACAACCAGGAAGACAAGGAGCCGCTGTTCGACGCGGTGGACACGCTGCGCGACACGCTGCGCATCATGGCCGAGATGGTGGGCGGCATCACCGTCAAAGCCGAGGCGATGGAGCGCGCCGCGCTGCGCGGCTATGCCACCGCCACCGACCTGGCCGACTACCTGGTCAAGAAGGGCCTGCCCTTCCGTGACGCTCACGAGGTGGTGGCGCATGCGGTGAAGTCGGCGATGCAGCAGGGCCTGGACCTGTCGCAGCTGCCGCTGGCCACGCTGCAGGGCTTCCATTCGGCGATCGGACCAGACGTGTTCGAGCTGCTCTCGCTGCGCGGCTCGCTCGACGCCCGCGACGTGATCGGCGGCACTGCGCCGGTGCAGGTGCGCGCACAGATCGAGGCGCACCGGATGCGCCTGGGCTGAGCACCCCGCAGCATCCCGACTTCGGGCTTTGTGCAATTTGCCGTCCATTTAGTCACGCAGATGACGAACCTTGCTTTGCGACAATGCCCCGACACCCCACCGCAGACATGAATTGCGGTTCAATCCGTAGGGTGTAATCCGTCAGGGAGGACGTTCATGGCTTGGAAAATCGGCTGCTGGGGCAGGCCCGGCAGCAATTCGGCGAAGCTCGCCGCACACATCGCGCAGCGCGCTGGCCTGGAGATGGTCGACTTCTTCGGCAACCGCGATGCCGCGGTGCCCTCGGAACTGGTCATCGTCACACCCAACCACGGTGATGCCGAGGTGCAGGAAGATGTCGAGAATTTCCTCGTGGCCCGCGGCCGCGAGGTGCAGCGCTGGGTGGTGCTGGAAATCGGCAACTACTATGGCTTCGACGACTGGGGCTACGGCGCACGCGAGCGTATCGCGCTGTTCATGAAGAAGAACGGCAAGGGCGACGAAGCCCTGCCGGGCGCTGGCATCGACACGCTGCCGCAGATCGACTGGGCGACGCTGGACCGCTGGTGCGACACGGTGCTGAGCAAGGAGGCCGCCCATGTCGCATGACCGCAAGGTCCTCGACCGCATTCGCGCAGAAATCGGCCGCGATCCACTGCTGGAGTTCGAGGGCGATACATGCGTTTCGCTGAGCCTGTGGGACGAGAGCGAACCCTTTGCCGGCTTGATCCGGCATCACGACACTGCAGCACAGCAGCGCGTGTTGCTGGATATCGCCCAGCTGCGCGGCCTGCGCACCTTGGACATCCATCAGAACTGGCTGCGCAACCTGCCTGCCGATCTGGGTGGTCTGCAGGAATTGCGCAGCCTGAACATCACCTCGAACTACCTGGGGACGCTGCCGGACTGGATCTGGGGCCTGAAGAAGCTGGAATTCCTGAGCGTTGGCGTGAACAACCTGGAGGTCATTTCGCCACGCGTTGGCGAGTTGCAGAACCTCAAGGCGCTGTATCTGCACAAGAACCGCATTCGCGAGGTGCCTCGAGAGGTGCTGCAGCTGAAGGGCCTGAAGACCCTGAGCCTGTATCTCAATGCCGTTCCGGAGTTTCCAAGCTTCGTCACCGAGCTGCCCGACATCGAGATGTTCTCGTGGGGCATCAGCGGCATCACGCGCTTCCCTCGCGAGATTGCGGCCTGGAAGAAGCTGAAGTACTTGACGATGGTTTGCTGCCAGTTCGACAACATGGACGGCATCGAGGAGTGCACCTCGCTACTTGGCACACGGCTGCACAAGAACAACCAAGTCAAGCGATTGCCACCCGATTGGTCAGGCATGAAGCTGCTGCGGCAGCTGACGCTGTACCAGAACCAGCTGAGCGAGCTTCCAGAATCGATGGCTGGCATGGATCAGCTGCAGATGCTGAACATCGCCTGGAACGGCTTTCGCCACCTGCCGCCCTGGTTGGCAAGGATGCGCAGCTTGACCTGGCTGTCGACCCATCACAACGACTGGGCCGATCCGTCTGAGTTCGACCGCCTGCCGTCGAAGTTGCGGGTGGTCAGGGAGCATCCCTTTGGCTGGCAACCGCAGCCAATGTGGAACAAGCTCGACTACACCTGACGCGGTTTCAGCCGTCGCCGGCCTGCGGCGACGGCTCTTCGCCCGCATCGATCCAGGCCCCCAGCAACGTGTAGGCCACCGCCAGCACCACCGGGCCGACGAAGATGCCGATCAGCCCGAAGGCCAGCACGCCGCCGATCACGCCGCCGAAGATCAGGAGCAGCGGCAGGTCGGCGCCCAGTCGGATCAGCGCCGGGCGCACGAAGTTGTCCATCGTCACCGCGATCAGCGTCCACACCAGCAGGAAGGTGCCCCAGCCGGTATCGCCGCTCCAGTAGACCCAAGCCACGGCCGGGAACAGCACCAGCGACGGCCCCAGCTGCGCGATGCACAGCAGCAGCATCACCGCCGTCAGCAGGCCGGCAAAGGGCACGCCGACGATCGCCAGGCCGATGCCGCCGAAGCCGGCCTGCAGCACCGCCGTCACGCCCACGCCCAGCGCCACGCCGCGGATGGCCTCGCCGGCCAGCGTGACAACGTTCTCGCCATGCACGCCGGCCAGGCGGCGGCCGAAGCGACGCAGCGCCCGCGCGGCCGACTCGCCACCCGCGTACATGATGGCGGCCATCACCACCATCAGCAGGAACTGCACAAACACCAGCCCCAGGCTACCGGCCTGCGAAACGAACCACTTGGCGATGTCGTCGGCATAGGGCATCACCCGCGCAATCAGGCCCGACGAGCCCGCGGCCGCCGCCTCGGTCCACCATGCGGCGGCGCGCTCGCCGATCAGCGGCAGCTTGGCCACCCAGGGCGGCGGCGGCGACAGCACGTAGCCCGACAGGATGGCCGCCTGAGCGACGATCTCGTCCACATGGCGCACGATGGTGGTGATGGCCAGCATCAGCGGCAGAACCAGCAGCATCAGGATCAGCAGCGTCATCACCAGCACCGCCAGGCTGCGGCGCCGCCACAGGCGCGCTTCCACCCATTTCAGCAACGGCCAGGTGGAGACCACAATCATCGTCGCCCAGATGGTCGGCGCGATGAAAGGTCGCAGCACCCATAGCGTGGCCACTATCAGCACGCCAATGAACAGCACGCCCAGCGTGGTACGGGTCAGGTCGGCGCGGGGTTCGGTCATCGGCGGGCGGCTCCTGCGAGGCATTGTGCATGAGCCCTTTCTGCGGAAGCGCTCCTAGAATGACCATGTCCCATCGCAAAGGTTGTGTCATGGCCCTGGTGCGCTGCATCCTGTCCGCTTTCGTCCACCTGCTGGGGGCCGCATCGCTGGCCCTGTTGCTAGCGGGGCCCGCAGCCGCACAGACCCCGGGCAACGACCCCGTGTCGCGCGGCGCCTACCTGGCGCGGGCCGGCGACTGCGTCTCCTGCCACACGGCCCAGGGCGGACAACCCTTCGCCGGCGGGTTGCGGATGGACACACCCTTCGGCTACCTGCTGTCGCCGAACATCACGCCCGATGCCGCCACCGGCATCGGCAACTGGAGCGCCGACGACTTCTACCGCGCGCTGCACCATGGCGTGAACAAGCGCGGCCAGGACATGTTCCCGGTGATGCCCTTCGACTTCTACACCCGCGTCACCCGCGAGGACAGCGACGCGATCTACGCCTACCTGCGCAGCGTCGCGCCAGTGAAGAACGCGGTGGTCGTGAACCACCTGCGCTTCCCCTTCAACCAACGCTGGTCGATGGCGGTGTGGCGCGAGCTGTTCTTCAGCGAAGGCACCTACAAGCCCGACCCGGCCAAGTCCGCCGCCTGGAACCGCGGCGCCTACCTGGTGGAAGGCCTGGGCCATTGCAGCGCCTGCCATTCGCCGCGCAACGCGCTGGGCGGCATCGAGAAGGACAAGGCCTTCACCGGCGCCACCATCGACGGCTGGTTCGCACTGAACCTGACCTCCGAGCTGCACAGTGGCCTGGGCAGCTGGACGGCCGAGCAGATCGCCACCTACCTGAAAACCGGCGCGGTGGCCGGCAAGACCACGGCACTGGGCCCGATGGCCGAGGTGGTGCGCAACAGCACCAGCTACATGACCGATGCCGACCTGCTGGCCATGGGCACCTACCTGAAGGACCTGCCGGCCAATTCCACGCTGCGCCAGGGCAAGCCCGCGCCCGACCCGACCCGCGCTGCCGGCGCCACGCTGTACCTGGACCACTGCGCCGCCTGCCACCAGGCCAGCGGGCGCGGCATGCCCGGCGTGTTCCCGCCGCTGGCCGGCAACGGCGTGGTGCTGGCGGCCGACCCCGCCAACATCTTCAAGGTGGTGCTGGAAGGCCTGCCGATGCAGGGCAAGTACACGCCCATGCCGCCCTTCGCCAGCCAGCTGAACGACCAGCAGATCGCCGACCTGGCGAACTACGTGCGTACCAGCTGGGGCAATGCGGCAGCGCCCAACGCCACGGCCGCCGCCGTGGCCAAGCTGCGCGCGCCGTCCCGCTGAGCGCTGCACACCTGACGCGGCGCTGACCGCAGCTCTCGGGGTAAATACCAGTATGCTCAGGTCTGTGCTTCTATATATTTGTATGTGCTTATATCTGAATTGACAAGCGCAGCCAAGTATCAAGGATCCGAATTGAGCGCAGACAGCCCCCCTTCCGGCCGCGTCCTCAAGGCCCCTGAGAGCTTCCTCTCGCGTGATGGCATCCGCGCCGTCTTCGCCGAGGGCAAGAAGGGCCGCCGCGACTTCATCCGCTCGGCATTCGCGGCCGCCGTGGCCGGGGCCGCCACGCCGGCGGCGCTGGCCCAGTCGAACCCGGTGCCGGCCGAAGGCGGCGATCCGAACATCCTGGAACTGCCGGCACACAGCACCGGCCTGGGCCAGGGCGTGGCCACCGATGGCTACGGCAAGCCGTCCAAGTTCGAGGCCAACGTGCAGCGCCGGCAGAGCCCTGGCCTGACGCAGACCACGCAGTCCTCGGTGTCCTTCGCGCCGCTTCAGTCGCTGTTCGGCATCATCACGCCCAGCGGCCTGCACTTCGAGCGCCACCACCAGGGCTGGTGGGATGTCGATCCGTCCAAGCACCGGCTGATGGTCAACGGCTCCGATCCGTCCATGCTGAAGACGCCGATGGTATTCACCATGGACGAGCTGATGCGCCTGCCGATGGTCAGCCGCTTCCACTTCATCGAATGCGGCGCCAACACCGGCATGGAGTGGGGAAACGTCGCCGTGCCCACCGTGCAGTACAGCCACGGCATGATCAGCTGCAGCGAGTTCACCGGCGTGCCGCTGAAGGTGGTGCTGGACCTGTGCGGCGTCGACTACCGGCGCGCCCGCTACGTGCTCGGCGAAGGTGCCGACGGTTCGTCGATGACCCGCACCATCCCGATGGAGATGGTGGAAAACGGCGAGGTGCTGCTGGCCTACGGCCAGAACGGCGAGATGCTGCGGCCCGAGAACGGTTACCCGCTGCGCCTGGTGGTGCCCGGCGTGCAGGGCGTCAGCTGGGTCAAGTACCTGCGCCGCATCGAAGTCGGCGACAAGCCCTGGGCCACCAAGGACGAGGCCATCCACTACATCGACCTGTTGCCCGATGGCCTGCACCGCCAGTACAGCAGCATCCAGGAATGCAAGAGCGTGGTCACCACGCCGTCGGGCGGCCAAGTGTTGCTGGACAAGGGCTTCTACAACATCAGCGGCCTGGCCTGGTCGGGCCGCGGCAAGGTGAAGAAGGTCGATGTCTCGGTGGACGGCGGCCGCAACTGGCGCCCGGCCCGGCTGGAGAACCCGGTGCTCAGCAAGTGCCTGACGCGCTTCAACCTGGACTGGGTCTGGGACGGCAAGCCGGCGCTGGTGCAAAGCCGAGCCACCGACGAGACCGGCTACGTGCAGCCCACCTTCAGGCAACTGCGCGCCGTGCGCGGCACGCGCTCGATCTACCACAACAACGCGATCCAGACCTGGTTGGTGCAGGAGAGTGGCGAGGTGAAGAATGTCCAGCTCTCCTAAGCAATTCTGGGTGGCCTTGGCGGGCGTGCTGGTGGCCGCTGCGGCCGGGGCGCAGAGCGTGGGCGTCACCGGCATCGGCCGCCCGGCCACCCCCAAGGAGCTTGCCGCCTGGGACATCGACGTGCGCCCCGACTTCAAGGGACTGCCCAAGGGCTCGGGCACGGTCGCGCAGGGCATGGACCTGTGGGAGACCAAGTGCGCTTCCTGCCACGGCGTGTTCGGCGAGGCCAACGAGGTGTTCTCGCCGCTGGTCGGCGGCACCACCAAGGACGACGTCAAGACCGGCCGCGTCGCCCGCCTCACTGACCCGGCCTATCCGGGGCGCACCACGCTGATGAAGGTGGCCACCGTCTCGACGCTGTGGGACTACATCTATCGTGCGATGCCGTGGAACGCGCCCAAGTCGCTGAAACCCGACGAGGTCTATGCACTGACGGCCTACCTGCTGAACCTGGGCCACGTGCTGCCCGACGACTACACCCTCAGCGATGCCAACATCGCGCAGGTGCAGCAGCGCATGCCCAACCGTCTGGGCATGACCACCCAGCACGGGCTGTGGCCGGGCAAGACCATGGGCAACGGTGGCAAGCCGGATGTGAAGGCCGTGGCCTGCATGAACAACTGCGCCACCGAGCCCACCGTGGCCTCGTACCTTCCGGACCATGCCCGCAATGCCCACGGCAACCTGGCCGAGCAGAACCGCATGGTGGGCCCGCAGCATGGCGCCGACACCACCCGGCCGGCCGGCGCCGCGCCGCTGG
>JAFLDH010000219.1 GCA_017302505.1 Burkholderiales bacterium
CCAGACACTGCCGCCGGCCAAGGCCGCCCGGGCCGGCTTCTGGCGCCGCCAGGCGCCGGCCATGGCCTGGGGCGGCATGGGTGCGCTGCTGGCAGTGGCGGTGATGCTCGCCCTGCTGGCGTTGCAGCCGCGGCAGCGGGTCATCACCCAGAAGCAGATCGACGCCGCGGTGCGCCATTCCCTCGAGAAGGAACCGCTGCCCTCGCCCGCGACCAAGGCCTACGAAAAAGTAGGGCGGTCGGTGGTGCGCGTGATCGGCCTGATGGACGAGAAGGACGACGGCCGCGACCGCCCCGACAAGCGGGCGCTGGACCGCAGCCTGGGCACTGGCGTGGTCATCAAGGAAGACGGCACCATCCTGACCAATCTGCACGTGGTCTGGGGAGCGAAGAAGGTGCGCGTCACCTTCGCCAACGGCCATGAATCCGAAGCCCTGATGCTGGGCGCACAGCCCGAGAACGACCTGGCGGTGCTGAAGGCGCTGAGCCTGCCCGACGACCTGGAGCCGGCCACCATGCGTTCCACCGGCGACCTGGCCTCCGGCGACCAGGTGATTGCCGTCGGCCACCCCTTCGGCATCGGGCCCTCGGTCAGCGCCGGCGTGGTGTCCGGCCTGGGCCGCGAATTCCGTTCGCCCGAAGGCCAGCATTCGCTGACCAACCTGATCCAGTTCGACGCCGCGGCCAACCCCGGCAATTCCGGCGGGCCACTGGTCACCATGGATGGCTACGTGGTCGGCATCGTCACGGCCATCCTCAACCCGAACGAACAGCGCACCTTCGTCGGCATTGGTTTCGCCGTGCCGATCGAGAACGCCGCCGGCGCCGCCGGCCTCCCGCCCTTCTGACCCTCAGGAAAGCCCATGCAGCAAGACTCCGCCCAGACCGCCGAGCTGATGGAGCGCATGCTCTACGAGGTCAAGCGTGTCGTCGTCGGACAGGACCGCTTCCTCGAACGCGTGCTGATCGCCATGCTGGCCCAGGGCCATCTGCTGGTCGAGGGCGTGCCGGGCCTGGCCAAGACGCTGACGGTCAAGACATTGGCTCGCACCATGCGCGGCAGCTTCCGGCGCATCCAGTTCACACCCGACCTGGTGCCGGCCGACCTGGTGGGCACGCGCATCTACAACCAGAAATCGGGCGAGTTCGGTACCTCGCTGGGCCCGGTCTTCGCCAACCTGCTGCTGGCCGACGAGATCAACCGCGCGCCGGCCAAGGTGCAGAGCGCGCTGCTCGAGGTGATGCAGGAACGCCAGGTGACGATCGCCGGCGAGACGCACCGCGTGCCCGAACCTTTCGTGGTGATGGCCACGCAGAACCCGATCGAGACCGAAGGCACCTATCCGCTGCCGGAAGCACAGGTCGACCGCTTCATGATGAAGGTGCTGGTCGACTACCCCTCCGAGGAAGAGGAATTCGTCATCGCGCAGCGCGTCACTGGCGGCGCGGTCGACGTGCAGGCGGTGGCCGACACCTATGCGCTGCAGGCGCTGCAGAAGGAATGCCGCGCGGTCTACGTGGACCCGTCGTTGATCAACTACGCGGTCAAGCTGGTCAGCGCCACCCGCACGCCCGAGAAGTACGAACTCGCCGACCTGTCCAAGTACCTGACCTTCGGTGCCAGCCCGCGAGCCACCATCGGCCTGGTCGAAGGCGCCCGCGCGCTGGCCCTGCTGCGTGGCCGGCGCTATGCACTGCCCGAGGACATGGTGGACCTGGTGCCCGATGTGCTGCGCCACCGGCTGGTGCTGTCGTACGAGGCGTTGGCCGACAACATGACGGCCGACCAGATTGTGCAGCGCGTGATGCAGAAGGTGGCCGTGCCCGACAAGCCGATGGCGCATGAAGGCAGCGCCAACACCCATGCCTGAGACCCGCGCCGACCTGCCCGCCCAGGGCATCGAGGAGCGCATGCTGCGCCAGCTGGAGTGGACTGTGCTGCGCCGGCTGGACGGACTGCTGCAGGGCGACTACCGCACGCTGCTGCGCGGCGCCGGCGTCGACCTGGCCGACCTGCGCGAATACCAGATGCACGACGACGTGCGCCACATCGACTGGAACGTCACCGCGCGGCTGCAGATCCCGCACGTGCGGCAGTTCACCGAAGACCGAGAGATGACCGCCTGGTTCCTGCTCGACCTGTCGGGCAGCATCGATTTCGGCTCCACCGACACCACCAAGCTGGCCGTGTCCGCCGGCTTCGTGGCGCTGGTGGCGCGGGTGCTGACACGGCATGGCAACCGCATCGGCGCCATCTTCTACGGCAACCAGGTCGACCGCGTGCTGCCGCCGCGGCTGTCGCGCCAGCATGTGCTGAACCTGATGCGCCAGATGCGCACCCGGCCGCGCGAGCAGGCGCAAGGCGGCGGCACCTCGCTGGCCGACCTGCTGAACGCCGCGGCCGGCACCATCAAGCGCCGCTCGTTGGTGCTGGTGGTGTCCGACTTCATCAGCCAGCCTGGCTGGGAGGCGCCGCTGGCCCGCCTGGCGCAGCGCCACGAGGTCGTGGCGGTGCGCCTGTACGACCCGCTGGAGATGGAACTGCCCGAACTGGGCCTGGTGACGGTGGAAGACGCCGAAACCGGCGAGCAGCTGTTCATCGACACCGCCGACCCGGCCTTCCGCAAGCGTTACGCGGCCGAGGCCGAGGCCCGCGAAGCCGCGCTGCGCGAGGCGCTGGCGCACGCCGGCACCGACACGCTGGAGCTGTCCACCGATGACGACCTGCTGGACTCGATGCTGCGCTTTGCCGCCATGCGGCGCCAGCGCGGCCGGCTGAAGATCGGCGGCCGCTGGCCCGCCCACCTGCGCCAGGGCACGCCCCAAGTTGCCGGAGCCCCGACATGACTTTTCTGTGGCCCGAATTGCTGTGGTCTCTGCTGTTGCTGCCGCTACTGGTGCTGCTGTACCTGTGGCTGTTGCGCAAGCGGCGGCGCAGCACCGTGCGCCTGGCCAGCCTGGCCGTGGCCAAGGCAGCCCTCGGAAAAGGCCCGGGCTGGCGCCGCCACGTGCCACCTCTGCTGATGCTGCTGGCCCTGGGCACCTTGCTGCTGGCGCTGGCCCGGCCCACCGCGGTGATCACGTTGCCGCTGTCGCAACGCACGATCATCCTGGCGATGGACGTGTCCGGCAGCATGCGCGCCACCGACGTGCAGCCCAGCCGCATCGTGGCTGCACAGGAGGCGGCCAAGGCCTTCGTCAACGGCCTGCCGCGCGAGGTGCGCGTCGGTGTCGTTGCCTTTGCCGGCACGGCTGCGGTGGTGCAGGCCCCCACCGTCAGCCGCGAGGACGTGATCGCCGCGATCGACCGCTTCCAGCTGCAGCGCGCCACGGCCACCGGCAGCGGCATCATCCTGTCACTGGCCACCATCTTCCCCGACGCCGGCATCGAGATCTCGCAGGCCACCGGCCAGCGCAACATGCCCGGCCCGATGGACGAGAAGAAGGAGCCTAAGGAATTCACCCCGGTGCCACCGGGTTCGTACTCGTCGGCGGCCATCATCATGCTGACCGACGGCGCGCGCACCACCGGACCCGACCCGGTGGAAGCCGCCAAGATGGCCGCCGACCGGGGCGTGCGCGTCTACACCGTGGGCATCGGCACCGTGGCCGGCGAGACCATCGGCTTCGAGGGCTGGAGCATGCGAGTGCGGCTGGACGAGGCGGCGCTGAAGCAGATTGCGCTGCTGACGCAGGCCGAGTACTTCTATGCCGGCACTGCGCAGGACCTGATGAAGGTCTACCAGTCGCTGAGCTCGAAGCTGGTGGTCGAGAAGAAGGAGACCGAGATCACCGCCTTCTTCGCCGCGGCCGGTGCGCTGCTGGCGCTGCTGAGCGCCGGGCTGTCGGTGTGGTGGTTCGGCCGGGTGGCCTGAGATTCGCGCTCAGGCCGCATAGTCCGCGGCCAGGAAGCGCTGCAGCGCGGCGTTCACCTCGGCCGGCCGCTCCTGCTGGATCCAGTGGCCGCCGCCGTCGATCAGCACCTTGGCGCGCAGCTGCGGCACCCAGGCGTCCATCTGCTCCTGGTGCTTGCGCCCCATCTTCGAGGCGATGACACCGTCGCGCGTGCCGGCCACGAACAGCGCCGGCGGCTGGATCTTCGCGCCCTGCAGCGGCGCGGTCAGCACCCAGTTGCGGTCCAGGTTGCGATACCAGTTGAAGCCGCCGCGGAAGCCGCTGCGGCGGAAGCCCTCGGCATAGGCCTCGATGTCGGCAGCGCTCAGCCAGGCCGGCAAGGCCGCGCCGGGGTCTTCCACGCCGTCGAGAAAGCCGCCGCCGGGCTGCACCATCAGCCCCAGCGCACGGCCCTCCGGCGCGTCGCCCGAGCCGCTGACCAGCACCCGGCGCATCGCCGCCGGAATGTCGCGCTCGAACTCGGCCTCGGCCACGCCCTCGCGGTTGAAGTAGAACCAGTAGAAGTCCTCGCGGCCATCGGCGCGCAGCAAGGCCAGCGGCGGCGCCGACGGGTGGCGCGCGCGAAAGGGCACGCTCAAGCCGGCCACCGCCTGGAACAGGTCGGGCCGCATCAGCGCGCAGCTCCAGGCCACCATCGCACCCCAGTCGTGGCCGACCACCGCAGCGCGCGTCTCGCCCAACGCCGCCACCAGCGCCACCATGTCGCCGACCAGGTCGGTGATCGCATAGTCGTCGATCGCCGCCGGCGCGGAGCTGCGGCCGTAGCCGCGCATGTCGGGCGCCACCACGCGGTAGCCGGCGGCCGCCAGCGCGGGGATCTGGTGCCGCCATGAGTAGGCCATCTCCGGCCAGCCGTGGCACAGCAGCACCAGCGGCCCCTGTCCCATCTCGGCCACGTGCAGCGTGATGCCGTTGGCCGAAATGTCGCGCCAGTTGATCTTCGGGTCGATCTGCATGTTCGTTCCTCAGCCGATGCGCTCGACGCGGTAGCCCTGCGCCTGCAGCGCCGCCAGCATCTGCGCCACATGCTCGGTGCCGCGCGTCTGCACCACCACCTCGATCTGCGCGCGTTCCACCGACAGCGTGGTGAAGGCGCGCTGGTGCATCACCTCGTCGATGTTGGCGCCCAGGGCGCCCAGCGCCGCCGCCACCTCGGCCAGCGAGCCCGGCACGTCGCGCACGTCGAAGCGCAGGCGCACCAGCCGGCCCGACTTGACCATGCCGCGCTGGATGATCTCGGCCAGCACCAGCGGCTCGATGTTGCCGCCGCACAGCACCAGCCCCACCTTGCGGCCGGCAAAGCGCTCACGGTGCTTCAGCAGTGCTGCCAGGCCGACGGCGCCGGCGCCTTCGACCACCGTCTTCTCGATCTCCAGCAGCAGCAGGATGCCCTGCTCGATGTCGTCTTCATCGACCAGCAGCACGTCGTCCACGCGCTCGCGGATCAGCGGCAGTGTCAGCGCGCCGGGCGACTTCACCGCAATGCCGTCGGCGATGGTGGCCTGCCCGCAATCGCGCGGCGGGCCGTGGCGGTCGTTCCACACCGGCGGGAAGCGCTCGGTCTGCACGCCGAAGACCTGGATGCCCGGGCGCAGGGCGCGCGCCGCGGTGGCCATGCCGCTGATCAGCCCGCCGCCGCCCACCGCCACCACCAGCGTGTCGATGCCAGGCTGGGCGGCCAGCATCTCCAGCGCGATGCTGCCCTGTCCGGCCATCACCGCCAGGTCATCGTAGGGATGCACCAGCGTCAGGCCGCGCTCGCGCACCAGCGCCAGCCCATGTAGCCGGGCATCGTCGAAGGTGTCGCCGGCCAGCACCACCTCGGCGCCGAAGCGCCGCGTGTTGTCCACCTTCACGGCCGGCGCGAAGCGCGGCATCACGATGGTGGCCGGCACGCCCATGCGCTGCGCGTGGTAGGCCACGCCCTGCGCATGGTTGCCGGCCGAGACCGCCAGCACGCCGCGCGCCCGCTCTTCGGCGGTCAGCTGGGCCATCTTGTTGAGCGCCCCGCGTTCCTTGAAGGATGCAGTGAACTGGTGGTTCTCGAACTTGAGGAAGACCTCGCAGCCGCACAGCGCCGACAAGGTGCGCGATGGCAGGCAGGGCGTGTCCACCACCTGGCCGCGCAGCCGCTCGGCCGCAGCGCGGATGTCGTCGATGTGCAGGCTGCTCACCAGGCCGCTTCCAGGATCTCCACCAGCTGCTCCACGCGCTCGATCTGGCGCGGGTTGGTGCGCACCCAGGGGATGGCCATGCCCTTCTCCGCCAGGATCGGCAGCCGGCTGCGGTCGATGCCCAGCTGCCCTATGCGCGTGGGCAGGCCCAGCCGGGCGATCAGCGCTTCCACCTGGTCGGCGGCCGGCCGCGACGCATCGCCCAGCGCCGCCGCCACTTCGGCCAGCTGCGGCGCACAGACCTCGGCGTTGTAGCGCATGACGGTGGGCAGCAGCACGCAGCTGGTGATGCCATGCGGCACGCCGGAATCGGCACCCAGCGCATGGCCCAGGCCGTGGCTGGCGCCGTACTCAGTGCGCCGGATGCCCATCGAGGCCAGCCACGCGCCCATCTGCGCGTCGAGCCTTGCGTCCAGGTCCTGCGGATCGGTGGCATAGCGCGTCAGCGCCCGGCCGAGCAGGGCCAGCGCGCGCACGCTGGTCGCATCGATCAGCGGCTGCGCGTTGATCGAGCACAGCGATTCCACTGCATGGTCCACCGCGCGCACGCCAGTGGACAGCCACAGCCGCTCGGGCGTGTGCACGGTGATGCGCGGGTCCAGGATCACCGACGCGGCGCCGATCCAGGTGCCGGTGTAACCCTGCTTGGTGCCGTAACGCGTATCGGTGCAGCCACCCAGGTCGCTGAACTCGGCACCGGACAGCGTGGTCGGCACGGCGATCTGCCGGCACGGCGGCAATCGCGGCTGCGGCGTGATGCGCGAGCCGTCGGGCGCGACGCGCATGTGCCACTGGCTCATTGCATCCACGTCGTCCACGCCTTCTGCCAGGCAGACCAGGGCCACCTTCACCGTGTCGATGACCGTGCCGCCGCCGATGCTGACGATCAGGTCGGCCTGCGTCGCGCGCAGCTGCCGCGTCAAGGCCAGCACGGTGTCGCGCGGCGTGTGCTCGATGCATTCGTCGAACAGGCCGACCACCTGGCCCTGCACCGGGGCCAGCGCACTTTTCACCGCATCGGTCTTGCGGTTCAGCGAACGGCTGGTGACGACGAAGAGGCGCTGGGCACCGCGCTGTGCCACCTCGGCCGCGATGCCTTCGGCCGCGCTGACGCCGAAATGCACGCGCTCCTGCGCCAGGAAGTTGAAGACGCCGGTTCTCATGTCGTGGTCTCCTGGTTCGCCGCCGCCTCGATGTGGCGGCGGTAACTTTCGTAGCCGGGCTGGTCCACCGCCAGGGTGTCCAGCGTGGTCAGCCAAAGATGCTCGGCCAGGCCGGGCGTGTGCAGGCCGATGTCACCGGCGGCGATGCGCTCGCACAGCCGCCGGTTGAGGTCCTGCAAGGGTCCGTCCTGCTGCAGCAGCACGCGCAGGCGCGCGGTTTCGGCGGCCTCGGCCAGCGGCGCCTGCTGCAGCTGTCGGCGCACGATGTCCAGCGCGTTGGCCGCCACACGGGCCAGGTACGCGGCATGGCCGGGCAGCTGCGGCAGGGCCTGCTCGCGCAGGTACATGGCCACGGCGGCCAGCAGGTCGGCGGGGTCGGGCCGCTGGTGCATCAGGCGGCCTTCCGCGCCGGCGGGGCCAGCAGCATCAGCAGGTCGATCTCGGCCTCGGACGCGCGCCGGCCGATGGCCGCGCGCTCGACGTTGCGCTCGGCGCCGGTCAGGTAGGCATGGGCCATCGACTGGCAGATCACGCCCCACTTCAGCGTGCCGAAGACCTCCCAATAGTGCACCCGCGCGGCGTCCACCTGGCCGCCGCCTTCGGCATAGCCGGCAAACAGCTGCTCGCGCGTGCCGAAGCCGCCCACCGGCAGCTCCAGCTTGCCGAAGCGCCAGCTGTTCACGCACAGCCAGCCCAGGTCTTCCATCGGGTCGCCCCAGTGCGCCAGCTCCCAGTCGAGCACGGCGCGCAGGCCATCCTCGCCGACCATCAGGTTGCCGTTGCGGAAGTCGCCGTGCACTGGCGCCAGCGGCATGTCGCCCGCCGGCGCATGGGCCTTCAGCCAGTGCAGCGCCAGCTCGAACACCGGCTTGTGCAGACCGTGGCTGCGGTACTGCTGCTCGTAGTGCGCCAGCTCGTCCGCCGGCGGTGCGCGGCGCAGCGCCGGCAGCCCGGCGGCGGGCATGCGGTGCAGCTGCGCCAGCGCCAGGCCGCATTG
>JAFLDH010000022.1 GCA_017302505.1 Burkholderiales bacterium
GCCAGCGACGCCGCCAGCGCGCAGGCCAGCCCCGCCAGACCGGCACCGACCACGGCAATGCGGCGCACCGCGGCCATGGTCAGCGCCGATGCCGGCTGCCGCAGGCAGCGTGCAGAGTTTTGGGCAAAAGCATGCCCTTCGACTGGCGCGGGGCCATTCGTTGTCTCCTGTTGGCGGGTGGTGCGGTGGCTTGGTCAGCCACTGCGCTGTCCGATCGCTCGTCAGCAGTTCGTTCTGGAACTTCGCGTTTGACGTCGTGTTCGGGTTGCCGAGAGATTACGCAGTCGCGACTCATCTGCAAAATGGTTTGGATCCATTCGACGAATCGATCTGATCAACACTTTGCGGGTTTACCCGAGAGGCCCGTGAAACATGCGATTCAACAAGCTCGACCTGAACCTGCTCGTGGCGCTGGACGTGCTGCTGAAGGAACGCAGCATCTCGCGCGCCGCCGAGGCGCTGCACCTGAGCCAGTCGGCCACCAGCAATGCGCTGGCGCGCCTGCGTGACTACTTCGAAGATGAACTGCTGGTGCAGGTGGGGCGCAAGATGGAAGCGACGCCACGCGCCGAGGCGCTGCGGGATGCGGTGCGCGATGTGCTGCTGCGGGTGGATTCGACGATCGCGATGCAGCCCCAGTTCGACCCGGCGGCCTCGGACCGCGCCTTTCGCATCTTCGTCTCGGACTACACGCAGCTCGTTCTAGGGCCGCACCTGTTGTCGCTGGCGTCGCAGCAGCGCTTCGGCGGGCGCTTCGAGTTCCTGCCGCAGGTGGTCACGCCGCAGCGCGACCTGGAACGCGGCGAGGCCGATCTGCTGATCATCCCGAAGGACTTCATCTCACCGGACCACCCGAGCGAGGTGCTGTTCGAGGAAGACTTCGTCTGCGTGGTCTGGCGTGACGGTGCGCTGGCCCGCGGCGAACTCGACTTCGACCGCTATGCCGCTGCCGGCCACGTGACGATGCGACCGGCCGGCGCGAGCAACCTGTCCTTCGAGAGCTGGTTCCTGCAGCGCTACGGACTGACACGCCGGGTGGCCGCGGCCACCTACAGCTTCGTGCCGATGCCCGCGCTGGTGGTCGGCACCGACCATGTCGCGACCGTGCACCGCCGTCTTGCGAACCTGCTGGCGACTTCCCTGCCGGTGCTGCTGCGAGATCTGCCGGTGCCGATGGGCCACATGCAGCAGGCCGTGCAGTGGCACCGTTACCGCACCCAGGACCCTGGGCTGGTGTGGCTGCGCGGCCTGCTGGGCCAGGCGGTGCAGCGCATGGACGCTGCAATGGACGGTGGATGTGGCGGCTGACCTCGATCGGCCTTGGTACCCTGCTGTCCTTCGATTCGCCGGTCTGGTGGGCAGGAATGCAGCGCCAGGAGCCCGCGAAGTCGGTCGCGGCGATCGGCATGCGCATGCCCTCGACGACGGAGCCACCTTGCATCGTGAACTCGCAGTTGACTTGCAATAGGCGGGCCAAGGCCGACGCTCACGTGATCAGACCGAGTCTGCGCGACACCGTGAGCACCAGATCGCGGAACCAAGCGGTCGCGCCGTCTCTCTCGCGGGTGCGGTGCCATTGCATGAAGATCTGCAGCGCAGGCAGCTCGAGCGGGGGGTCGAGCAGCCTCAGCGGGAGGATGCCGGCCTGCTGTCTTGCGAGCCGCGATGGCAGCGTCGCGATGCGTTGGGTACCGACGACCAGCGGGCCGAGCAGGGCGGGTGTCGTACAGCTGACGACGACGCGCCGGGCGATGCCCAGCCGCTCCAATGTGTACTGCTCGAAACCCGGACGCCGCTCGAGGCCATACCGGGTGATCGCATGACCCAGGGCTAGGTATTGCTCGATCGACAGCTTGCTGCGGACGCGACGGTTGCCCGTCCAGACGACGCAGACGAAGTCGTCGCGCAAGGCCAGCGTGTGTGGGTGCGAAGGCAGCAGGAAGTTCTCGCCGGAGAACAGGAAGTCGAGCTCGCGCGCGTCGAGCATCTGACCCATCCGGGAGGGCTCGGCGGGCAGCAGCTCGACGGAGACGCCAGGCGCTTGCTGCTCGATCTCGCGCAGCACCTCGACCAGGAGCGCTAGAACGGTGGCCTCGGACGCGCAGACGGAGAAGCGGCGCTTCGCGGTCGCTGGATCGAAGTCGGGTCGCAGCGATACCGTCGCCTCGACCTGTTGCAGCGTCTCACGAACCGGCTCCACGAGCATCTCGCCGAGCGGCGTCAGCTGCATGCGACGGCCAACCTGGGTCAGCAACCGGTCGCCGAAGTGTTCCCGCAGGCGCGCTAGCGAACCGCTCATCGAGGGCTGTGTCACGTGCAGCCGGCTCGCCGCGGTGGTGACGCTACGCGTCGCGAGCAGCGCATCGAGGGCGACGAGCAGATTCAGGTCGAGCCGGCGCAGGCGCATGGCGAACTATAAGCGCGGCCTATACATCGCATCCTCACAAACGATTTTTCATCTGGCGCGGCGCTCCTTATGGTTCACACCTCACTCATTGAAGGACTCCCGAAATGACCGAGGCCGTCGTCGCCGCCACCGAAGAGCGCATTCCCGCCCGCACGCCCGGTGCGCATCGTGCGCAGAAGGGCGAGTTCGTCTTCAACTTCGACAAGGTCAACCAGATCCTGGGCGGACCCGACTACTCGCCGGTGTTCGGTGGCTGCGTCGAGGGCGACCGGATGATCGTCGCGTTAATGACGGCACCAGCCGGAAAGCGGTCGGAGCCGCACTCGCACCCGAACGAGCAGTGGATCTTCGTGCTCGAAGGCGACATGGAGCTCGTTGTTGACGGTCAGACGCACACGGCCCACCCTGGCGAGGTCATCTATATCCCGGCGAACACCGTTCACTGCGGCAGCACGCCCGAGGGCGGTAAGGACGCGAAGTTCTTCACCGTCAAGGACGCGTCGTGGGGCCTGCACGGCATCAAGGCGAAGGCGTGATGCACGCGGCCGACCGGTATCAGCGCACGGAAGTGCGCGACGGCATGCGCATCACCTGGAACGCGCCCATCCGCATGAAGGATGGCGTGACGTTGCGCGCCGACGTATTCCGCCCGATCGACGAGGGCGCGAAGTCGCCGGTGATCATCTCGCACGGCGTCTACGCCAAGGGTCTCTCCTACCAGGAGGGCTATCCGCTGCAGTGGCAGAAGATGGTCACCGACCACCCCGAGATCCTGGAGGGTTCGAGCAACCGCTATCAGAACTGGGAGGTCACCGACCCCGAGCGTTGGGTGCCCCACGGCTACGCCGTGGTGCGCGTCGACTCTCGCGGCGCCGGCTGGAGCGAGGGTGTGCTCGCCCCGATGACGCCGCTCGAGACCGACGACTTCTGCCAGAGCATCGAATGGGCGGCGTCGCAGCCCTGGAGCGACGGCAACGTCGGCGTGCTCGGCATCTCGTATTACGCGAACATGGCCTGGCGCGTCGCCGAGCGGATGCCCAAAGGCCTGAAGGCGATCGTTCCCTGGGAGGGCTTCGTCGACATGTATCGCGATCCCAGCTACCACGGCGGCATCCTCAACGAGTTCCCCAAGCGCTGGGCGGCGATCCAGGCGGTGACCGTGCAGTTCGGGCTCGGCAGCCGCGCGAAGAAGAACCCGGTCACGGGCGAGTCGATCGCCGGGCCGGTCGACCTATCCGACGACGAGTTGGCGGAGAACCGGCGTGACATGTACACGCAGATGCTCGAGCAGCCGCTCGACAACGAATGGTGGCGTTCGCGCTCGCCCGATCCCTCGAACTTCACGATTCCATTCCTGTCCGCGGCGAACTGGGGCGGCATGGGCATCCACCCGCGAGGCAACTTCTCGGCCTTCACCGACTCGCCCGCGAAGCAGAAGTGGCTCGAGGTCCACGGCGACTCGCACTGGTCGCTGTTCACCGCAGGCTACGGACTTGACCTGCAGAAGCGCTTCTTCGATCACTTCCTGAAGGGCGACGACAACGGCTGGGAGCGGACGCCGCCGGTGCTGCTGAACGTGCGACACGCCGACGGCCGCTTCGAGCGCCGCGACGAGAACGAATGGCCTTTGGCGCGCACGCAGTGGACGAAGCACTACCTCGACGCCGAAAACGGCACCCTCGAGACCGGCATACCAGCGGCGGCAGCGAGGGCGAGCTACGCGACGACGGGCAAGGGCTTGGCGTTTCGCACGCCGCCCCTCGCGCAGGAGACGGAGGTCACAGGACCGATCGCGGCCAAGCTGTTCATCGAGTGCAGCACGTCGGACGCTGACCTCTTTCTCGTTGTCCAGGTGTTCGACCCGCAGGGCAAGGAACTCACCTTCCAGGGCGCGCTCGACCCCAACACGCCCATCGCCCTCGGCTGGCTGCGGGCCTCGCACCGCCGCATCGACCCGGGCCGCAGCAAGGCCTGGCAACCGTACCACCCACACGACTGCGTCGAGCCGCTGCTGCCGGGGAAAGTGGTCGAGCTCGATGTCGAGATACTGCCGACGTCGATCGTGCTGCCGAAGGGCTGGACGATCGGCTTGCAGGTGCGCGGCAAGGACTACGAGTACGAAGGCGAGGTCTCCGACTTCGGCAAGAACTTCTACTACGCCACACGGGGCACCGGGGGCATGACGCACAACGAGCCGCGCGTCCGTCCGCCGCAAGTATTCGACGCGACGGTGACGCTGCACACCGGCGGCAACCGAGCGTCGTACCTGCTGCTGCCGCTGGTTCCCGGCCGCGACTAACTTTTCACAAACAGACCGCAAGGAGACAAGCATGGGAGTCGTAGCCCTAAAGGACGTCAAGGACGAATTCGTCACGCCGAGGCATTCGAGCGCCTTCGGCAAGCTCATCACCGGGCAGCACATCGAGATTGGTCTCCTTCGCTACAAGGCCGGCGAGGGCGCGAGCGAGCACGCGCACCCGCACGAGCAGATCACGATCATCCTCAAGGGCAAGAGCCGCGTCACCATCAACGGCGAGATCTTCATCGCCGGCGAGGGCGAGGCCATCCACTTCCCGCCGAACGTGTCGCATCGGGTCGAGATCCTCGAGGACTCCGAGGTGATCTCGGCGAAGAGCATCGTCGACGGCGTCGGCCACCGGATCAGCTGACATGCTCAAAGTAGCAGTCGTCGGCCTCGGCTGGTGGGGCCGGATCATCGTCGACCAGATCTCGACGAGCGAGAAGCTTCGCGTCGTGCACGTCGCAGACGTCAGCCCTGCGGGCGAGGCATTTGCGCGCGAACGGAATCTACCCTTCTCGCCGTCGTTCGAACGCGTGCTCGGCGATGAGCAGGTCGAAGGCGTCGTGCTCTGCACGCCGCATTCGCAGCACACCGAGCAGATCGTCGCCGCAGCCAAGGCGCGCCGCCACGTCTTTTGCGAGAAGCCGCTGTCGATGACGCGCGGCGACGTGCTGCGCGCGGTGGCGGCCGTCAAGGACGCAGGCGTCGCCCTCGCCGTCGGCCATGAGAAGCGGTTCGAGCCTCCGATCGTGCGCGTGATGGAGCTTCTGAAGTCAGGCGTGCTCGGCACGCCGCTGCAGGTCGAGGCCAACTTCAGCCAGGACAAGTTCCTGGCGCTGGCTGCCGACAACTGGCGCCTCTCCGGCGCCGAGGCTCCGGCGGGCCCGATGACGGCGACCGGCATTCACCTTCTCGACCTGTCGATCGGCGTGTTCGGCGAGGCGGAAACGGTGCACGCGAGCGTGAAGCAGCTCGGCAGCCCGCTCACGAACGGCGACACGCTGGCCGCGCTCGTCACCTTCAAGCGCGGCGGCCACGCCCTCATCAGTGCCATCCTGGCGACGCCTTTCGCTGGGCGCTTCGCCGTCTACGGCTCGCAGGGCTGGGCCGAGGTGCGCGACAAGACGCATCCTGAGGCACCCGAGGGCTGGACGCTGACCACGTGCGTGCGCGGTCAGAAGGCCGAATCGGTCGACATCGCGCCGGCTCCGGCCGTGTTGCGCAACCTCGAGGCGTTCGCCGATGCGGCAACCGGTCGCTCGCCGTATCCCGTGGCACGCGAAGAGATGATCGCTAACGTCAGTGCGCTCGAGGCGATCTTCCGCTCGGCGAAGAGCGGCGCGATCGAGCGCGTCGAGGGCTGAGCGAATGGAAGCCGCCGTCCGCTCCTTCGACTCGCGCGAGCTGCGCCAGGTGCTCGGCTCGTTCTTCACCGGCGTCACGGTGGTCACGACGGTCGACGGCCACGGCAAGCCGCATGGGCTGACCGCGAACTCGTTCAGCTCGGTCTCCCTCGACCCGCCGCTCATCCTGTGGAGCCAGTCGCGCAACGCGCCGAGCCATCCGGTGTTTCGCACCGCCGAGCGCTTCGCCGTCAACATCCTTGCCGATGACCAGGTCGAGGTGTCGAACCGCTTCGCGCGCGGCGGCGCTGACAAGTTCTCGGGCATCGCGACGCGTGCAGGCGAACACCGCATGCCCCTCATCGAAGGCTGTGCCGCGCACCTGGAGTGCCGGCTCGTCAACGCCTATCCCGGCGGCGATCACGTCGTCTTCATCGGCGAGGTCGAACGTATTGCCCGCCACGGCCGGCCGCCGCTGCTGTTCGGTGGCGGCCGATACCTTGTCGCACAGCCGCACGACCTCGGCCCGCCCACCGACCGCGGCGCCAACATCGCGCGTCTGAACGCGGTGCGGATCGCGACGCGGGCCCTGGTCGAACTCTCTGACGAGTTGGACGAGACGCTCGGCCTCGGCGTCTGGGGCAACAAGGGGCCGACGATCGTTCGCTGGGAGGAAGCGAGCGAGCCGGTCAGCGACAACCTGCGCACCGGCCTCGTACTGCCGGTGCTGACGTCGGTCACCGGACTGGCTTTCGCCGCCTGGCTGCCCGCGGAGCTGACGGCGCCATTCGTCGCCGCCGAGCTCGCCGACGGCGCTGCACCCGATATTGACGCCACTGGGCTCGCGCAGCAGCTGGCGTCGATCCGTGCCGCCGGCTTCGCGAGCCTCGTCGGCTCGGATGGCTTCGCTGACCTCTACGGAACTCGCATCAACGCGGTCAGCGTTCCCGTGTTCGACCTCGACGGCGCGATGGTGCTGGCGCTGACGGCGATCGGCGCCGCCGGTCGGCTCGACACGGGCGCCGCAGGCGCACTGGTGCAGCGCCTTCTCGCTGCCGCGCTGGATCTTTCCACCAAGCTCGCAAGGAGAGCCGCATGAGAACCCGGACGCCCATCGCGTTGTCGGCGGTCACGTCGCTGGCTGTCTTGGCGGCTTGCGCCGGCATGTCGTCCGGGGCGGGGAGCGGCCGTCACGTCACCCAGGGTCTCGCCACGGTCGTCAGCGAGAACCTCTACACCGGCTGCCGCGAGCAGCTGCCCAATCTGCGCAAGACGCCGCTTGGCCGCATCACGGCCTTCGACGGCACGGTGATCACGGTGCCAGCGGAGACCGCGATCGGCTCGGCGCCGCAGGCGGCACCGCTCTACAGCGACTGCGAGCAGGTGCGCCCGGCGCGCCTCGCCGACGTCAGCGTCGACGCTGTACCGGTCGTCGAGGTCGATCGCGACGGCGACGTCGTCAGCGGCTTCGTCGTCGCCGACAACTACTTCGAGCTCTACGTCAACGGCAAGCTCGTCGCTGTCGATCCGGTGCCGTACACGCCGTTCAACTCGGCGATCGTGCGCTTTCGCGTCAAGCGGCCGTACACGATCGCCGTCAAGCTCGTCGACTGGGAGGAAAAGCTCGGCCTCGGCATGGAGTGGTTCCCCCCGAACCAGAACTGGTACGTCGGCGACGGCGGCTTCATCGCCCGCTTCAGCGACGGCACCGTCACCGACCGCTCGTGGCGCGCACAGACGTACTACATCGCGCCGCTGACGAACCCCGACGACGTCGTCGAGCGCGGCGACGTGCGCGACACGACCGCGCTGGGCCGGACGCATCCGCTCGCCAAGCCGCCGACCTGCGAGGCGAGGTGCTACGCAGTGCACTGGGACATCCCGCGCGGCTGGCAGGCGCCGGGCTTTGACGACCGCCGTTGGCCACAGGCCTACGAGTACACCGACGCGGAAATCGGCATCAGCCCGGCGCTGATCTCCTACTCGCGCTTTCCCGAAGCGTTTACGGGCGCGCGCTGGATCTGGAGCAGCAACCTCGTCTACGACAACGTCGTCCTCGTGCGCAAGCGCGTGCAGTGACGCCGAAGCAGAAAAAGGACACGCAAATGGAACTCGGAACCTTCATGATGCCGCTGCATCCGCCGGGCCGGAACGCGACGGAGACGCTCGCCGAGGACCGCGAGGCGATCCTGCTCGCCGACCGCCTCGGCTACCGCGAGGCCTATGTCGGCGAGCATGTCACCGACCTTGCCGAGAATGTCACGTCCTGCCTGATGTTCCTGGCGAGCCTGGCCCACGACACGAAGCAGATCGTCCTCGGCAGCGGGACGATCAACATGCCGAACAGCCATCCGGCCGCGATCGCGGCGCAGGTGGCGATGCTCGACCACATCCTGAAGGGCCGCTTCATCATGGGCATCAGCCCGGGCGGGCTGATGTCGGATGCCGAGGTGTTCGGCAACTACCAGAAAAACCGCAACGCGATCTTCGTCGAGAGCATCGACATGGTGCTCAAGATCTGGGAGAGCGAGGGGCCGCTTGACCTTGGGGGTGAGTTCTTCAAAGTCTCCACGATGAAGACTTCGATTCCGGAGATCGGCCAGGGGCTCATCCTCAAGCCCTACCAGCGACCGCACCCGCGCATCGTCGGCACGGCGGTCGCGCCGTTCTCGCAGGGCGTGACGGAGATGGCCAAACGCGGCTGGCAGCCGATATCGGCCAGTTTCCTGTTGCCCGAGTGGGTCAAGACGCACTGGCAGAAATACGTCGAGGGCCGCACGGCGATCGGCGCCAAAGCGTCGCCTTCCGAGTGGCGTGTCGCCAAGTCGATCTTCGTCGCCGACGACGAGAACACGGCGCAACGCTACGGCAAGGGTGCAGAGGGCCCGTACCACTTCTACTTCAAGCAATTGGTCCGCAAGCTCGTCGGATTCTCGGGCCGCTCCAACCTCTTCAAGCTCGACCAGGCCCAGCCCGACAGCGAGATCACCCCCGAGCACGTGGTTGACAAGCTGGTCATCGCCGGCACGGTGAACAGCGTCGTCGAGCAGATCCTCGCCTTCCGCGAGCGGATCGGCGACTTCGGCACGCTGCTCTATGCCTGCCACGACTGGGTCGACCCGGCACTCGGCCGTCGTTCCATGCAGCTGATGGCCGAGGGGGTGATGCCGCGCGTCAACGCGGCGATCGCGCGCGAAGCCTCGCGCGAGAAAGCAGTCGCAGCGTGAGCATGACGGAGCCAACGATGATTCGCGCCGGCGACATCGACCTCGCCTGCCGGGTGGAGGGCCCGGACGACGCACCGGTCGTGCTGCTCGTGCACGGCGTCCTGACATCGCACCGCATCTGGGACGGCGTCGCCGCGCGCTTGGCCGGCGCCTGGCGCCTCGTGCGGTACGACCTGCGCGGCCATGGCAACAGCGGCGCAACGTCGTCACCGTACACGATGGTGCAGCTGGCGCTGGACGCTCTCTCCGTCCTCGATGCGCTCGGCATCGGGCGCGCCCACGTCGTCGGCACGTCGCTCGGCGGAATGATCGGCCAGGTGCTTGGCGCTGCGCACGGCGACCGGCTCGTGTCGCTGACGCTCGCGAACACCACCGTACTGCAGCCGGCACCAAAGGCCTGGGAAGAGCGTGCCGCGGTCGCCCGCGAAAAGGGCGTCGCGGCGCTTGTCGACGCCACGCTGCAGCGCTGGTTCACGCCGACCTGCCTGCGCGAACAGCCGGCGCTCATCGAGGCGGTGCGGCGCGAGGCGCTGCGCACTTCCGTCGATGGATTCGTCGGCTGCGCGGCAGCGTTGCGAGACCTCGACCACCGCTCGTTGCTGCCGCGCATTCGCATGCCGACCCTCGTTCTCGCAGGGGAGCACGACACCTCGACGCCACCGGCCGACGCGCGCGAGCTCGAGCGCGCCATCCCGGACGCCCGCATCGCCACCTTGCCCGCGTCGCATCAAGCTGCGGCCGAGGTTCCCGAAGCATTTGCCGCCGCCTGGACCAGGTTCCAGCGACAGCACCGCTGAACTTCCTTCGTTCATACAGGAGACAACAAGCATGAGATCGCTCTTCAAGGCATGCCTCGGCGCAGCACTGGTTGTGATCGCCGCTGCGGCATCGGCGCAAGCCGACTTCCCTAACCGCGTCGTCAAGATCGTCGTCCCGTTCGCCCCGGGTGGCGTCAGCGACGCCATCGCGCGCCCGCTCGCCAACGCGATGTCGGCCTCCCTTGGTCAGCCGGTGATCGTCGAGAACAAGCCGGGCGCCGCCGGCAACATCGCTCTCGAGATGGTCGCGCGCGCGCCCGCCGACGGCTACACGCTGCTGCTCGGCAACGTCTCGACGAACGCGATGAACCAGACGAGCTACGCCGCCACGCTCAAGGTCGTTCCGACGAAGGATTTCACGGCGATCGGTGTCGTCGGCACGACGCCGTCGGTTCTCGTCGCGAGCATGAACTTCACGCCGAAGAATGCCCAGGAGCTTATCGCCCATGCCAGGGCCAACCCCGGCAAGATCAACTATTGGCTCCCGGGCGTCGCGAGCGGCCCGCACTTCGACATGGTGCAGCTCGAGAAGCACGCCGGCATCAAGATGACGGCGGTGCCGTACAGCGGCGGCGCAGGCCCCGGAATGACGGCGTTGATCGGCGGCCAGGTCGACATCGGCCTCATCAACCTCGGCGGCGCGCTGCCGCAGGTGAAGGCCGGCAAGCTGAAGGCGATCGCCGTTTCGACGCCTCTGCGCCTGTCCGATCTGCCCGACGTGCCGACCGCCGCGGAAGCCGGCCTCGGCTCGCTTTCGAGCTCATGGCAGGCGCTGTTCGTGCCGAGCGCGACGCCGAAGCCGGTCGTGCAGAAGCTGCACGCGGCGCTCAACGACGCCCTCGGAAACCCCGAAGTCAAGGACGCGATCGCCAAGGCGGCGACGGTCATCACCCCGAGCAAGTCGCCCGACGAGGCGCAGGCCTGGGTCGTCGCCGAGACCAACAAGTGGGCGAAGATCATCACCGATTCGGGCATCAAGCCCGAGCAGTGAGGTGGCCGCCATGTGGCTTCGCAACTGCTGGTACGTCATCGCCTGGGATCGCGAAATCCCGGCGGTGTCGGATGACCGCATCTTCACCCGCACGGTGCTGAACGAGCCGATCGTCGTCTACCGCAAGGCGGACGGCGGACTCGTCGCGATGGAGGACCGCTGCTGCCATCGGCACGCGCCGCTCTCGAAAGGGCGCAAGGAGGGCGACTGCATCCGCTGCGGCTATCACGGCCTGAAGTTCGATGCCGCGGGCGTTTGCGTCGAGGCGCCGGGCATTGCAAACGTGCCTGCCAAGGCACGTGTGCGGACGTATCCCGTCGTCGAGAAGAACAGGTGGATCTTCGTGTGGATGGGGGACGAAGCGCGGGCACACCTGTCGCTGCTGCCTGACAACTTTTCGTGCGACCATCCGGAATGGCGCTATCGGCCCGGCTACATGCGCTACGACACGCCGTGGCTGCTGATCGCCGACAACCTGCTCGACTTCTCGCACCTGAGCTACGTGCACGAGAAGACCCTCGGCGGCTCGACCAAGATTGCACAGGCCGCGGCTGCGATCGAGGAGCTGGGCGGACCGGGCCCGAAGGGGTTGCGCATCACGCGTCGGGTGCCGGATGTCCCGCCCTCGTCGTTGCACAAGATGGTTCGCACCTTCAACGGCAACGTCGACCGCTGGTTTGTCTATGACTTCGTGCTGCCGGGTACGCTGCTCATGCATTCGGGTGGCCGACCCTGCGAGGACGCGCCCGACGACATGAGCCGCGCCGTGCAACTGCACAGCTGCCAGACGCTGACGCCCGAGACCGACGGCAGCACGCACTACTTCTTCCAGAACTCACACCGCGCGGGCGACGGCGACGAGACGACGACCGAGAGCATCTACCAGGGGCTGATCGACGCCTTCGAGGAGGACAAGGAGGTCATCTCGGCGCAGTACGAAACGATCAAGCGCGATCCGAACCGCCCGATGCTGCCGCTCGCCATCGACGCCGGGCTCGCACGTTTCCGCCGGCTCGTCGAGCGAGAGGTCGTCGCCGAGCGCGCCGCCCACGATGCCACGGCCCCCGACCCCAGCCGACAGCTCGCCTGAGACTTGTCACCCTTCACGGAGACACCCATGATCATGCGCTCGTCCATGCGGCGCGACCTGCTCGGCTCCGCCGCACTCCTCGCGACCCTCTCCGCCACCGCGGCGCTCGCGCAGGACTTTCCGTCGCGCCCGATCACCATCGTCGTTCCGTTCGGCGCCGGCGACGGCCCTGTCTCGTGGCCGACCATCGCGATGTCGAGTTGCCTGTGACGCGGGCGCGCGAGAGTGTCTTCATGGACGCGGAAGCTCGGGGTTGGGGCGCCCTCGACCGCACAGCCGTGGGGCGGCTGTTCGTCAGCGGAGCCGCAGCATGAGGTCCCGGCTCGCACTGCCGGTGCCCGCGCGCATGAGCGACGAGCAGCGCGCCATTCACGCCGACGTGCTGCGCACGCGCGGAAACACAAGCGGCCCTTTCCTCGCATGGCTGTTGAGTCCCGGCCTGGCACGGCCGGCGCATGAGCTCGGCGCATTTTGCCGCTACCAAACATCGCTTGCCTTGCCGGAATCGGAACTGCTGATCCTCATCGTCGCCGCGCACTATCGATGCCTCGGTGAGCGCGAAATCCATGAGCCGATCGCGCGCAAGGCCGGCCTGGACAATGCCGTGCTGGAAGCGATCCGTCGCCAGGAGCCGCCGCCGCTCGCCACGCCGCGGCTTAGCCTGCTCGCAGAGGTCGCGCAGCAACTGTGCGCGCGAAAGTCCTTGGACGACGGGCTCTATCAGCGCGCCATCGCCAACTTCGGCGATACGGCGCTGGTCGAGATCGTCGGTGTCATCGGCTACTACGCCTTCGTCGCCTACACGCTCAACGCCTTCGAGATGAGGCCGGTGTGACCGATAGGCGTCGCGTCGCCCTCGTCACCGGTGCCTCGAGGGGCATTGGCCGCGGCATCGCGCTGCGTCTTGCGCGCGACGGCTTCGACGTTGCGGTGCACTACCTCAACGCCGCCGCCGCCGCTGAGGGCGTCGCCGCTGAGACTCGCGCGCTCGGCGGGAATGCCGAGGTTCTCCAGGGCGACATCGGCGACGTCGATGCCGCGCGTGCCCTTGTACAGGAAGCACACCGGCGCTTTGGCCGTCTCGACGCTTTCGTCGCCAACGCCGGTGGCGCGGTGCGCAAGCCCTTCGCCGACATCACCGTCGCCGACTATGACTTCCAGTTCGCCCAGGCGCGCGGCACGTTCTTCGCCATGCAGGAGGCGGCGCGCTTGCTGCAGGACGCCGGCCGCATCGTCGTCATCACGTCGGCAGCGACGCGCAACTGCCCCGGGGACGCGGGCGTCTACGCGGGCGCCAAGTCGGCGCTGGAGGCTTTCGCCCGCTCGCTGTCGCGCGAAGTCGGTGCCCGTGGGATCACCGTCAATGTCGTCGCGCCGGGGGCGACCCGGACTGACCTGCTGAAGGACGCGCCGCCGCAGATCCTGGAGTCGGTGAAGCGCAACGCATTCGGGCGCGCCGCCGAGGTCGAGGACGTCGCCGATGCCGTGTCGCTGCTGTGCAGCGCCGACGCGCGTTGGCTGACGGGGCAGATCGTCCGCGCCGACGGCGGTCTCTAGGAGGAGTCCGACGGTTGTCCGCTACTTTCCGACCAACTATCCGTGGAACCTCGCCTTCGACCCGACGATCGAGATGGACGCTTGGATCGGAGAGATCGAGGCGCTGCGCGCCGCTGCAAGGCTGAAAGCCGCTGGGTTAAGGATCAGTCCTCGTTCTCGTCGGACCCGACGCGAGCTCGGGTGCGCGCGCCCGGGAACTTGCGCGCGACATAGCGCTCGGTCGCTTGTTCGACGGCCGGCAGGTTCTCGTGCAGCCGCTTGAGCAACCCGATCAGCGTTTCACGCTCGGCGCCGGACAGCACCGACAGGAAGGCCCGCTCGCGTTCCAGTGCCACACCGATGATCTGGTCGTGCAACTCGCGCCCCTTCTTCGTCAGGTTGGCCAGTCGCAGGCGGCCGTCCTCGTCGTCCAGGCTGAAGGTGATCAGCCCGCGCAACTGCATGCTCTTGAAGGTGCGGCTGATCGAGGCCTTGTCCATGCCGATCACCTTGGAAGCCTTGTGCGCGGAGATCCTGCCTTCGATGGCCAGCAGCACCAGACAGCGCCAGGTTTCAATGCCGACGTCGAAGACATTCAGGTAGTGCTGCGAGGCACCGCGCGACAACTTGTTGGCGATCCAGGTCAGGAAGGCGGGCACATAGCGCTCCAGGTCGACCACTTGTTCGGACTTCTGTGGCGGCGGGCGGCTGGATCTGGGCGTGGGCATGCGCGGGGCGATGTCGTGTTGGTTCTCCACTGTAGCGGCACCCCTGAGTTTCGCCGCGTCCGCCGCATCGAGCTTCAAAGCCACGATTTCAGCGGCGTGGCGGGGTCGCAAGCCAGCTGCACCGCAGGACTGCGCTGCGCTTCCAGCAGCTTGCGCGCGGCCATGTGGTCGACCGGTGCGTTCACTGACTCGACGCTGACGAGCCGATCGCCCACATAGTGCAATAGCGAAAAGCTTCCAGGCGTGGCACCCGGGCGGCGATGGCGAATGCCGTCGGCCGGCATCAGCCCGGCCATCTGCAGCCGCAGGCCGCCCTGCTCCGACCAGAACCAGGGCAGCGCGTTATGAACCGCGAGCTGGCCAGTCAGGGTGGCGACCGCCGTCTTCGCCTGGTCGTTGGCGTTCTGCACCGACTCCAGGCGCAAGCGGCGGCCACTGGTCGGTTCCGGGAAGCTGCAGCAGTCGCCGATCGCCAGGATGGCCGGGTCGGACGTGCGCATGAACGCATCGACGACGATGCCGTTGTCGCAGTCCAGACCGGCCTGCGTGGCCAGCGTGTGCTCGGGCACGGCGCCGATGCCCAGCAGCAGCGTGTCGATCTCATGCCGCACGCCGTCCACGGCCAGGGCCACGAGCCGATCGCCAACAGTTTCGAAGCCGCCCACGGCCACGCCCAGGCGCACGTCGATACCGCTGGCGCGGTGCACCTGCAGCACATGCTCAGCCAGCTCGGGCGACACCGAGCGCAGCAGCAGCCGCGGCGCCGATTCGAGCACCTCGACCACCTTGCCCAGGGCGCGCGCCGTCGCCGCGACCTCCAGCCCGATGAAGCCGCCGCCGACAACGGTAAGGCGGGACAGGCCACCGAGCCGTTCGCGCAGCCGCACCGCATCGGCCGCGCTGCGCAGCACCGCGACGTTGCTCAAGGCCTCGGGCAGGTGCGGCAGCCGGCGCGCACGGGTGCCCGTGGCGAGCACCAGGTGTTCGTAGGGCAAGGTCGCTCCGGACTGCAGCTCAACCGTGCGGTTCGTGCGGTCGATGCCGACCGCCGGGTCGGCACGATGCACGGTGATGCCCGACTCGCCAAACCATGATTCGGCACGATGCAGTTGCAGCACCTCGCCGGGGTTCTTCAGAAAGGTCTTCGACAGCGGCGGGCGCTGGTACGGCAGCTCCGGCTCCTCGCAGACCAGGTGAACACGCGAACCGTTACCCGCAGCCACCAGACCGGCGCACAGCTGCACGCCGGCATGGCCGGCACCGATGACGACGATGGGTCCTGGCTCACTCATGACCAACTCCCGTCTATTGCTGGGTGGCGGGCAGCCGCAGCACGATGCCGTCGAGTGCGGCCGTCATCTTGATCTGGCACGACAGGCGGCTGGTCGGCAGGCGCTCCGACGCGGTGCACTCGAGCATTTCCAGTTCGGTGGCCAGCGGCGCCGGCAGCCGGTCCGCCCAGGCATCGTCGACATAGACGTGGCAGGTGGCGCACATCGCCGAGCCGCCGCATTCGCCGACGATGCCCTGCATGCCGGCGCCGGTGGCGACCTGCATGACGCTGGCACCCTCGGGCGCGTCGAGCTCACGGCGGCTGCCGTCGGCTTGGATCACGTGGATGGTCGGCATGGTCAGGCGGGGATGAGTCGCAGCGGCAGCGTTTCCAATGCGCGCAGCGTGTTGTTCAGGCGACGGGTGTGCGGCGCGGCGATCTCGATGCGCTTGACGCGCTTGGCCAGAGCCGTCAGCACGACCTCGCCTTCGAGGCGCGCCACGGCCTGGCCGACGCAGCCGTGGATGCCGGAACCCAGGGCCACGTGGCCGCTGGGACGGCGCTCGATGTCGTAGCGATTCGGCTCCGGCCACTTGCGCGGGTCGCGGTTGGCCGAGGCCAACAGGCACAGCACCTTGGTGTTCTTCTCCACCGGAATACCGGCGATCTGCGTGTCCTGGCCCGCCGTGCGGAAGAAGGTCTGCGCGGTCGATTCCCAGCGCAGCGCTTCCTCGAAGGCGGGGCGCGCCAGCGCCGCGTCGGCGTGCAGCTTGGCGTACTGCTCGGGGTGGCTGGCCAGCGCATACAGCGCGTTGCCCAGGCCGTTGATGGTGGTGTCCACCCCGGCGGAGAGGAACGAGCGCACCAGCAACGGCGCCTGCTCGTGGCTGATCTCGCCGGCATCGGCCGCCTGGTAGATCTGGTCGCCGAAGCCTCCCGGGCGCAGGTGGTCGCGCTGGCAGTGCGACATGATCCACTCGGTCACCGGGCCCATGCGCTCGGCCGCCTTGGCCAGCAGCGCATTGCGCGGGCCCATCGAGTTGAAGATCAGATCGCCGTAGATCAGCAGGTTCTCGCGGCCGTCGTCCTCCACGCCCACCGCGTCGGGGAAGACCTTCAGCGGGTAGATCTGTGCCAGGTCGTGGATGCCGCAGATGCTGCCCTGCGCTTGCGATTTCTCGACGCAACGCTCGACCATCTGCTCGGCCACGGCCGTGAAGGTGGCGCGGATCTGCATCACCGCCTTGGGGCTGAGGATGCGCGACAGCACGGTGCGCGTCTGCGTGTGCAGCGGCGGGTCGGCCTCGAGGATCAGGCTCTTCGGCCGGAACGGCGTCTCCAGGTTGAAGTTGGACAGGCCGACTCCCGCACCCGAGATGAAGTTGGCGTGGTCGTTGAGCACCGCGTGCACCTGCTCGTGCCGGCCGCAGGCCACGAGCGTCGGGTACGGCCGCAGCCGGACCACCGGACCGGCGTCGCGCACGGCCTCGTGCATCGGGTACGGGTCGAGCAGGTTCTCGCTGGCGTACGGGTCGAAGTCGAGTTCGGGGATGGCAGCGGTCTCGTTCATTGCATGTTTCCTTCAGTGGACAGCCACACCGACCAGGCGCTCGAGGGTGGCGGCATCGTGGCGAAGATCGTCGGCGCGGGCTTCGTGCACCACCGCGCCGCGTGACAGCACCAGGGCGCGGTCGGCATAACCCAGCGCTTCTTGCACCTGCTGCTCGACGATCACCACGGTGATGCCGCCGTCGCGGCTCATGCGGGCGAACGCGGCCAGCAGTTCCAAGCGGATCAGCGGGGCCAGGCCTTCGAGCGGCTCGTCCAGCAGCAGCAACCGCGGCTGACCGAGCAGCGCGCGCGCCACCGACAGCATCTGCAGCTCGCCGCCGCTGAGCTGGCCACCGCCGTTGCGGCGCCGCTCGGCCAGGCGCGGAAACAGCGCGTAGGCCTCGTCGAGCGCGCTCTTCGGCCGGCGCTTCAGCCCGGCGACCAGGTTCTCCTCGACACTCAGCGAGGGGAAGATGTCGCGCGTCTGCGGCACCAGCCCCAGGCCGCGCGCAGCGCGCTGGTGCGGCGCCAGGCCGGCCAGGTCTTGGCCGTCGAAGACGATGCGGCCGCGTGTCAGTTGCGCCAGCCCCATCACGGCAGCCAGCGTGGTGGTCTTGCCCACGCCGTTGCGGCCGATGAGCGCCAGCTTCTCCTGCGGCGCGACCGTGAGGCTCAGGCCGTTGAGCACGGTGATCGGGCCGTAGCCGGCGACCACGTCGTGGAGTTCGAGCAGCGGCGTGGCCATGCGGTCAGCCCCCCAAATAAGCGCCGCGCACGACCGGGTCGTTGCGGATGGCGTCCGGCGTGCCGTCGGCAATCACCGCACCTTCGGCGAGCACGACGATGCGCCGGGCCAGGCGGAAGACCAGGTCCATGTCGTGTTCGATGATCAACACGGCCAGATCGTCCGGCAACGCGTCGAGCGCGGTGAGCAGCCGCGCGCCATCGCCTTGCGGCACACCGGCCATCGGCTCGTCGAGCAGCAGCACCTTCGGGCGCAACGCCAGGGCCAGCGCCATCTCGACCAGACGCTGCTCGCCGTAGGCCAGGCGCTCGGTGGGCCAGCCGGCGTGTTCGCCCAGGCCCAGGTCGCGCAGCAGCGAGTGCGCCTCCGCGGCGAGCACCGGGTAGCCATCGATCGAGCGCCAGGCGCGGTGAGTCAGGCCCTCGCGCTCGAACAGCGCCAGCTCGACCTGCCGCTGCACCGGCAGGTGCGGCGCCAGCGTGGTGATCTGGAAGGTGCGCGCCAGTCCGGCGCGCACACGCTGGGCCTGCGAGCGGCGCGTGACGTCCTCGCCGGCCAGCCAGACGCTGCCCGAACTCGGCGCCACGGTGCCGCTGATCTGGTTGACCAGCGTGGTCTTGCCGGCACCGTTCGGGCCGATCAACGCAAGGCGGTCGCCGGCGTGCAGCTGCAGCGAGACCTTGCGCGTGACGTGCAGGCCGCCGTAATGCTTGTCGAGCTCGCGCGTCTCGAGCAACAAAGCGCTCATGCCTTCGCTCCCAGACGCGAGCGCAACCAGTCCCAGGCCTTCTGCGGTGGCATCAGCACCACCGTCATCAGCGCGATGCCGATGATGAAGAGCCAGTGGTACGGGTTGATCGAGGCTGCGGTGTGGTGCAGCAGCGTGAACACGACGGCGCCGATTAATGCGCCGTGCAACCGGCCGGCACCGCCCAGGATGAGCATGACCAGCGCCTCGGCGGAGAGCGCGAAGGACAGGCTGTCCAGGCCAACGATGGCGTTGGTCTGCGCCGACAGCGCCCCGGCCGCGCCGGCCAGCGCCCCGGCCAGCGTGTACATCGCGAGCAAGCGCGGGATCACCGGCGTGCCCAGGGCGGCCATGCGCGCGCGGTTCTCGTGGATGCCGCGCACCGCCAAGCCGAAGGGCGAGTCGACCACGCGGCGCGCCACGTACAGCCCGATCGCCAGCACGGCCAGCGCGTAGAGCGCCGCTGTCTTGCCTTCCAGGTCGAACGCGAAGCGGCCGAGCAGCGGGCCCATGCTGAAGCCGGTCAGGCCGTCGTCGCCCCCCGTCCAGTCGCGCGCCTTCTGCGCCAGGCTGGCGGCGATCTGCGCCACCGCGACGGTGAGCATCAGGAAGGTGAAGCCGTGATAGCGCAGCAGGAAGGCGCCCGAGGCCAGCGCGAGCAGCGCCCCGGCACCCGTGCCGACTGCCAGGCCAATCAACGGGTCCGGGTTCAGGCGCAGCGCGAAGATGCCGGCGGCATAGGCGCCGATGCCGAACAGCGCCGCCTGACCCAGCGTGGCCAGGCCCGCGATACCCACCACCAGATCGAGCGACAGCACGAACAGGGCCGTGATGGCGATGCGCGTGAGCAGGCCGAGCTGCTCCGGCAGAGCCCACCAGGCCACTAGGCCCAGCGCGAGCACAACCAGTGGCAGGCGCCAGGGCGGCGCCACGCGCGGCGCTCGCGAATCGGCACTCATCGCTTCAGCAGCCCGTTGGGACGCCAGGCCAGCAACACGGCCATGGCGAGGAAGAAGAACAGGTTGCCCCAGTCGGAGGCCAGGTACTTGCTCGCCGTCTCGACCGTGCCCAGCACCACGGCGGCGAGCAGCGAGCCCGGCAGGCTGCCCATGCCGCCGACCGCGACGACGACCAGCACCAGCACCAGGTACTTGAGCGCGTAGTACGGTTCGAGCGGCATCAGCTCGGCGCCGAGCACGCCGCCCAGCCCGGCGAGTGCCGCCCCGGCCGCAAAGCTCGCGCACTGCACGGTGCGAATCGGAATGCCCAAAGTGGCGGCCGTGTCCGGATGGTCGACGGCAGCGCGCAGCCAGACGCCGAAGCGGGTGCGTGTCACGGTCCAGGCTGCAGCGGCAGCGACGAGCAGTCCGGCGCCGATGACGAGCAGCCGCTGCGCCGGCAACGTGCGAAAGCCCAGGTCCACCGGCTGCGTCAGCAAGGGAGGCAGCACGATCAGCTGGACCTGAGGCCCGGCCAGCGCATTGGTCAGTGCGATCAGGAAGAAGGCCATGCCGATGGTGAACAGCACCTGCTCCAGCTCACTGCGGCGGTAAAGGTGGCGCAGCACCAGCGCTTCGAGCAGCGCGCCGAGTGCGGCAGTGAGCACCAGAGCGACGGGAACGGCGACCCAGAAGCTCCACTGCGCCTCGCGCGTCAACAGCGCCGCCGCGTAGCCGCCGATCATCGCGAAGGCGCCGTGCGCCAGGTTGACGAAGCGCATCAGCCCTAGCGTGACCGACAGGCCGACGGCGATGATGAACAGCACCATGCCGTAGGCCAAGCCATCGATCAGGGTGTTGGCGGCCAACTGCATGGCGCGTCGCGTTTTGAACCGATGAGCCGTTAAGCCGGGTAGGCTTTACTTGTCGAGGCCGTAGTCGATTTGCGGCCCGAAGCTCTGCACTTCCTTGTTGACGAGCTGGCCATCGACCTTCTCGACCTTGCGCAGGTAGACGTTCTGCACGATGTGGCGCGTCTTCGGGTCGATGCGCACCGGGCCGCGCGGGCTCTCCCAGGCCAGGCTGCGGGCCGCGGCGATGGCCTTCAGGCCGTCACGCTGGCCGCCGGTGGCTTCGATCATCTTGTGGATCACGAACATGCCGTCCCAGGCGCCGACCGAGGCGTAGTTGGCGATCGCGTTGGGATCGCGCTTCTTCAGCGCCTCGATGAACTTCTTGTTCGCTGCGGAGTCGTGCCACGCCGAGTAGTGGAACGCGGTCGTCAGGCCGAGCGCCGCATCACCGAACTTCTGCAGGTCGAACTCGTCGGTTTCCGCGGTGCCGAGGAACTGGATGCCGGCCTTGGCCAGGCCGTTCTCGTTGTAGGCCTTGACGAAACCCAGGTTCGGCGGACCGCCGGGCAGGAAGGTGTAGACCGCCTGCGCGGCGCTGGCCTTGATGCGCTGCACGAAGGGGGAGAAGTCAGTGGTGGCTATCGGCATGCGGATGCTCTCGACCACCGTGCCGCCCTGCTTGGTGAACTCGCTCTTCCACGCAGTCTCGGCGTCGATGCCGGGGCCGTAGTCGGTGACCGCGGTGACGACCTTCTTGATGTTGTTCTTGGCGGCCCATTGCGCCATCGGTACCGTCACCTGCCACAGCGTGTAGCTGGTGCGAATGAAGAACTCGCTCTTGTCGGTGATGCTGGAGGTGGCCGCGTTGAAGATGACGGTGGGGGTCTGCGATTGCTGGATCAGCGGTGCGACGGCAAAGGCGTTCGGCGTGAAGACGAAGCCGCCGAGGTAGTCGACCTTGTCCTTGACGATCAGCTCCTGCACCAGCGTGCGCGTCTGCGTGGGGTTCGGGCCGCCGGTGTCGCGGTAGATCAGTTCCACGTCCTTTCCGGCGAGCTTGCCGCCCTGCGAGGCGATGTAGGCCTCGGCGCCGTTCTTGAACAGCGTGCCGTAGTGGGCGAAGGGGCCCGAGAACGGCCCCACGATGCCAACCTTGATGGTCTGCGCGGAAGCTGCGAACGTTCCGCCCGCCATCAGGCACGCGGAAGTGAATGCGGCGGCAATGCGCTGCTTGCTGAACATCATGTGCTTGTCTCCTTGGGTGGATGTCGGCCTGTGGCAGGCCGGAGCGACGACTTGCGACGAGATGATATTTACAACTAGTTGATATTACAACTGAATGCACAAGCAACTGATATAGGTGTTTACCCTTGTCCTATGGGATCGGCTTCAGCCCCAACTGACGGGTGAGGGGCCACACCAGAGGAAATGAAGCCCCGAACAACAGCAGCGTGAGCGTGTCAGCCGCCAAATTACGTGGTGCTGGATGACTCCATACCTGCCGTTCGCGAGTGCCCGGTGATGGCCGATGGACCAAACCGCTGACGCGGTGGTGGTGTGCGGCCGATCGGGTCTCGTGGGCGCGCACTGGGCTAGTGAGTCGTAGCTTGGCTTCCGGGGAATGTTCCCCGGAACCCGGAGACGACGATGACAGCGCTGCGTCAACGCATGATCGATGCGATGGTCTTGCGCGGCTTTCGGCCACGCACCCAAGTGTCTTACCTCAGGGCCGTCTCGCAGATGGCGCGCCACTACCACCGCAGTCCCGACCTGATCACGGACCAGGAGGTGCAGGCGTACTTGCTGCACCTCGTACGTGATCGGCAACTGGCTCGAAGCAGCGTCAACCAGGTTTCCTGCGCCACGCGCTTCCTGATCTGCGAGGTGCTGGGTCAGGCCGACCGACGCTCGCGGATCCCCATGGCGCTGACGCCGCAGCGCCTGCCCGAGGTGTTGTCCCGCGCCGAGGTGGCTGCCGTGCTCGCCGCACCGCTGTCCCTCAAGGCCCGCACCCTGTTGATGACCGCCTACTCCACGGGGATGCGCGTGAGTGAGCTGTGCAATCTGCGCGGCTGCGACATCGACTCATCGCCCGACCGCATGTGCATCCGCGTCGCCGAGGGCAAGGGCGGGCACGACCGCTACAGCCTGCTGACGCCCGAACTGCTGGAGCAGTTGCGGCTGTACTGGCGGCAGTGCCGGCGCCATGCGCGGCCCGAGGACTGGTTGTTCCCCGCGCGGCTGGATCCGTCCAAGGCGCTGGACACCCGCAGCGCCGGACGCTACTTCCACATCGCGCGCAATGCCGCGGGCATCGACAAGGTCGGCGGCATCCACACGCTGCGCCACTGCTTCGCCACACACCTGCTCGAAGCCGGCGTCGACCTGAACAGCATCAGTCAGTTGCTGGGCCACGCCAAGCTCAGCACCACCAGCCGTTACCTGCGCATGGCCCGTCCCGGCCACAGCGCCGGCGACCGGGCGCTGGCGCTGCTGGCCAATCTGCCCAAGGTGGGCGTCAACAGCCCACAGAAGGCGCCTCCTTCGCCGCCGCCACGGCCATCCCCGCTGCACTGAAGCTGCTGTCCCTGTCGCACCGGGATGGGCGCCAACCTGGCCGAAGTGCTGCGCCGCTTCGGGCCGGACTATCTGCGCGATCACTCGCTGAGCACGCCGCAGGCGCGTGCCTGGCGGGCCATCGTCGCCTGCCGCACGCCCGCTCTCGCCGGGCAACTGCAGCGCTGCGACCGTTGCGCACAGGAGCAGCGGCTGTTCCGCTCTTGCCGCAACCGGCATTGCCCGCAGTGCCAGCACCAGGCCCGCAATGCCTGGCGCCAGGCCCGGCTGGCGGAGTTGCTGCCGGTGCCGTACTGCCACCTGGTGTTCACGCTGCCGCACGCCCTCAACGGCTTGGCCCGCTGCCATGACCGCTGGGTGTACCGCACACTGATGCAGTGCGTGGCGGCCACGCTGAGCGAGTTCGCCGCCAACCCCCGCTGGCTGGGCGCCACCGGCGCCGTCACCTTGGTGCTGCACACCTGGACGCAGGACGTGCGCCGGCACATCCACGTGCACGCGCTGATGGCCTGCGGCGGCCTGGACGAGGGCGGCCACTGGTGCGCCCCCAAGCGCAGCCCGACGTTCCTGTTCCCGGTGCACGCACTCTCGAAGGTGTACCGGGGCAAGTTCCTCGACGCGCTGCGCCAGGCGATCCAGGCCGGCGAGTTGCCCCGGGATCCGGCCACCACCGAGGCAGCACGCCGGCAACGGCTGAAGCAACTCCTGCGTCACGGCTGGGTGGTCTATGCCAAGACGCCGCTGGCGGGTCCGGAGGTGGTGCTGGACTACCTCTCGCGCTACACGCACCGCGTGGCCGTCTCCAACGAGCGCATCGTCGGCATCGACGCCCGGGGCGTGCGGCTGCGCGTTCGCGCCGACGATCAGGGCGGCAAGCGAACGGTCCTCATCGACGGACCGACGTTCATCGAGCGCTTCTTGCAGCATGTGCTGCCGCCGGGCTTCAAGCGCATCCGGCACTACGGGCTGCTCAGCCCGGCGCTCAAGCACGACCGGATGGCCCAGGCGCGTGCGGCGCTGGGCATGCCGGCGATCGATGCCCAGGCCTGCGAGGATGCGGCGCAGTTCCTGCAGCGCACCACGGGCATCGAGGTCTCGTGCTGCCCGCACTGCCGCCTGGGGCAGTGGCGTACGGTGCAGTTGTTGCCGCCGCTGCGTGCCGGCTCGACGCCGCCGACGGCCGCATGCAGAGGACCACCTTGAGCTCCGTCGGCTACATCACGGTCCATCGCCCTGTGCGTTGTCGACAGACCAGCGGTGGAGCTGATCGCGCCCACCCCTGCGACCACGCCGCCGGCGCGCACTTCGCCAAACATCGATGGGCCACCAGGCACGTTCATGCGCCGGCCAGCCCTCGCGCAGCGATACGCCTGGCCTTGCCGATCACTCGCATCGGCCACGCCAGCGGCATCTGAAACTTACATTGCCCAACAGCCCCGCACGCCATCGCACGAGCGGCGGTTCGGTCCATCGACGTTTATCTGCCGCGGCAACGTCGGCACACTCGGCCAGCGCAGTGCGGCGGCAGATAAACGCTCTCCGATCGCGGGTGCCGGCGAACGGCAGCTTCAGGGCGCATCGGGGAACGCCAAAGGCGGTCACCCCGACCGGTTTGTCTCTGGCAGTCCAAGATGGATCGCGACGGCATCGAACGATCATGTCGATTTCTGATCGCCGGCCGGCTTGAATCGATCGGCGAGCACCAGCAGTGCCTCGAAGTTCTCCGGGATGTTGATCCCGAGCTGCTCGCATGCGTCGCGGAACACGCGCAGTCGGTCTCCTTCGGCAACCTGCGGATTCGACAAGACGATCGACTGGGCCCACTCCACGATCGCGTGGCGCCGTACGAGTTCGAAGTCGTGGATCAGGTCCTGGAGCACATCGATGCGCCACAGCGGCGGTTGGTTCAGGAAGGACTTCGGTGGGACGAAGGTCGCCTCGGCCTCGTCCTCGTGCACGAAGCAGCCCTGCAACTGACGAGCGCCTGGTGCGACTTGTTCTCGCGTCGGTAGCTTCAGCGACGTCCCGAAGTCAAACTCGTTGGGTGAGGGCCCAGGCATTGCAGTACTCCAGGTTGGCTGTCGAATGGCTGATCGTGTGGCATCGCAAGGCGTTGACCCCCGACGACGGGAGTCTGCCTCACGTCTGGGCAGCGATCGATTCCGGGGTGTCACGCCCCACGATGGGCCCAAGGCACCGGGCGCACCCCGCTGCGCGGGGCCGGGCTGTCGTGCTTCGCATCGAGCCACCGGAGTACCGGCGTCTCGACCCTACCGGGCTTCCATCCCTTGCGCGTAACAGCCCGCCGCTGCGCGGCGTGACGATCAGGCCGGCTGCGCCGGCAGAGCAGCGAAGGCGGCCCGTCCCGTGGCCGGAGATCGCGCGCTCGCTGAGGGCCGTCAGGGGTACCTGACCGCCCTCTGATCCGCTCGCCCGCTTGGCGAACTGCACCGGTGCTCACGCACTGCGCTGCACTGCGTTGCGCTCCCGTGCGCTGCGCCCGGCGCAGATCGCCACCCCGGCCACCCGCCACGCCCGAAGCCGGGCCGCCTGAATGCGATGTGTGCTCGGTCCGGCTCGACCGCCGCGCCAGTCGCTGCGCTTGATGGCACGTCGATCGCGGTGCCGCCGGCCCTCGTGAACGTTGAGCGGGCCGCTCGCGGCGTCCCTCGCGCCAGCTGACGCTGTCACGCCGTCCGCTTTGGCTCGGGCCCTCGATGCCGCGGCCGCTGCCCGATGAGCCGCTTCAGCCCACCGCGATCCCCCCAACTGCGCCCCCGTCCATGGCGAGGGGGACTTGTGGGGGGATCTTCAATGCGGTGGGCCGGGAAACCGGCTCACCGTTTCTCGTGTTTGCGTCCGCCCGAACAACCACCCCACCCCCCGCCCGCCCCAGGGCGGGAGCGAGGAGTCCGAGCAGAAGGATCAGTTTTCAGCAGCCCAGGACGGGAAGCGGCGGGTCCTTCCGATGAGGAGTTCATCATGGCTTTCGTTCGAGTCGAACAACGCAACGCGCACCTGGCCTCGGCCGTGCGTCTGGTCTCCGTGCAGGGCCGCGACGGCCAGCCGGTCAGCAAGGCCACGCTGACCGCCATCAGCAACACCCGCAAGGGCAGCGCCGACAACCGCGGCGAGGAGGCGACCGCGATCTTCTGGACCCTGTGGGGCAAGCAGGCCGAGAACGCTGCGCAGTACCTGGGCAAGGGCAGTCACGTCAACGTGGTCGGCCGCGTGCAGAACAACAACTACGACAAGGACGGCGAAACCGTCTACGCGATGGCCTTCACCGCCGAGGAGATCGACTACCTCGACACCAAGGCCGAAGGCGACGCCCTGCGCGCGAAGCAGGGCCCGGCGCCGGAGGAGAGCGACGCTTCACCGCCGGCCCGCAACCCTGGGAAGGCGAGGGCGGCCAAGCCCGCCAAGGGCAAGAAGGCCGCTGCGCACACCGCCATGGCCGATGCCGACGACGACATCGCGTTCTGAACCAGCCGGGGCGAGGCACGGCCTCGCTCCTTCATCCATCCGGACGATTGAAGGAATCATCATGTACTCAACACCGACATTGGCGACGCACTTCGCGCGCAACACCCGCGTCCTGCGCGCCGAGCAGCCGCTGGGCGAAGACCAGATGCGCGCCGCGGCGCCGTCCATCTTTGCCGAAGGCAAGCACACCAGCCGCTCCGAGCGCTACACCTACATCCCGACCATCGAAGTCCTGCGTGGGCTGCGCAAGGAAGGCTTCGAGCCCTTCATGGTCGCGCAGGGCGGCAGCCGCGTCGAAGGCAAGGCGGAGTTCACCAAGCACATGATCCGCATGCGCCATGCTGGCCAAGTGCAGACCCGGCCCGAAGCGAACGAGATCATCCTGATCAACAGTCATGACGGCGCCAGCAGCTACCAGATGCTCGCCGGGTTGCTGCGATTCGTCTGCTGCAACGGCCTGGTCGTCGGGGACGTGGTGGAGAACATCCGCATCCCACACAAGGGCAACATCCAGGGCGAGGTGATCGAAGGCGCCTTCCGCGTGCTCGACCAGTTCGAACAGGTGAACGAGCACACCGAGGCGATGAAGGCGCTGCAGCTCGAGCCATCCGAGGAGATCGCCTTTGCGACCGCCGCGCTGGCGCTGCGCTTCGGTGAGCGCACGGTCGAGGATGGAGGAGGGCACCGGCCCGCACCAATCACCGCTGAGCAGCTCAACGAGGCGCGGCGCATCGAGGATGTCGGGCACGACCTGTGGCGGCTGTTCCAAAGGGTCGGCGAGAACGCGCTGCGAGGCGGCCAGCCCGGCCGCAGCGCTCACGGCCGGCGCCTGCAGACCCGGCCGGTCGGCAGCATCGACCGCGGCGTCAGCCTGAACCGCGCGCTGTGGATGCTGGCCGAGGAGATGCGCAAGCTCAAGAGCTGATGCCAGCGGGCCGGCGGCGACGACTCTTGCCCGAGTTCACCGCCTCCGGCCGCGCGGACCGATCGCGCGGACACTCACTGCGCTCCCAGCCAGACTGTCAGCGCCAAGGTGACGGCCGATCCCGCCGCCGCAGCCGCCGCATGCGTCAGCCAGGTCTCCCAGCGCCGCTCCTGCCGCTCGATCAGCGGCTGGATCGCCGACCGCAAGCGCTGCACGGTGGCACCGAGCTCGCCGCCGAAGGCGACCCGGGCCGCATCGGCCATCGCCCGCGCCTGCAGGTCGATCGACCGCCGCGCCGCCTCCTCGGTGCGCGCCAGGATGTGCTTCGCCACCTGGACCTTCGCCTTCTCGGCCAAGGCCGTGACCTCGGCATCGAACGCAGCCAGTGCGTTGCGCAGGCCCACGCTCGCCCGGTCGAACTCGCGCCCCCGCTCCTGAATCTCCGGAGCCAGCCTTTCGACGGACTCGATCAGACTGGCCGCCTCGCCGATCGCCTCGATGATCAGCGCTTCGCGTGCCGCCACCGGATCGCTCATGATGTCAGCTCCGCCGCGCCCACCGCGCCGGCGGCGAATCGCCCCAGGTTCAACGCCGCGAAGCACGCGTCGAGCTCGGGCACGACGCCACGCGCCAGGCGCCGGGTGGCCAGTCTCTGGCCGAGGGCCATCTTCTCTTGCCGGTCACCGGCCCGTGCGATCAGCCGCTTGAAGTCGGTGTTGTCGCGCGCGATCTCGGCCAGATCGGCCCCCGTGCCTCTGATGCGTGCATAGACCTCGTTCATGCCGACCCGACAGCGGGTGTTCGCCGAGGCGATGGGCTGCTGCGCCAGGAAGTCCAGCAGGCTGTGGAAGGTCCGCTCGAGCGGCTCGCGATCGTCGACCATGTTGAAGACCACCTGGAGACGCTCTGGCGCGACGCCCACGTTGTGCAGATCGACCAGGGTGGCAATTGTGTCCTGCTGCTGTTTCGGGGGCGGCACCGTCGGCACGATGAAGCAGTCGAACTCTTCGTGGCTGTCGCGGTAGCGATGCATCAGGCGCATCAGTTCCTCCACGTTGCTCGCGCCGATGTCGACCACCACGTCGTCGACGCTCTGCAGGTACTCCTGCAGCTCGCCGAACTGAGAGCCCCGCAGCGACTGGGCCTGCCCCTCGTCGGCGTTGATGCTCTCGACGGCGATGACCCGGGCGCCGGGGAGCCGGGGCGCCAGCAAGTGCCGCGTGATCGTGGACTTGCCGACGTTGCCGGAGAAGCTGATGACGGCGAGTTTCATCGCGAGGACTCCTTCAGGAACAGGGTGTTGGTGGGGCGGTCGCGCATGAACGCCTCGGCCACGGCCTTGCCGGGCAGCGATGTCGCGCCCGGTGCCGGATCAGCCGGCGCGACCGGGACGCGGGCCTCGCGGTCGGCCAGGCCGGCATGCGGCCTCGCCGGCGCGGCTGCGGGTTCCAGAGCAGCCGTGGCCGATGCGCCCCGCAGCACTTCGCGGCGCACCGTGCTGATGCTGACCAGAACGCCGGCGTCTTCCAGCGCTTCGCGTATCGCAGAGAGGGAGTGCCCCTGAACACGCAGGCGGACGATGTCGGCCGCGTAGGTCAGTGCCTTGCGTTTGGCATGGCCGGGTGGGCGACGAGTCTTGAGGCTCATGGCGGTTCGATGTGGCGATCGAGGCCAGCGTAGTGCCCTCAGCCATCACCTCGCGCGGTGACTTCGATCGATAAATCATCGAAGCCGGTTCGAGTTTGGTGCGAAGCTTGGGTGCGAACGAGACGAATCCAGCTCAGCCTTGCCGAGCATTCATCGAAGGCCGTGCAGAACACGTCCGATCGGTGGGCGACTTCGGTTCACGTCTGTTCGATGACTTGCCGGAACTGGTTCAGCTCCTGGCGAAGGTGAGCCGATTCTCTTTCGATGCCGGTGTGCCGCGCGATGATTCCTGGACCGAAATCATCGGCGTCGAACCTTCGATCCGAGCCAATACTGAATGCGTAGGTGAGTGCAGGATAGGCGGCGTGCCGCCGAGTTGTGAAGACGCTGCGCTGGCCTCGAAACGCATCGTTTGCTCGGCTCATGACCTCCTCGTCTCACGACTTCGTCACGGTGGACATGTGCGGCCTGAAGGTCGCACTGGTGTCGCGCGCGCTGGCCGAGCGGGTCAGCGTGTCGGCAGTGGTCCGACGCGCCGTGCAGCGGGAGCTGGGGCTCGTCGATGCCTCGGCCGAGCGCGAGGCATTGGCGCCTCTTGCGGCCGCGGCGGCTTCGACCGTGAAACTGTCAATCCGTTTGACAAGCGCCGAGGCCGAGCAACTCGCCGCCGACGCGCGGCGGTCCGGCCTGTCGCGTGGCGCGTTCATCGCCGGCCTGCTGGCCGGTGTGCCATTGCTGTCGGGCGGCGCGGGCAGCCGCCCCGATGGCATCGCAGCCCTGACGGCGTCGAGCGCCGAGTTGTCTACGCTCACGCGCAACATCCATCACTTGACCTCGCTGCTGCGCCGGAGCGAGGTGCGCGCGGCCCAGGAGTACCGCCGCATGCTCGATACGCTGGGCGACGACGTGCGCGCGCATCTGCGCCTGGCTGGCAGCGTGCTGGCCGACCTGCGACCCGCGCGCGCATCGACCAACGGGCCGCGAGAACCTGCGCGCCCATGACCGAAGGAGGACGCAATGTCCCAGCCACCCAACATCGACGGCGTCCTGATCCAGTGGGGCGACCGGCTGTTCTACCCGGGAAACCGCATCGTCAGGACGCAGCCACCACCCCGGCTCAGCGCGCTGGCCGCGCGCCAGCGAGCGGCCGCGATCCGCGAGCGCATCGAGGCCACCGTCGTGCGCCGCGTTCCGCAGGTGATGGTCAAGGTCACCGGCGGCGGGCGCGGCATGAGAGCAATCGCGGCACACCTGCGCTACATCAGCAAGAACGGCAGGCTCGAGATGGAGGACGAGCGCGGCCAGACGATGCGCGGCAAGGACGCGCTGCACGAGCTGGCCGACGACTGGCGCTACGGCGGCAGCCTGATCGACGACATCAGCCCCCGGCGCGAGGCCTTCAACATCATGCTATCGATGCCGCGCGGCACCGACCCGCTGACCGTGCAGTGGGCGGCGCGAGAGTTCGCCAAGGCCGAGCTGGCAGACCACAAGCTCGTGATGGTGCTGCACGACCACCAGGCCAACCCGCACGTGCACATCAGCGTGCGCGCCGAGTCCAAGCATGGCAAGCGCCTGAACCCGCGCAAGACCGACCTGCACCGTTGGCGCGAGACCTTCGCCGAGAAGCTGCGCGAGCGCGGCGTCGAGGCCGAAGCCACGCGGCAGACGGCGCGCGGTGCGACGCGCAACCATCCGGACCTGTGGCGCGTCAAGGCGGCCGAGGACGGGCGATTGCTGAAGCCCCGCAGCAGCCACGGCCGCGGTGCGGCGGTG
>JAFLDH010000220.1 GCA_017302505.1 Burkholderiales bacterium
GGGCCAGCAGGCGCAGCAGCAGCTCGTTCAGGTAGAAGCCGGGGAACAACGCCGCACCGCTCGGCATTGGGGCGCCGCCGGCCCATTCGGCGCTGCGCAGCGTGTGCACCTCGGCCTGGGCCTCGTCGGCGCTGCGGCCCAGGCTGACCAGCAGCCGCTGGAAGGGCAGCAGCACGCCGCGCAGCTGCGAATAGGGCCGCTTGGCGCCCTTCGCGGCCACCGCCAGGCGGCCGCGCTCGCGGGTGAACAGGTCGAGGATCAGGCTCGACTCGCTCCAGTCGTAGTGGTGCAGCACATAGGCCTGCAGCGGCCCGGCCGGCAGGCGCCGCGCCGCCGCGCGCGTGGCACTCATTCGTAGCCGAAGCTGCGCAGGTGCGCCTCGTCGTCGGCCCAGCCCGAGCGCACCTTGACCCACAGCTCGAGGAAGACCTTGGCCTCGAGCAGCCGCTCCAGCTCCTGCCGGGCCTCGCTGCCGATGCGCTTGAGCCGCTCGCCGCCGGCACCCACCACCATGCCCTTGTGCGCATCGCGGTCGACGATGATGGTGGCGGCGATGCGGCGCAGCTGGCCTTCCTCCTCGAACTTGTCGATCTGCACGGTGCAGCTGTAGGGCAGCTCGTCTCCGGTCAGGCGGAACAGCTTCTCACGGATCAGCTCGCTGGCCAGGAAGCGCTCGCTGCGGTCGGTCAGCGCGTCTTCCTCGTGCAGCCAGGGACCTTCGGGCAGGTGCGCCGCCAGGATCTGCAGCAGGCGTTGCACGTCGGCCTCCTTGCGCGCCGACATCGGCACGTACTCGGCGAAGGCATGGCGCTCCTGCATGCTCTTCAGCCAGGGCAGCATCTCGTTGCGGCGTTTGACCTCGTCCAGCTTGTTGGCCACCAGCAGCGCCGGCTTGTCCGGCGGCAGCAGCGCCAGCACCTTGGCATCGTCCAGCCCGAAGCGGCCGGCCTCGACGACGAACAGCACCGCATCCACGTCGGCCAGCGAGGCCAGCACGGTGCGGTTCATCGTGCGGTGCAGCGCGGTGCCGTGCTTCATCTGGAAGCCCGGCGTGTCGACGAAGACGAACTGCGTGGCGCCGACGGTGCGAATGCCGGTGATGCGGTGCCGCGTGGTCTGCGCCTTGCGCGAGGTGATGCTGATCTTCTGCCCGACCAGCGCATTCAGCAGCGTGGACTTGCCCACGTTGGGCCGGCCGACGATGGCCACCAAGCCGCAGCGTGTGGGTTCGGCAGCCTCGTTCATGGGCGCACTGCGCCGACCAGGCGCATCAGGACCTCAGCGGGCTGCCGGGCCGGTCGCTGGCCTTCAGCAGCTCGAGCATGCGGCGGGCGGCCTGCTGCTCGGCGGCACGCCGCGAACGGCCCTCGCCGCGCTCGGCCAAGCCCAGTGGGGCCACCTGGCATTCGACCTCGAAGGTCTGGGCATGCGCCTGGCCGCGCGTGGCGACGATGCGGTAGCCCGGCACCGCCAGGCGGCGCGCCTGCAGCCATTCCTGCAGCTCGGTCTTGGGGTCCTTGGTCCAGTTGTCGGTTTCGGTGCTGTCGATCAGCTCGCCGAACAGCTTGCGCACCACCCGCTGGGCGGCGTCATAGCCGCCGTCGAGGAAGGCCGCGCCGATCAGCGCCTCCAGCGCATCGGCCAGGATCGAGGCGCGCTGGGCGCCGCCGCCGCGGGTTTCCGCCTCGGACAGGCGCAACACCTGCGGCAGGCCCAGGGCCAGTGCGGCGCGGTGCAGGCTTTCCTCGCGCACCAGATGGGCGCGCACGCGGGTCAGGTCGCCTTCGTCGGAGCCGGAAAAGCGCTGGTACAGCAGCGCCGACACGGCCATGTTCAGCACCGCGTCGCCCAGGAACTCCAGCCGCTCGTTGTGGGCACTGCCGTGGCTGCGATGCGTGAGCGCCCGGGTCAGCAGCGCGGTCTGCGCGAAGCTGTGTCCCAGGCGTTGCTGCAGTGCATCCAGCGCGGCGTCGGTCATGAGCAGGTTATTTGGAGCTGCCTTTGTACTTCAAGAGCAGGTACACCGGTTCGACGATCGGGATTTCCTTGTCGTAGGCGAAGCGGATGACGAGCTTCTCGTTCTCCTTGGTCACCTCGAGATCCTTGCCACTGATCGAGCTGATCGCGTACTCGATGTCCTTCTGCCGGTCGAAGGCGCGGCGCACCTCGCCGACCGTGGGCGGCGCCTCGGAAGCCACCCGATCCACCGCGCGCTGGATCGTCATGTATTCATTCACCGTGGGCAGCACCCGCACCGCCACGTACCCGATGAAGCCGACGATGATGGCCCAGGCCAGCAGGCCGATCAGGCTCATGCCGCGCTGTGCGCGGGACCGCTTGGGAATCGTTCTCAGGCTCATTGGCAACTCCCGTCGGCCGCCCGAGGCTGCATCAGTTGAAGGCTCCGATGCGACCCAGATTGCCGAAGTTCATCCACACGAAGAAGGCCCGGCCGACGATGTTCTCGTCGGGCACGAAGCCCCAGAAGCGCGAATCCTGCGAGTTGTCGCGGTTGTCACCCATCATGAAATAGTGACCCGGCGGCACCTTGCAGACCACGCCATCGGGTTGATATCGGCAGTTCTCGTGAAAGGGAAAGCTCTTCTGGTCGCCGCCGAAGAAGGCCGGGCGCTTGGGATCGACCAGGATGCGATGTTCTACCGCTCCGAGCAGTTCGCTGAACATCGGCACGTAGCGCAGGCTGTCCTCGTCGTAGAACTCGCCCAGCGCCTTGGTAGGCACCGGCTGGCCGTTGATGAAGAGCTTCTGGTTCAGGTAGGCCACCTCGTCGCCCGGGATGCCGACCACGCGCTTGATGTAGTCCACCCGCGGATCGACCGGGTAGCGGAACACCATCACGTCGCCTCGCTGCGGATCCTTGTTGGCGATGATCTTCGTGTTCAGCACCGGCAGGCGGATGCCGTAGTGGAATTTGTTCACGAGGATCAGGTCGCCGACCAACAGCGTGGGCACCATCGAGCCCGACGGGATCTTGAAGGGCTCGAACAGGAACGAGCGCAGCAGGAAAACGATCAGGATCACCGGGAACAGCCCGGCCGTCCAGTCCAGCCACCAGGGCTGGGCCAGCAGCTTGCGCTGGGCCTGCTCGACATCGCCATCGACCTTGTCGATGCCCATCTTGGCCAGGCCGGCGCGGCGCGCGGCGTCCTGGCTGGCCAGGTTGGCGGCGGCCGCCTCGCGCGCCGGCTTGAAGTGGAAGCGCTCGGCCAGCCAGTACAGGAAGGTGACCACGGTGAGCATGAACAGCAGCAACGCGAAGTTGCCCGTCCAGAAGCCGAGGAACCAGCCGCCCAGGTAAACCAGCAGGACGGCGTACAACGCAGCGGTGAGGGTACTCATCAATCGTCCACGCGGAGAATCGCCAGGAAGGCTTCCTGCGGCACCTCGACCGTGCCGATCTGCTTCATCCGCTTCTTGCCGGCCTTCTGCTTTTCCAGCAGCTTGCGCTTGCGCGTGATGTCGCCCCCGTAACATTTTGCCAGCACGTTCTTGCGCATGGCCTTGATGTTCTCGCGGGAGATGATGTTGGCACCGATGGCCGCCTGGATGGCCACGTCGTACATCTGGCGCGGGATGATTTCACGCATCTTGGCCACCACCGCCCGAGCGCGGTACTGGCTCTGCGCCCGGTGCACGATGATCGACAGCGCATCGACCTTGTCGCCGTTGATCAGCATGTCCACCTTGACGACATCGGCGGCGCGGTATTCCTTGAACTCGTAGTCCATCGAAGCGTAGCCGCGCGACACGCTCTTCAGCTTGTCGAAGAAGTCCAGCACGATCTCGGCCAGCGGCATCTCGTAGGTCAGCATCACCTGGCGGCCGTGGTAGGCCATGTTCAGCTGCACGCCGCGCTTCAGGTTGGCCAGCGTCATCACCGGGCCCACGTAGTCCTGCGGCATGTACAGGTGCACGGTGACGATCGGCTCGCGGATCTCGCGGATGCGGCCCTGGTCGGGCATCTTCGACGGGTTTTCGATCTCAATCACCTCGCCGTCGCCCAGCTCCACCTGGTAGATGACGCTGGGCGCGGTGGTGATCAGGTCCTGGTCGAACTCGCGTTCCAGGCGCTCCTGCACGATTTCCATGTGCAGCAGGCCCAGGAAGCCGCAGCGGAAGCCGAAGCCCAGCGCCTGGCTGACTTCGGGCTCGTAGTGCAGCGACGAGTCGTTCAGCTTGAGCTTTTCCAGCGCGTCGCGCAGCGCCTCGTACTCGCTGGCCTCGGTGGGGTACAGCCCGGCGAAGACCTGCGGCTTGATCTCCTTGAAGCCGGGCAGCGGCTCGGTGGCCGGGCCGGCGTTGTTGGGCAGCTTCTTCTCCAGCGTGATGGTGTCGCCCACCTTGGCCGCCTGCAGCTCGCGGATGCCGGCGATGATGAAGCCCACCTCGCCGGCCTTCAGCTCGTCGCGCTGCACCGACTTCGGCGTGAACACGCCGAGCTGCTCGATGCCGTAGACGGCGTTGGTGGCCATCAGCCGCAGCCGCTCGCCCTTGGCCAGGCGGCCGTCGACCACGCGCACCAGCATCACGACGCCGACGTAGTTGTCGAACCAGCTGTCGATGATCATCGCCCGCGGCGGGCCGTCGGGCTTGCCGCGCGGCGGCGGCATGCGTTCGATGATGGCTTCGAGGATCTCCTCCAGCCCCATGCCGGTCTTGGCGCTGCAGGGGATGGCATCGGTGGCGTCGATGCCGATCACGTCCTCGATCTCCTCCTTGGCGCGCTCCGGGTCGGACTGCGGCAGGTCCATCTTGTTCAGCACCGGGATCACCTCGACACCGAGTTCGAGCGCGGTGTAGCAGTTGGCCACCGTCTGTGCCTCCACACCCTGGCTGGCGTCGACCACCAGCAGCGCGCCCTCGCAGGCCGACAGCGAGCGGCTGACCTCGTAGCTGAAGTCGACGTGGCCCGGCGTGTCGATCAGGTTCAGGTTGTAGACCTTGCCGTCGCGCGCGGTGTACTGCAGTGCCGCGGTCTGCGCCTTGATGGTGATGCCGCGCTCGCGCTCAATGTCCATCGAGTCGAGCACCTGTGCTTCCATCTCGCGTTCGCTCAGCCCGCCGCAGCGCTGGATCAGGCGATCGGCCAGCGTGCTCTTGCCGTGGTCGATGTGGGCAATGATGGAGAAGTTGCGGATGTGGTCCATGGACGCGGAAGGCAGTCGCTCGTGCTGCAGGCAATACGGCGAAGCCGTTTCAGCGCAAGCTCACATCGGGCGGCGATGTGAAGGCGCGAAGCGCCGTGCGGAAGTTAAAAAAAAGGCACGTCGAAGTGGTGACGCGCCTTCCAACAGAACGTTTGGCAACTGCTTGTTGGGCTTTCATTGTAGTCAAAACGATCGGGCTGGAACCCGCGCCAGTGCTTGTTTTTCGGCCGTTGCACTGCGCCAACAAGGAAATCCATCCACAAGTTATCCACAGCTTGCAGGGGACTGTTGCGGCAATGCCGAATCGCATGCGAGTCGCGACCACCTCGCCGCTAAAAGCCGCGGTTCAGGCCGTGATTCTAGCCTTCACGCAATGCAATCCTCCGGAGCGGGCGGATGAAGTGACGAGTCACTAACCGCAGACCGCCACCCATGCCGCCCGCCGGCGGCGGGCACGAAAATTGTCGATCCCGCATCGCGGAAACACCCTCGGCAGCAGTCGGCCAATGGCCGGCGCCGGGCTTGGCCTCAGCGCGCGGGGCGGATCACCAGGTAGTTCACCGCCTCGCCGCGCCGCACCAGCACGCTGACGGCCTTGGCCTTCTCGGCCTTCTGCGCCAGTTGGTTGAACTGCTTGACGTCGCTGATCTCGGTGTTGTCCATCGACAGGATGACGTCGCCTTCGCGCAGCCCGGCGCGTGCGGCGGCGCCTTCCACCGCCTCGACGCGCACGCCCCCGCGCAGCCGCATCTCCTTCTTCTGCGCGTCGCTCAGATCGGTCACGGCCAAGCCCAGCGCACTTTTCTGCGGGGCTGAAGCCGCCGGATCGCTGGTGCGGCGCATCGGCCGATCGGGTTCGAACTCGGCCACGGTGACGGTGATGTCCTTGGTGCTGCCGCGGCGGAAGACCTGCAGCGTGGTCTTGGTGCCGGGCTTGGTGTTGCCGATCATGCGCGGCAGATCCACCGACTTTTCCACCGGCTTGCCATCGACCTTGACGATGATGTCGCCGGCCTCGATGCCGGCCTTGTCGGCCGGGCCACCGGCTTCGGCGTTCTGCACCAGCGCACCGGCGGGTTTGCCTAGGCCAATGGACTCGGCCACTTCCTTGGTCACCGGTGCGATCTGTACCCCGATGCGGCCGCGGATCACACGGCCGCTGGTGCGCAACTGCTCGGACACCCGCATCGCGTCGGCAATCGGGATCGCGAAGGCAATGCCCATGTAGCCGCCCGAGCGGCTGAAGATCTGCGAGTTGATGCCCACCACCTCGCCCTTCAGGTTGAGCAGGGGTCCACCGGAGTTGCCCGGGTTGATGGCCACGTCGGTCTGGATGAAGGGCAGGTAGTCGCCCGTGTCGCGACCCTTCGCGCTGACGATGCCGGCAGTGACGCTGTTCTCCAGGCCGAAGGGAGAACCAATGGCCACCACCCATTCGCCGACCTTGAGCCGATCGCTGTCGCCGATCTTCACGAAGGGCAGACCGGTGGCGTCGAGCTTGACAACCGCCACGTCGGTGCGCCGGTCGGTGCCGACGATGCGGGCCTTGAATTCGCGCTTGTCGGACAGCGTGACCAGCACCTCGTCGGCACCGTCGACCACGTGGGCGTTGGTCATCACGAAGCCGTCGGCGCTGAGGATGAAGCCCGAGCCGACGCCGCGCTGCTGCGGCTCGTCCTCGCCGCGCGGCCCCCTGCGCGGATCGGGTCGGCCGGGCAGCGGGATGCCGAAGCGGCGGAAGAACTCCTCCACGTTGGGGTCAACCTCGGCGCCACCGGCCGACGACTGGCGGCCGCGCTCCAGGGTGCGGATGTTGACCACCGCCGGGCCGACGCGTTCGACCAGTTCGGTGAAGTCCGGCAACGACTGGGCCCGCGCGAGGCCGGGCCAGAGGGCCGCGATGCTGATCACCATCAGCAGACTGGCCAACAGTGCACGCGCGCGGACCTGGGCGTGCAAGAAATGAAGGCGGGTGCGCATGCGAACTCCTGGGATGGGCAACCGGCTGCCCGCGGGGGATATGGGGCGCTCAGCGCCGGCGTTCAAGGGCCTGCTGGAAGCGCTGCAGCGTCTGCAGCGGTACATCGCCCATGGCCGTGACCCACCAGTCGTTGCCATGGGGCTGCATCAGCGTGTGGGTGGCCCCCACCTGCGTCTGCAGCGCACGCTGGTGGCGGCTGCGGTCGATGGGCTCGATGAAAAGCGAGACATGGGTCAGGCCATCGGAGAAAACCGCCTGCAGCACCGAGCGTGGCGCCGCACCGCCGTCGACCGGATCGAGCGTGCGAAGCGTGCAGCTGCTCAGGCGGAAGCCCGGCACCGCGGCGCTCAGCGCCCAGCCCTGCTGTTCTAGGTGTGACGGCTGCTCCGACGGGCGCACCTGGCGGTAGCCCTGCAGGTGCTTCATCGGCTGCAGCACGGTCTGCGGCCTGGCCTTGACGTCGATCTCGACCTGCGAGAACGCGCTGGACTCCAGCACCTGCTGCTTGGGACCCAGCACGTCGGCGCGCAGCACCAGGCCGGTGCGGCGGTCGATCCAGAGCCGCTGGGCGAAGCGGTAGCCATCGCGCGGACTCAGCAGCAGGATCTGCGCCTCGCGGCCGGCCACGTGTTCGCTGCCCTGCTCGCGCAGCTCATAGCTTTCTTCGGCGCGCGGCTCGATCACCGGCCGCAACGAGCCCTGGCGAGGGTCGCGCTCTTCGATCACGGCGACGCGCGCATGCGGCCACAGTGTGTAGACGCGGTCGTTGTGGCGGAAGGTCTGCTGCATGCGGCCGTCCAACACCTCGATGCGCTCGTAGGACTGGGTGCCTTCGCTGAAATGCGCGACGCGAGCGCTGGAGAGCGTGCCGTCAACGCTGAACACCAGCGTGCCCTGGTAGTTGCGCTCGTGCGCCGCGCCATGGATGCGCGCCAGCCACTTGCGCGCCTCTTGGGTGCTCAGCGGCGGCGTGGCGGGCTCGGCGGCTCGGGCAGCCAGCGGCTGCAGCGCGGCCAGCATGGCGGCCAGCGCCATCAGGCGCCACCATGCGATGCGGACCTGCCCGGCGCGCATGCGGCTA
>JAFLDH010000221.1 GCA_017302505.1 Burkholderiales bacterium
CGATGGGCTCCGAGGATTTCAGCTACTTCCTGCAGGCCAAGCCGGGCTGCTACTTCCTGATCGGCAATGGCGACGGCACGCACCGCGAGGGCGGCCACGGCATGGGCCCGTGCATGCTGCACAACCCCAGCTACGACTTCAACGACGAGCTGATCCCGCTGGGCGCCACCGCCTGGGTGCGCATGGCCGAGAAGTGGCTGGCCACGCCGCGCTGAGGGCCGCGCGATGAAGGCTGCTTCGTACTTCGCCCAGAGCTACGCGGAGGCGCGGCAGAAGTTCCTGGCCGCGGCCGAGGCGGCCGGCCTGGACCCGGTGGCGCATGTGCACCCGCTGCTCGGTCGCGACGGCGAGGTGCTGGCCATGGACGTGGCCCGCGCCGGGCCGGCCGATGCGCCGGCGGTGCTGATCATCAGCAGCGCCTGCCACGGCGTGGAGGGCTACTGCGGCTCCGGTGTGCAGGGCGCGCTGCTGGCCGATGCCGGATTTCAGTCCGCGGCGGCAAAGGCCGGTGTCGCGCTGCTGTACATCCACGGGCTCAATCCCTATGGCTTCTCCTGGATCCGCCGCACCACGCACGAGAACGTCGACCTGAACCGGAACTTCCAGGATTTCAGCAAGCCGCTGCCGCGCAACCCGGGCTACGACCGTCTGTCGCACCTGCTGGTGCCGGCGGAATGGCCACCCACGCCCGAGGTCAAGGCCGGGCTGGCGCAGTTCCTGGCCGAGCATGGCGCCAAGGCGCTGCAGGCCGCCGTGTCCAGCGGCCAGTACGAACACCCGCAGGGCCTGTTCTACGGTGGCCACAACCCCACCTGGAGCCAGCAGACACTGCGCCACGTACTGCAGGACCATGGCCGGCGTTGCCATCGGCTGGGCTGGATCGACCTGCACACCGGCCTGGGCCCCAGCGGCCATGGCGAGCGCATCTGGGCCGGCCCGGACGACGCGGCGGCCATTGCCCGGGCGCGGCGCTGGTGGGGCGAGGCGGTGACTTCGATCTACGACGGCTCCTCGGAATCGGCGCTGCTCACCGGGCTGATGTGGTTCGCCGCGGGGCAGGAATGCCCGCAGGCCGAGTACACCGGCATTGCCATGGAGTACGGCACCGTGCCCTTCGAGCAGGTGACGGAGGCGCTGCGCGCCGAGCAGTGGCTGGAGAACCACCCCGAGGCACCGGCAGCGCAGCGCCAGCAGATCAAGCGGCAGATGCGCGATGCTTTCTACACCGATACCGACGCGTGGAAGGAGCGCATCGTCGAGCAGGGCGTGCAGGCCGCCTGGCAAGCGGTCGAAGGCTTGGCCGCGCGCGCCTGAGCCGGCTCAGGCACGAAGACTGCTTGCCTGTGGCCAGCGCCGCGGGCGCGGGTATTCCCGCAGTCGTCAATCCATAGAATCTCCGCCACATTGTTGTCACCCTACCTCTAGCAGGAACCCCCTCATGAAGAAGCATGTCATTGCACTGAGCCTGGCCGCGCTGGCGTCCGGTACCGTGTTCGCGCAAGCCAACGACACGCTGGCGAAGATCAAGTCCAAGGGCGAGATCACGCTGGGCGTGCGCGATTCCTCCGGCGCGCTGTCCTACACCATCGGCGACGGCAAGTACGTCGGCTTCCACACCGAGATGGCCGAGAACATCTCGGCCGACATCGCCAAGCAGTTGGGCATCTCGAACCTGAAGGTCAACAAGCAGCTGGTCACCTCGCAGAACCGCATTCCGCTGGTGGTCAACGGCACCGTCGACCTGGAATGCGGCTCCACCACCAACAACGTGGCCCGCCAGAAGGACGTGGCCTTTGCGGTGACCACCTATGTCGAAGAAGTGCGCATCGCGGTGCGCGCCGACTCAGGCATCAATTCGATCAAGGACTTGAACGGCAAGAACGTGGCCACGACCACGGGCACCACGTCCGTGCAGACGCTGCGCAAGAACGAACGCGCGACCGGTGTCGACTTCAAGGAAGTGATGGGCAAGGACCACGCCGACAGCTTCCTGCTGCTGGAATCGGGCCGTGCCGACGCCTTCGTGATGGACGGCCAGATCCTGGCCGGCAACATCGCCAAGTCGAAGAACCCGGCCGGCTTCAAGATCGTCGGCGAGGTGCTGTCGGTCGAGCCCATCGCCTGCATGCTGCGCAAGGACGACCCGGCCTTCCAGAAGGCGGTGGACGACAGCATCAAGCGCCAGATTGCCGACGGCTCGCTGGCCAAGCTGTACGACAAGTGGTTCATGCAGCCGATCCCGCCGACCAACACCAAGGTCGGCCTGCCGCTGTCCGAAGCCACCAAGGCCGCCTGGGCCAGCCCGAACAACAAGCCGATGGAAGACTACGCCAAGAAATGAGTCGGCTGCGCTGAAGGCCGCGCACGCCCGCCTTCCCCCAGGCGGGCGTTTCTTTTTCCGTTGAACCGGCGACGCAGAAGAACGCCACCGAGGAGCACTGATGAGAGACTGGGACTGGCAGGTCTTCTTCGAGGATCCGGGTGGCAACATCCCCACCTACTGGCAATGGATGCTGTCGGCCTGGGGCTGGACGATCTCGGTGTCGGTCTGCGGCCTGGTGCTGGCGCTGGTGGTGGGCTCGGTCATCGGCACGATCCGCACGCTGCCCGACAGCCCCTGGCTGGTGCGCTTCGGCAATGCCTGGGTGGAGCTGTTCCGTAACATCCCGCTGCTGGTGCAGATCTTCCTCTGGTACCACGTGGTGCCGAAGCTGTTCCCGGTGATGGCCAGCCTGCCGCCCTTCGTGCTGGTGGTCTTCGCTCTGGGCTTCTTCACCTCGGCGCGCATTGCCGAGCAGCTGCGCTCGGGCATCCAGGCGCTGCCGCGCGGCCAGCGCTACGCCGGCATGGCGATGGGCTTCACCACGCCGCAGTACTACCGCTACGTGCTGCTGCCCATGGCCTACCGCATCATCATCCCGCCGCTGACCAGCGAGTCGATGAACATCTTCAAGAACTCGTCGGTGGCCTTCGCGGTGTCGATCCCCGAGCTGATCCAGTTCGCGATGCAGGCCGGCGAGGAGACCTCGCGCGTGACCGAGTTCTATGCCGCGGTGACGGTGCTGTACATCATCTCGGCGATGGTCATCAACCGCATCATGGCCTGGGTGGAGAAGAAGGCGCGCGTGCCGGGCTTCGTGGCCGCCGGCGGCACGGGGGGCCACTGACATGATGGGCCTCGACTTTTCCTTCTACAACTGGGATCTGGTCAGCAAGTTTCTGCTGAAGGGCTTCTACTTCAGCATCACGCTGACGGTGGTGGCCACGCTGGGCGGCATCTTCTTCGGCACGCTGCTGGCGCTGATGCGGCTGTCGGGCAAGAAGTGGCTGGACATGCCGGCCGCCATCTACGTCAACGGCATGCGCAGCATCCCGCTGGTGATGGTGATCCTGTGGTTCTTCCTGCTGGTGCCGATGATGATCGGCCGGCCGATTGGGCCGGAGTACTCGGCGGTGATCACCTTCATCGCCTTCGAGGCGGCTTACTTCAGCGAGATCATGCGCGCGGGCATCCAGTCGATCCCGCGCGGCCAGGTCTTCGCCGGCCAGGCACTGGGCATGACCTACCAGCAGAACATGATGCTGGTGGTGCTGCCACAGGCCTTCCGCAACATGCTGCCGGTGCTGCTGACGCAGACCATCATCCTGTTCCAGGACACCTCGCTGGTCTATGCCATCGGCGCCTACGACCTGTTCAAGGGCTTCGACACCGCCGGCAAGAACTTCGGCCGGCCCGAGGAGGCCTACATCATGGCCGCCGTCGTCTACTTCATCCTGTGCTATTCGCTGTCCTGGATGGTCAAGCGCCTGCACAAGAGAATAGCCATCATCCGCTAGGAGCAAACCATGGCCGAACACATGATCCGCATCGACAACGTGTCCAAGTGGTACGGGCCGGTGCAGGTGCTGAACAACTGCAGCGTCAACATCGACAAGGGCGACGTGGTGGTGGTCTGCGGGCCCTCGGGCTCGGGCAAGTCCACGCTGATCAAGACCGTCAACGCGCTGGAGCCGATCCAGAAGGGCGAGATCACCGTCAACGGCATCAAGGTCAACGACCCGGCCACCGACCTGCCCAAGCTGCGCTCGAAGGTGGGCATGGTGTTCCAGCACTTCGAGCTGTTCCCGCACCTGTCGGTGACCGAGAACCTGACCATCGCGCAGATCAAGGTGCTGGGCCGCAGCCCCGACGAGGCCAAGACCCGCGGGCTGAAGATGCTCGACCGCGTCGGTCTGATGGCCCACAAGGACAAGTTCCCCGGTCAGCTGTCGGGCGGCCAGCAGCAGCGCGTGGCCATCGCGCGCGCGTTGTCGATGGACCCGATCGTCATGCTCTTCGACGAGCCGACCTCGGCGCTCGACCCCGAGATGGTGGGCGAGGTGCTGGACGTGATGGTCGGCCTGGCCAAGGAAGGCATGACGATGATGGTGGTCACCCACGAGATGGGCTTTGCGCGCAAGGTGGCCAACCGCGTGATCTTCATCGACGTGGGCGGCCGCATCCTCGAGGACTGCACGAAGGAAGAGTTCTTCGGCCACCCCGAGAACCGGCAGCCGCGCACCAAGGACTTCCTCAACAAGATCCTGCAGCACTGACCGCAACGCGGCCGGCGCTCAGATCAGAGCCAGCCGCGGTCGCGCAGCTGCGCCTCGACGCTGGCCGCATCGACGAAGTGCAGCGCCTGCCAGCCCGCGTCGCGGGCGGCCTGCACGTTGACGGCCACGTCGTCGATGAACAGCAGCTCGTGCGGCGCGGCGCCGAAGCGCCGCGCCGCCGTGTCGTAGATGCCCGGCTCGGGCTTGATCTGCTGCACCCGCGCTGAGACCACGCCCGATTCGAAGCAGCGCAGGAAGTCGTGCGTGCGCTCCAGGTGCTCGGCATAGGGCGCCGGCATGTTCGACAGGAAGTGCAGCCGCCGGCCCTGCGCGTGCAGGCGGCGCAGCAGCGCCACCGTGGCCGGCATCGGCTGCAGTTCGGCCGGCACCGCATCGACCACCGCACGCACCGCCGCCGCCGGCAGGCCGGCGCGCGCGGCGATGCGCTGCACCAGTTCGGGCTCGGCCAGCAGGCCGCGGTCGAAATCAGCCCAGTCGCCGCCATAGCCTTCGAAGATCTCCCGTTCCAGCCGCGCGGCACTGGCCTCGTCCACCGCATGCTGCGGCAGCGTGCGCCGCAGCAGCTGCCGCGGCTGCCAGTGGAACAGCACGCCGGCCCAGTCGAAGACGATGCGCATCGCGTCGCTCAAGCCGCCACCACCGACAGCCCACGCCCGGCCAGCGACAACCACGCCCCCTGCCCCGGCTGCCAAGTGGGCTCCAGTTCGGGCGCGACGACGAAGATAGCGCCCAGTTCAGTGGCCACCGTCACTTCCTGGAAGCTGCCAAGGTAGGCGCACTTCTGCACCGTGCCGGGCAGGCCTTCGCCGCCGGCGGGCGGCGCCGCAGCCAGCCGCCAGGCCTCGGGCCGCACCGCCACCTTCACCGGCCCCGGCGCCACTGGCTGGCGCGGCTGCACGGTCAGCGGGCCCAGCCGCACCGTGCCATTTGACAGCGCCTGGCCATCGAACAGCATGGCCTCGCCCATGAATCCGGCGACGAACTCGCTGGCCGGGTGTTCGTACAGCTGGTGCGGCGTACCCGCTTGGGCGATGCGGCCCGCATCCATGACGATGATCTGGTCGCTGACGGCCAGCGCCTCGCTCTGGTCGTGCGTCACGTAGGCCACGGTCAGACCCAGGCGCTGCTGCAGCGCGCGAATCTCCTCGCGCATGCTGCGGCGCAGCCGCGCGTCCAGGTTGGACAGCGGCTCGTCGAACAGCATCACCGAAGGCTCCAGCACCAGCGCGCGCGCCACCGCCACGCGCTGCTGCTGGCCGCCGGACAGCTCACTCGGCAGCCTCGTGTCGTAGCCGGCCAGGCCCACGCTGTCCATCGCCGCGCGGGCGCGTTGCTCGGCCTGGCCCTGGGGAATGCCTTGCACCACCAGTCCGTAGCCCACGTTGGCCAGCACGTTCATGTGCGGGAACAGCGCATAACTCTGGAACACCATGCTGACGTTGCGCTCCGCCGGCCCCAGTTCAGTCACGTCCTGACCATCGATCAGGATGCGGCCGGAGGTCGGTGCGTCCAGCCCGGCGATCATGCGCAGCAGCGTGGTCTTGCCGCAGCCCGAAGGGCCGAGGATGGTGGTCAGCGTGCCCTTGGGCACCACCAGGTCCACGCCCTTGACGACCAGCGGCGACTTCGCATCGCCGTAGCGCTTGGTGACCTGCCGGAACTCGATGCTCATGTGTTCTTGCGCCTCCCGAGCTTGCGCTCGCCGACCACGAACTGGATCGCCGCCGTGGCCAGCGACATCAGCACGATCAGCACCGTGCAGTAGGCCAGCGCCACGCCGTAGTCGCCGTTGCCGACGCGGCCGATGATGTAGGTGGTGGCCAGTTCGTTCTCGGCCGTGACCAGGAAGATCACCGCCGACACCGTGGTCATGCTGCGCACGAAGCTGTAGACCAGCGCGGCCACCAGCGCCGGCTTCAGCAGCGGCAGCACCACGCGGCGCAGCGTGGTGGCCGTGCCGGCGCGCAGCATCGTGCTGGCCTCGTCCAGGCTCTTGTCCAGCTGCTTGAAGCTGGCGGTGCCGGCACGCACGCCCACCGGCAGGTTGCGGAACACGAAGCACAGCACGATGATCAGCCCGGTGCCGGTCAGCTCGAAGGGCGGCACGTTGAAGGCCAGGATGTAGCTGACGCCCAGCACCGTGCCGGGGATGGCAAAGGCGAGCAGCGCGGCGAACTCGAAGGCGCGCTGGCCGACGAACTGGGTGCGCGCCAGCAGCCAGCTGATCAACAGGCCGATGCTGGCGCAGATCGGCGCGGCGATGGCCGCCAGCTTCAGCGTGGTGAACAGCGAGTTCCACGCGGTGCCGGCCCAGACCAGCCCGTTCACGCCCCACTGCAGATCGAAGGCGGTGTGGAAGTGCGCCAGCGTCGGCGTGTAGTCGCGGCCCCAGGTCTGCACGAAGCCGCCAATGAAGGCGAAGACGTAGACCACCACCGTGAAGGCCAGCCACGGCCCGGCGATGCCCACACACAGCCGCCGCACGCCATCGGGCAGCGGCATGGCCATGCCGGCGTCGCCCTTGCCCGATACCGTGGTGTAGCTCTGGCGGCCCAGCACACGCTGCTGGATGAAGAACACCGCCAGCGCGAAGGCGGTGAGCACCAGCGCCAGCGAGGCGGCCTTGCCCTGGTCGTACTGCGCGCCGACGATGGCGAAGAAGATGTCGGTGGACAGCACCGCGTAGGAGCCGCCGACGATGATCGGGTTGCCGAAGTCGGCAATGCTCTCGATGAAGCCCACCAGGAAGGCATTGGCCAGGCCCGGCTTCATCAGCGGCAGCGTCACCGTCATGAAGGTCTTGATGCGCGAGGCGCGCAGCGTCTGCGCGGCCTCTTCCATGCTGGGACTGATGCCCTGCACCACGCCGCGCATGATCATGAAGGCGATGGGCGTGAAGGCGAACATCTGTGCCAGCCACACGCCCAGCAGCCCGTAGAACCAGCGCGTCGGCGGCACACCGAACGCCCACTCCAGAAACTGGTTGACCAGGCCCGCACGGCCGAACAGCAGGATCAGCCCCAGGCCGACGACGAAGGGCGGCGTGATGATCGGCAGCAGCGCCAGCACGTTCAGCGACTTGCCCAGCCGCCGGTTGCCGCGCTCGGCATACAGCGCGATCAGCGTGCCCAGCAGCGTCGTGCCGGCCGCCGTCAGCAGCGCCAGGAACAGCGTGTTCCAGGCCACACCGCAGCGCACGCCGCCGGCAATGCAGCCCAGACCCCAGACGCGCTCGTGGGCCAGGCGCTCGGCCAGCGCGGCGAGGGACGGCTGCCCGGCATCGTCGAGGAAGGCGCCGAGCAGGCTCTTGCCCACCGGCAGCGCCACGAACAGCAGCAGCAGCGCGCTGCACAGCACCACCGCGCCGGCGACGAACAGGTCGCCGCGGAAGTAGCCGAGCCGTGCGATGCCGGCACCCAGCAGCATCAGCAGCGCCAGCAGCACCAGCGCGCCGCCCAGGCCGATGCCGAACTGCCCGCCGGGCAATGGGCCGAACCAGGCTTCCAGGAACTCGAAGGACCAGCCCTGCGCACCGATGCCGAAGCCGGCCGCCAGCAAGCCCAACAAGCCGACGCCGGCGCCGGCCAGCAGCAGCCGGCCCTGCGCACGTCC
>JAFLDH010000222.1 GCA_017302505.1 Burkholderiales bacterium
GCTGAAGCGGCTTCAGCCCGCGGCGTGCGGCCCGCGTTGGCGCTGCTGCTGATGCTGCTGCAGCCGGTGCGACAGCCGCGTCGCGGCGCGCTGGGCGGCCGACAGGCGACCCCATAGCGCGGCATTCAGACCGCGCCAGAACTCGTCGATGGCCTGCTGGCGCAGTTGCGGCGCCTGTTGCAGCGCCTCGTCGTGCAGGCGTTGCCATTGGCGGTTGCTCAGGCGTTCCAGTTCCAGTGACATGGCGTGCTCCCAGGTAACGGTGTGCATTGCACTTTATGCACCTACCGCAGGTTGCGAAACGGCATGAATCGGAACATGGTATTGCAGCAACTGCAAAACCAATGCACAGTGGCGCCATGACACCGCAACTCGACGATCTGGCCCTGTTCCTGCGCATCGTCGAACGCGGCACCTTGTCGGCCGTGGCCCGCGAGCGCAACGTGCCGGTCAGCCAGGTGACGCGCGCGCTGCTGCGGCTGGAGGCGGCCTGCGGTGCGCGGCTGCTGCTGCGCAGCACGCATGGCTTGAGCCTGACCGATGAAGGCGATGCCGTGCTGGCCCACGGCCGGCGCGTGCTCGACGCGGCCGAGGCGCTGCAGGGCGCGCTGAGTGGCCGCGCCGCCGGGCCGGCCGGCTGGGTGCGCCTGAGTGTCAGCCCGGTGCTGGCCGAAGCCGTGGTCGCGCCTTGCCTGCCGGCGCTGTACCGCCGCCACCCCCGGCTGCAACTGGACATCAGCGCCGACGACCGCATGGCCGACATGGCGCGCGAAGGCATCGACATTGCGCTGCGCACCGGCAGCACGCACACCGACCTGGTGGTGGCGCGGCAGATCGGCGAGCTGCGTCGCGGGCTGTACGCGTCGCCGGCCTACGTGGCCGAGCATGGCCTGCCGGCCGATGCCGGGGAGCTGGAGCGCCACCGCCTGATTGCCAACAGCCGCAGCCCGTCGCTGAACCACTGGACATTGCAGGAGGGCCCGCGCAAGCGCGAGCTGCGTGTCAACGGCCACACCCGCACCGACAACACCGCGGTGATGCTGGCGCTGGTGCTGCACGGGGCCGGCATCGCGCGGCTGGCCGAACTGGTGGCGCAGCCGCTGGTGCAGCGTGGCGCGTTGTTGCCGGTGCTGCCCGAACGTGTGCTGGTGCCGGCCGCGCCCATGTATGCCGTGATGCTGCAGGAGCGCCATCGCCTGCCCAAGGTGCGGGCCTGCGTCGAGCATCTGGCCGAGTGGCTGCAGGCGCAGGCCGGCAGCGCGATGCCGACGGCTACCGCGCCGCCGGCAAGTTGATCCACGGCAGCGCGCCGCTGCCCACGGAGGTGGTCGGCACCTGCCCGTTCCAGCGGGCCACGGCCAGGCGCTCGTTTTCGACGCGGCGCAGGTCCAGCAGCAGCGGCGTCACTTCCTGGCGCTGCAGCCGCAATGCCTCGGCCTCGGCGCGCGCCGCGACGATGCGCTGCTCGGCTTCCACCTGGATGCGCAGCAGGTCGCGGTCGGCTTCCAGCTTCTTCTGTTCGGCAACGACCTTGGCCTCGATGGCCTGCATGAACGAGGGCGAGAACGCGAAGTTGGCGATCGAGAACTCGTCCAGCACCAGGCCATGGCGCGCCAGCTTCTCGCGCAGCTGCTGGGCGATCTGCTCGCTGACCTCGTTGCGGCGCGTCACCAGTTCCTCGGCGGTGAAGCGCGCCGTCACGGCCTTGAAGGCCTCGGGCCGCGCCGGCTCGATGATGCGCTGCGCCACCTCCGGCGTGCTGGGCGCGATGTCGCGGAAGGCGCGGGCCGCGGCCGCCGGGTCGAGGTGGTAGTTGAGGATGACCTTGACCCGCACCGCCTGCAGGTCCTTCGACGCCGCTTCGCCTTCGCCCTCGCTGCGGGCCACGCGCACGTCCATCGTGTGCAGCGCCTGGACCAGCGGGATGCGCAGGTGAATGCCTTCGCCGTAGACCTGCTCGCTGGGCTTGCCCAGCGTGGTGAGGACCCCGCGGTGGCCCGGCGGCACGATCGCAAAGGGCCACAGCAGCCAGAGCACGAAGCCGCAGGCCAGCAGCAGCAGCACGCGGCGCAGCCGGCTCAGGGCGACGGCGGACAAGGGCGTCGGGTTCATGGCTTCACCTTGGCATGCGGTGGGTCTTCGCGCAGCAGCCACCCGTTGCGCGCCACCCAGACTGCCAGTTCGGTGGCATTGGCGACCTGCAGCTTCTCGAAGATGCGAGCGCGGTAGGTATCGACCACCCGGAAGCCGACCTCCGGCTTGAGCAGCCGCGCGATCTCCCGGCTGGACAGGCCGCGCGCCAGCGGCTTCACGACCTCGCGCTCGCGGTCGGTCAGCGTGCTCCAGCGCTGGTGGTCCACCGCGCGCTGCGCTGCCAACTCCAGCGCCGGCGTCAGCTTGGCCAGCACCTGCGGTGTGCTGGGCTTGGGGATCCAGTCGCAGGCGCCCTTTTTCACCTGCTCCAGCGCCAGCTCGATGTCGCCGTGGCCCGACAGGAACAGCACCACCAGCGGGCTGCGCCGCGCCAGCAGCTGGTCGAAGACCTCGATGCCACTCATGCCCTGCATGCGCAGGTCCAGCACCGCGCAACCGTACTGGCTGGCGACGTCCACCTGGGCCAGGAAGGCCTCGCCGGACTCGAAGGCCTGCATCGCATGGCCCTGGGCGTGCAGCAGCATCACCAGCGAGCGGCGCACGTCCTCGTCGTCGTCGACGATGTAGATGTTCAGGCGGGGTGGCTTCATGGCGCGGGGGGCAGGGTGAAGAAGAAGACGGCGCCGCCTTCGTCGCGGTTGGCATAGCCGAGGTGGCCGCCATGGCCCTCGACGATGGTGCGGCAGATGTTCAGGCCGAGGCCCAGGCCGTCGGCCTTGCTGGTGAAGAAGGGCTCGAACAGGTGCGCCGCGGCGTCCGGGCTGATGCCGGGGCCCCGGTCGGCCACGCGCAGCACCAGCAGGTCGCCGTCGCGGGCGGCCTCGATCTGCACCACGCGACGCGGCGCGCCCATGTGCTGCGCGGCCTGCAGTGCGTTCAGCACCAGGTTCAGCAGCACCTGCTCCAGCAGCACGCGGTCGGCCATCACCGGCGGCAGGTCGGGTGCGATCTTCAGCTCCAGCCGGGCCCTGCGCGAACGCCGCTCCGGCTCGATCAGCGTCTGCACCGAGCTCACCACATCGGCCAGGTGGCACAGCGCCTGCTGGCCACTGCGCTGGCGCACGAAGCCACGGATGCGCGCGACGATCTCGCCGGCCCGCGCCGCCTGTGCGCCGATGTCGTCCAGGCTGGCCACCAGCATCTCCTTCGGGCCGCGCTCGGCAAAGGCCCGCGCCGCGGCGGCGAAATTCGACAGCGCCATCAGCGGCTGGTTCAGCTCGTGCGCCAGCGTGGAGGCCATCTCGCCCAGGCTCAAGAGCCGCGTGGCGCGCTGCAACTGGGCCTGCTGCGAGCGCTGCCGCTCCTCGGCCTGCTTCTGCGCGCTGATGTCCACCACCGAGCTCATCCAGCCGCTCTGCTTGCCGCTGGCATCGAGCAGCGGCGCGGTGTAGACCATCGTGTAGACATCGTGGCCGTCGCGGTGCCGCACCCGCGACTCGAAGCCGTTCAGCGCCGCGCGGCCGGTGACCACGGCCTCGTTGTCGCGCCAGTGCTTGTCCAGGTCTTCCGGGTGCCAGTAGGGGTAGGGCGGCATGCGGCCCACCAGCTCCTCGGCGGTGTAGCCGAGCATCTCGCACAGAGCCGGGTTCACGTAGATGATGCGGCCGTTCAGGTCGCGGGCGCGCATGCCCACCAGCAGCGAATCCTCCATCGCCTGCCAGTAGCCGCGCGCGTCCATCAGCTCGCGGGTGCGCTCCTGCACGCGCTGCTCCAGGTCGCGCCGGGCGGTCCGCTGCTCGGCAAAGCGGCGCTCGCGCTGCCGCCAGTACAACGCGCCCAGCAGCAGTGCCAGCAGCGTCAGGGTGGCGATGGCCCAGGCGGTGCGCCGGGCCACGGCGATCGGCTGGTGGTCGGCAGTGACCGTCAGGGTCCAGCCCAGCTCGGGCAGCGCCTCGTCGATGCCCAGCAGGCGGCGTGGCCGGCCGCCCAGCGTGGCGGTCATCAGCCGGCCGGACTCGGCGTCGCCCGGCTCTCGTTGCCAGGGTACGGGCTCGAAATCCAGCCGCTCGCCATAGGCCTTGAAGTAGCGCAGCCATTCCAGCTCCATCACCGTCTGCGGGCGTACGCTGCGGTAGAGCCAGTCGGGCACGTTGCTCATCAACACGATGCCACGTGCGTCGCTCAGCACGATCGGCTCGCGCGCCAGCGCCCAGGCGGTGGAAATCGGGTCCAGGCTCAGCTTCAGGGCCACCACGCCGATCACCTGGGTGCTGCCGGGCTGGCGCACCGGTGCGGCAATGAAATAGCCGGGCACGCCGGTGGTCAGGCCCACGCCATAGAAGGTGCCGGTGCGGCCGTTGCGGGCCTCGGTGAAGTAGGGCCTGTCGCGGTAGGAATGGCCGACGAAGGAAGTCAGCGTGTCCCAGTTGCTGGCGGCCAGCGTACTGCCGCGTTCGTTCATCACGTACAACGCCGACAGGCCGGCGCGATCGGCCACGCCCTGCAGGAAGCGGTTGGCGCGGTCGCGCGCGTCGGCGTCGCCTGGCGCCGTCAGCACCGACAGCACATCCTGCTGCTGGGCGATGGCGTAGGGCAGGTGCTCGAAGCGGTCGGCCGCGGCACGCAGCCCCAGCAGCTGCATCTCGGCCGTGCGGCGCAGTGCGTCCAGCTGCTCCTGCGTCTCGCGCGCCGCGGCCCATTCGCCGGCTGCGCCCACCACCACCAGCCCGGCTGCCATCACCGCCAGCCACGCCGCGACACGCCGGCGACGCGGGGTCGCCGGGCCCATCACGACAGCGGCAGTCATTGTTGTTGTGGGCATGCGGCTGAATGGCATTGTGAGGGCAGATGCACGCATGGCTACCGGCTCCGGGATGACGTTTCCGCAGCCGCAGTCTGTGCAGTGGCACCCGGGAACAGCATCAGGCCGTAGCTCTGCCGGGGGTCGCGCACTTCCTTCCAGCCCGGGTGGAAGCCGCCTTCCTGCAGCGCGTCCAGGTTCTTCACCAGGCAGCGCTGCAGGCTGGCCACGCGCTTGAAATAGTTGCCACTGACCTTGTATGGCGGGCTCAGCAGCAGGTTCGGCGCAGCCAGGAAGGGGTGGTTCAGCGCGCCCAGGTTCTGGTAGTTGCGCTTGACCAGTTGGTAGGGCGGCGGCGGCGCCTTGCCGTCGAAGCGCACCAGCGTGTAGGTGTCGTCGCGCAGCCGCCCGACGAAGGGGCTGGGCCAGCCGACGGTCGTGAACACCGCCTGCACCTTGCCGCTGTTCAGCATCTCCAGCGCCTGATCGTCGCTGTCGGCGTTGTGCACCTGGACGGCCAGCCCCAGCTGCCGTGCCACGGTCTGGCCCATCAGCTGCGCCGAGCCCACGGCGGCCACCTGCAGGCCCTTCAGGTCGTCGTAGCTGCGCACCTGAACGACGCGGCCGGTGCCGGGCACCGGCTTGCTCATGACGGTAGTGGCGCCCACCCGCGAGCCGCTGCGCAGGCTGATCACGTGCAGCAGGTTGCTGTGCAGCGGCATCACCAGCTGCAGGCTGCGCACGTTGTCGTCGCCTTCCTTCAGCGTCTCCCAGGTGTCCAGCTGGGCCAGTCCGATGTCGGCCTGGTTCGAGGACAGCAGCGTCAGGTTCTGCAGGCCGCCTTCGCTGGGCACGGCGCACAGCGAAACCTCGGCGCCGCAGACCTGGCGCATGTCGGCGAACAGCTTTTCGTAGACCTTGCCGCGCGGGCCGGTGGCCACGCGCAGGTCGCAGCGGGCTTCTTCCACCGGGGCCGTGGCCGGCGCCGGGGGCGCGGCCAGCACCGGCAACGTGGCCAGCAGCAGCAAGGTGGCGACGGTGGGTCGGAATCTGGACATGGTGCTTTCTCCTTGGCTAGTAGCGCAGGGTGCGCGGGGCATCGGTGGGCGTGGCGGGATCGGCGGCCCACCAGCTCCACAGCAGCAGGGCGAGGAAGGCGGCGCTGCCGATCCAGCGCAGGCGTTTCCAGAACTTCATGGCAGGCTCCCCGTGGGTTCGGCCGATGGCATGCGCAGCTGCTCCATCGCGTCCAGCTGGCTGCGGTCCAGGTAGCGGCGGCTGGGGGCATCGAGCGAGCGCATCTCGATGTCGAGCTCGGCGAACACCGCGTTGAAGTGCGACTGCACCGAACGCAGCGCCTCGTCGCTGAGCAGGTCCTGCATCAGGTCGGCCACCTCGGTGGGGCGCATCGCGTCCATCACCACCTGGCCGGCCTGCGCGAACTGCCACTCGAACAGCTTCTGCTGCACCTGTTGGCGGAAGGCCTGCAGCGCGGCATGGGCCTGCTCCAGCCGGGCGACATTGATGTGGTGGAACTGCGTCATCTTCTGCAGCGCGCGTTCCTGCCGGTCCAGCACCTGCGCCGGATCGAGGTGGCGGCGCTCGTCGAGCATCTGGCGCATGTTCTCGATCTGCATGCCGATCTCCACCAGCGCGCGGCGGAACGAGGCCAGCCGCGCCTCGCGGCGCAGGCAGTCGTTCTGCAGTTGTTCGATGGGGTTGGCGCGGGCCTCGGCCTTGCGCGCGGCCAGCAGGCGGTTTTCCAGCCGCTGCATCAGCCACGGCAGCGCCTGGAAGACCACGAAGCCGAAGGCCAGGAAACCGGCCAGCGCCAGCAGGCCCAGGCCGGCCGACACGGCGCCCCAGATCAGCGGCGCCGACAGCGCCAGGCCAGCGGTCACCGCCACGATGGCCGCGGCGCGCGGCAGCCAGGGCAGCAGGCCGCGTACTGCCTCGCGTGGCGGCCTCAGGGACAGGGTCTTCATCGGCAGGCTCCTTCGTGGTTGACGATGGAGCCAGTGTCCCGATGCCGGGACAGCTGCGCATCTGCAGGCGCGCACCTGCGCCGGCTGTAGAACTACACAGCGGGTTTGCCCGGGGTGCCCCGGGCGGCGGCCGCGCTCAGTCCAGCGTGATGCCGTTGTCCTTGATGATCGGCCCCCAGCGCTTGGCCTCGTTGCGCGCGAAGGCGCGGAACTGCTCCGGCGTGCCGGGCATCGGCTGCATGCCGAAATCGAGGAAGCGCTTCAGCACCGTGGTGTTGGCCAGTGCCTTGTTCAGTTCGGCGTTCAGCCGCTGCACGGTGGCTGGCGCCATGCCGGCCGGGCCCAGCAGGCCCTGGAAGGCGAAGACCTCGACCTCGCGCACGTTCTCCTCGATCAGCGTGGGCACGCCGGGCAGCAGCGCGCTGCGCTCGGCGCCGCCATAGGCGATGGCGCGCACCTTGCCGCCCTGGATGGTCGGCAGGCCCGAGGCCAGGTCCAGGAACATCACCGGCACCTGGCCGGCCATCACGTCCTGCATGGCCGGCGCGGCGCCACGGTAGGGGATGTGCACCAGGAAGGTCTTCGTGCGGTTCTTGAACATCTCCATCGCCAGGTGGTGCGGCGAGCCGTTGCCCGGCGACGCGTAGTTCACCTTGCCCGGGTTGGCGCGCACGTAGGCGATGAACTCCTTGAAGTTCTTGGCCGGGAAGTCGGGGTGCACCACCAGCGCCAGCGGGAACTTGCCGATGCCGCCGATGTAGCTGAAGTCCTTGTCCGGATCCACCGGCAGCTTCTTGAACAGGTGTTCGTTGAAGGCCATCAGCGCGTTGTCGGCCTGCAGCACGGTGCGGCCGTCCGGCGCGGCGCGGGCCACGTCCTGCGCGGCGATGTTGGTCGATGCGCCGGGCTTGTTCTCGATGACGATGGCCATGCCCAGCGGGCCGCGCATGGCCTCGGCCAGCGTGCGGCCCAGCACGTCGGTGCCGCCACCGGGCGGGTAGGGCACCACCCAGCGCAGCGTGTTGGTCTGCGCGTGCAGGGGTGGCAGCAGGGTGGCGCCGGCGGTGGCGGCGAGGAAGGTGCGGCGTGTGTTCAAGCGGTGTCTCCTTGTGGGTATGGGTTCAGTAGGTGGCGTTCGCCGCGGACAGCGAGGGCTCGGGCAGATTCTGCAATGCGCGGTCGATGGCCTGGGCGGCCGCGGCCTCGTCGCCCAGGCGCTCGCACAGCAGCAGCGCCAGGCGGGCCAGGTACAGCGTCTCGCGCGTGGGGCCGGCGTCGCTGAGCCCTTGCGCCAGCCGGGTGTAGAGCCGGTCGCGCGCCGTGCCTGT
>JAFLDH010000223.1 GCA_017302505.1 Burkholderiales bacterium
GCCGTGGCCCGCGGCTCCAGGAACACCAGCCGCCAGGGCGTGGGCGCTTCGGCCGGCGAGGTATCGGCCCGCACGAAGGACGTGCGAACCCGCACCGAGGCCGGCTGGTCCAGACAGGACACGAAGCGGGCGCTGACCTGCACCGTGCCGGTGGGTGTGCGCGTGGCATACAGGTTCTGCACCGCCATCGCGCGGGCCGTCTCCGGCCCGCCGAACTGCACGCTGTTCAGCGGGATGGGTGTCATCGCCATGCCGTAGCGCTGGCCCACCAGCGCCGGGCCGGGGCGCTCCTGCGTGCTCGGCAGGTGGCAGTCGGCCACCACCGGCGCCGGCCCGGGCATGGGGGCGCAGGCGGGCAGCCCCACAGCCGCGGCCAGCAGCGCCGCGCTGCCTTGTGCCATGCGGCGGGCGAAGGCAGCGGCGCTCATTCGGGCACCGTCATGTCGCTGACCAGCATCGCGCGGAAGGCCCGGTTGCGGTCGCCGCGCTGGGCTTCGGCCGGCACAGGCGTCGATGGCGGTGCCAGTGCCGCCAGCACGGCCGGGCGGGTGCGCCCCCAGGCCACCGAGCAACGTCCCTGCGTGGCCTGCAGCGGCAGCGGCGCGGCCTGCGCGCCACTGACCAGAAGCACCGTTCCCGGGTGGGCCTCGGGCGAGACCCGCACCAGCACCTGGGCCGGCAGCGTGTCCCAGCCGCGCAGGTCGGCCTCCGGGTTGGCCGCCTTCTCCAGGCCCTTGGCCACCAGGCCGATGAACAGGCCGGCCATGCCGATGTTGGCCATGCCGCTGTCGCCCATCATCGAGGCGCTGCTCAGCAGCGTGCTGCCGACCACCAGCGCGCCGTCGCCCACGGCGCCGGCGGTGTCCTTGAACTGCGCCTTGCCGGCCAGGATGCCGTCGATCTCGCGGCCACCGCGCGTGCTGGCCTGGAAGCCGATGTCGCCGCCGGGTGTCAGACCGTCCAGCGTGCCGCCATCGGCCAGGCGCAGCTGTGGCGCCGGATCGCTGCCTTCGCCGGGCTTGATCTTCAGGATGTGCTTGTACTGGCCGTCGCCCCACTTCACCGGGGCCGGCCCGCTGTCCAGCAGCACCAGGCCCGCGCCCGGCACCTTGGGCAGGGCGCGCACGGTGGCATCGACGGCCTGCGCCTCGGCCACCAGCTGCTCGGCGCGCACGCTGTCGCCGTCGCAGGCCGAAGCCCAGCCGGCCAGGTACTTCATCAGGCCGAAGTCACCGGCGAAGGCCTTGTCCTCGGCCGAGCTCAGCGTGTCGTGGCGGTCGGCGGCCAGGAAGGCGGCGCGGGCGTTCTGGTAGTCACCTTCCTGCAGGTACAGCAGGCCGCGGTAGTAGTACATCATCGCCCGCTCGTAGGGCTCGCCCTTGAAGTCCTTGACCTTCTCGCCGTTGAACACCGAGCGTGCCTTGGCGGCATTCGGGTCGTCGGCGTAGATGGCTTCGACGCGCACGATCGCCTGGTCGAAGGCCTTGCGCGCCAGGCCGAACTGCTGCTTTTCCATCGCCGCCAGGCCCAGGCGGTTGAGGTTCAGCACGGCGCCCCATTCGCCGTCGCGGTACAGCGCGCCCAGATAGGGCCGGGCCCAGGCCGCCTGCTTGCCGACATAGCTGTCGGCCTCCTTGGCCACCTGGGTGGTGTCGGCATCGCTGCCGGTGCTGCTGTTGAACAGCGCGGCGAAGGGGTTGGCCAGCGCGGGCAGCGTGGTGGCGGCCAGCACGGCGGCCACGGCGTGGCCGATCAAGGTTCGTTGCATCGTAGGCTCCGGTCGATGGGGTGGTTCAGCGATAGACGACGTCGTCGGCGGCAGCGCGGGCGATCTCGTAGATGCCGCTCCAGACGATCTCGCCGGACTCCAGGTCGAACATCTCGAAGGTGATCTGCGTGTAGCGCTGGATCAGGCCGGTGGAAGGCGACTTCTGGTCCAGCGAGGCGATGCGCCCGCCGAGCCGGAAATCCGCCCCCAAGGTGGCCCGCGTCATGCCCACGGTGCCGACGTCCGTGGTGCCGCTGCGCTTGAGCGCACGCTCGGCTTCCACCGCCTGGGTGTACTGCCGGCCGACGAAGCTCATGCGCCCCTGCGCCGAGCGGTTCAGCGCGACGCGCAGCCGGTCGGTGATCAGGTTGCGGTTGATCGGTTGCGTCGAGTCGTTGGCAAAGTACTGCGCGTCGACGATCACCCGTGGCACCTTGCCCTGGCCGTTGGCCTGCACCAGCCGCGGCGTGGCCAGCAGGTCTCGCATCATCTGGTCGGACATGCCGACCACGTCCTGCCCTTCGATGCCCACACCCTGCACCGGCCCGGCCACGCCCGGTGCGATGTTCACGGTGGCCGAGCCGGCGGCGTTCGGCGGGGCGGTGGCGCAGCCGGCCAGCGCGGCGAGCACCACCAGGGCCGTGAGGGAACCCATGCCTGGCCGCGGCATTCCTGCAGCAATGCGGTCCACGCTTTTCTCCTGGAGTTTCGAGGTACTCCAGCGTGACCGTTCAGGGCCTTCGGGGCATCGCCACTTGTCGGGACGGCAGGTGTGCCGCGCCCGTGCGCATCCCCAGGATGCGTGACGCGTCGTGCGTCAGAAGCGCGCCGGCAGCGCCCGCTTCAGCACGATGCAACGCTGCACCGTGGCGATGTAGCCGCCGCGCTCCAGTTCCTTCATCACGCGGCTGACCATCGGCCGGGTGCAGCCCAGCAGGTCGGCCATGTCCTGGTGCGTCAGCGGCGTGGTGCGGCGCGTGCCGTCGGCTTGGGCTGCGGCGCGCTCGTTCAGCAGCCAGACCACGCGGCCGTAGACATCGTTCAGCGCCACGGCGCGCAGGCTCAGCGTGGCCATGCGGGCACGGCGGATCACCTTGGCCAGCAGCTCGAAGGCGAAGCCCGGATGTTCCGCAATGTGCTGCTCGATGGTCTGGCGCGTGACCATCACGCACCAGCTGTCCTCCACCGCTTCGACCGTGGCCGAACGCAGGCCGCCGTCCAGGCTCATCTCGCCCAGGAACTCACCGGGCAGGTACTCGCCGTAGGTGACGCGGCGCGAATCGTCGTCGTTGCTGGAAAAGGCACGCAGCCGGCCGGACAGGATGATGAACAGGCCGCTGCCCGCCTCGCCCTCGTGGATCAGCACGCGGCCCTTGGCATAGAAGCGCGGCTCGCTGCGCTCGGCCAGCCTGCGCAAGGCATCGCTCATCGGCAGGCTCTGCAGATCGGGCGGCTGGCGGAGGGCGCGGCGGGGTCGGGGCATGGCCGTCGTCGGGTCGCGGCCAGGCCGCGGGCGCGCCGATCTTAAGGCGGCGCGCCCGGCACCGGGATCAGGCCGCGCGCAGCAGCTTGCGCAGCGGCGGCAGACGCGACACCTCGCGGATCAGCGCGCCGATGCCCGACAGGCCGGTCTTCTCCAGGATGCTGGCGATCTGCGTGCGAACCGTGCTCAGGCACACCTGCAGGATCTGTGCGATCTCGGTCGGCCGGCGGCCCGCGCACAGCAGTTTCAGCACACGCTGCTCGGCCGGCGTCAGGCGGTGGTGCCGGGCGAAGGACTCGATGCTCATCTCGTCGTAGATCCTGCGCTTGCCCAGGACCAGCATCGCACCGGCCGCGCGGCCTGCATTGGATTCCAGCACCGGCACCACGGCCACGTTCAGCGTCGCCTCGCATTCGCCGCCCAGCGTCAGCAGCTTCTGGCAGCCGCGCTGCACGGCGCCGACCAGCGCTTCGCGCAGCGCCGTGGCATCGCGCGGCTGGCCGACCTGCAGCACCTGCCCCTGCAGTTGCATCAGCGGGTGGTCCTCCAGATCGAAGCGTGCCGTGGCATTGGCATAGATCACCTGGCCATTGGGCAGCAGCAGCAACATGCCGTAGTCGACGATGTCGAGCATGCGCTCGAGCATGGCGGCACAGGCGTCGGTGCTGCGCTCGGCGGGCTGCGCCCAGCCCGGCGTGATGTGGTGGGTGACGGCGGCGGGGATGGTGAGTTGTTGCATGTGGGGTCCTCCTGGTGCGTCGGCCCGCCAGGTGGCGGGTCATCTCGACGTGACCTGAAGACTAGGGATGCACGCTTCCCGCAGGAGGTGAATGCACACGCTGCGGCGTGTGCGAAATTCACCAAGGCCGCACCGCCGCCGGCGGCGTCAACGCCCGGCGTCGTCCTGGCGGCTCTTGGCCAGCCGGCTCTTGAAGGCCGCGCTCTTCACCTCCTGGCAGCGGCGCACGATCTCCACCAGCACGCTGCCCGTCCAGCCAAAGGTGAACAGGCCCGACATGGCGATGATCGGCGCCAGCATGTGCCAGCCGTCCGGCAGCAGGAAGTTGCCGTAGCCCACGGTGGTGTAGGTGTTGGCCGCGAAGAAGCCGGCGGCGCGCCAATCGGGCACCAGGCCGCTGTACACCAGCGCCGCCGACCAGACCCAGATCTCCACCAGGTGCAGCAGCAGCATCAGCAGCACCACTAGGCCCATCAGCACGTCGGGCCGCCAGGTGCTGTGCAGCCGCCCCAGCTTGAGCAGCCGGCGCTCGAAGCTGTCGGTCAGCATGCGCATGCCGGTGGCATGCAGCAGCACGATCAGCAGCAGCATGCCGCCGCCGAAGACGAAGTCGGGTACCGGCATCACCTGCGTCATGTCGCGGATCAGCGGCATGTTGGCGCCCAGGGTTTCCACCTTCACCAGCGCTGCCTGGGCCTCGGCCGGTGATTGCGCCACAGCCTGCAGGCTCTGGGCGATGGCACTGTCGGCCGAGGGCTGCGATTTCGACATGGCGGCAAGAGGGCGGGCAGGACTGCCGGTAGGGCCGGCGCATGATAGCGGCGGCCCGGGCCACAATGCGCGCCTCGGCCGGCCGCCAGGCCGTCACCCCGCAACCCGCTTCGAGGTCGTTCATGGATCTTCAGCTGCCCATCGTCGTCATCGACGAAATGGCCGAAACCGTCGTCAAGTCCAACGCCCTGCTGGACCTGGCCAGTGGCGAGATCCGCAACGTGCAGTACGAGGACTACGACCTGGCGGCCCAGGGCCTGCCGGCGCTGGCCGAGGACTACGAGTTCACCTGCGGCATGCTGTCCAACGGCGGCCGCGATGTCGAGTTCCGCATCGAGGTGGACGCCCTGTCCGGCAAGTACTCGGTCACCGCCAGCGAACTGCTGGAGTTGAAGGGCCGCGCCGCCAAGCTGTTCACCCAGCGGCCGGGCGGCTGATCACCCCTGCAGCGCCGGCCGCTGCGCCATGCGCTCGCGCCAGGCCTGCAGGTGCGCCAGGCCTTCGTCCTCCGGCCGGTACTTCATCAGCCCGCGGGCGAAATCCAGCGCACACAGCAGCGTGATGTCGGCGATGGTGAAGCGCTCGCCGGCCACGAAGGGCTGGCGCGCCAGCTCGCTGTCGAACCAGCGGCCCAGCGTGCGCACCTTGTCGCCCTGCGCCCGGCCGAAGTCGGCGAACTGCTGCCCTTCCAGCGGCGCCAGCCCGGGGTGGGTGTGGCGGATGCAGTTGGCCACCGCGCCGAAGAAGTACAGCTCCACCTGCCGGTCGGCGCGCTCGATGAAGGCGCGTTCCTCGAAGCCGTCGCCCATCAGGTTGGGCGTGGGGTGCAGGCCTTCCAGGTAGCTGCAGATGGCCCGCGATTCGCTGAGGAAGCGGCCGTCGTCCAGTTCCAGCGTGGGCACCTTCGACAACGGGCTCTTGGCGCGATAGGCCTCGGCGAAGTGTTCCTTCGCGCCCAGGTCCACGTTCACCAGCTCGATGCCGGGGATGCCCTTCTCGGCGATGAACAGCGTGACGCGGCGCGGGTTGGGCGCGCGGGGTGCAACGTACAGCTTCATGCGGCTGGCTCCTTCGCAAAGGCTCCCGGAAAAGGGGGGCTTCGATGCCCTGCAATGCATTGTGCATCCCCCTAACTGGCAGGATGGTCTGGCCCTGGGGCGGCACCTAGTCTCGCCACTCCGCGAAGAAGGCCATGCCACCCCACGCCTTGCTCAAGCTCCCCGACGCGCCTGCCGCCGACGAGGTGGACGCGGCCTTGCAGGGCATCGTCGGCGTCAGCGAAGCCACCTGTGCGCTGCGCCGCCGGCTGCCGCGGCTGGCCGCGTCGGACTGCAGCGTGCTGGTCACCGGCGAGACCGGCACCGGCAAAGAGAACGTGGCCCAGGCGCTGCATGCATTGAGCCCGCGGCGCGACGGCCCGCTGGTCTCGATCAACTGCGCGGCGCTGCCCGAATCGCTGCTCGACAGCGAGCTCTTCGGCTACGAGCGCGGCGCCTTCACCGGTGCGGCCAGCGCCTACCCCGGCAAGGTCACGCTGGCGCAGGGCGGCACGCTGTTCCTCGACGAGATCGGCGACATGCCGCTGGCCGCACAGGCCAAGCTGCTGCGCGTGCTGGAGACGCACGAGGTCTTCCCGATCGGCGCGCTGCGCAGCCGGCGGGTGGATTTCCGCATCGTCGCCGCCACGCATGGGCGGCTGGAGCAGGCGGTGCGCGCCGGCCGCTTCCGCGCCGACCTGTTCTACCGGCTGAACGTGGCGCGGGTCGAGCTGCTGCCGCTGCGCCAGCGGCGCGACGACGTGCCGGTGCTGTTCGAGCATTTCGCGGCCCAGCTGGCGGCGCGCAGCCGCAGCCCGCGGCTGCGCCTGACGCCGCTGGCGCTGCAGCGGCTGTGCCGGCACGACTGGCCCGGCAATGCGCGCGAGCTGCGCAACCTGGTCGAGGCCGCCAGCCTGGTCTACGAGGGCCAGGCGCTGGGCCCGGCCGAGATGCCACTGCCGCCGGAGGCCGATGGCGCCGGTGCCGAGCCCACGCGCATCCTCGATGCGCTGGAGCGCTGCGAGTGGAACCGCAGCCGCGCTGCCGAGCTGCTGCACTGCTCGCGCATGACGCTGTACCGCAAGATGAAGCACTGGCAGATCGGCCCGGCCTGAGCGCCGCCCGCGGTCTGCCCCTTCCCCTGCTGACGATGCAGGCCGCCTGCGGCCAGGCGGGCCTGTCGCTTGCGCTGTCACGTGCACTGTCACGTGCACTGTCACAGCGGGGTGTGACAGTGCTGGCCCTGCGCAGCCGCTCGCCTGCTGTCACACCGGGGCCGTGACAGCCGCCCGGCCCGGCATGCGCAAGTGCTTGATTTGCTTGACGATGCCTGCGTGTGCACGGCTGGCACGCGGCCTGCAATCCGGCCCGGCATGACATCCTGGCCCGGCCCGTCCAGCGAAGGCATGCGCAGCAACGTCGATGCCGATGGGCGCGGCTTCGACTATGTCAACCATTTCGAGGTCGGCTTCGGCCATTACGAGGTGCTGCTGCGCTTTGCCCAGGCCTTCGACGGCATGGACCTGCAGGCCCGGCGCACCAGCGTCGTCATGACGCCGGCCTACGCCAAGGCGCTGCTGCTGATGCTGTCGGGCGCGATCAGCCGCTTCGAGGCCGTGCACGGCGAGCTGCCGGTGGCCGGTGGCCAGGCCAGCAACGACGCGCAGGCCGGAGGCTGACACGGTGGCCAACGAATTCGCGCTGATCTCGCTGGCCGATTCGCTGGCCGCGCGGCTGGGCAATGCCTATCCGCCGGCGCTGCAGGCGGCGCATCCCTGCCAGTTTCAGGCAGTGGGCAGCGGCGGGCTGAGCGCCGAGCTGGGTGGCGAGGGCGCGGTGCTCAGCGTCTGGCCGCATCGCGTCACCGCCAACGAACAGCTGCGCAATGCGCTGCCGCCGCCGCTGGCCGGCCGGCGCAACCGGCCGCTGTTGCTGGACGTGCACCTGCTGCTCACCGTCTGGAGCAGCAGCGCCGCCACCGAGCTGGTGGTGCTGGCCTGGGTGATGCGCGAGCTGCACCGCCAGCCGGTGCTGGACGGTTCGGTGCTCACCGCCACCGGCGGCTGGCGGCCCGACGAGGTGGTGCAGCTGGTACCGGCCGAGATGAGCGTCGAGGACATGATGCGCATCTGGGAGGCCATCACGCCGGCCTACCGCATCAGCATGCCCTTCGTCGCCCGCGTGGTCTCGGTCGATGTCGAGGAAGACGAGGCCGCGCCGGTGCTGGTGCGTCGCTTCGACTACGCAAGGCCCGCGTGATGGAGGTGCTGCTGCTCGAAGCCGATGTGCGCCGTGTGTGGGCGGCGCTGCGCTTCGTCGATGCGGCCAGCGGGCGCGCCGTCGACGGACGGCTGGCCGTGCAGGTGCCGGGCGCGCGGCTGCAGCGCAACGGCTCGGGC
>JAFLDH010000224.1 GCA_017302505.1 Burkholderiales bacterium
TGCTGGCTGCGTGCACCAGCCTGCCGCCGCCGGCGGCCGACAGCCCCACGTCGACGGCCGCGCTGGACCCGGCGCTGCGCGAGCGGCTGCTGCAGATCGACCCCGAGCAGGTGTCCGACGAGCAGGTGCGCCAGGTGCTGGCCCGCGGGCCCACGCCACGTATCGTCAACCTGCACGGCGGCATCTTCCCGGTGCACCTGGTGATGGAATCCTTCAGCCGCTTCCTGGTCGACATGGGCTATCCGGAAGCCCGGCTGCGCCACCCGGGTCACGGGCGGCTGTCGCACAGCCCCTACGAGAGCAGCCTGGAGATCGCCGGGTTGCTGGCCTGGTACTACGAGCAGGACGGGCTGATGCCGATGATGGTGGGCCACAGCCAGGGCGGCATTCAGCTGGTCAAGGTGCTGTACCTGCTGGCCGGCCAGGGCCCGGCGGAGATTGCGGTGTGGAACCCGCTGACCGGCCAGGCCGAGCCGCGCACGCAGATCGTCGACCCCTATTCCGGCCGGCCGCGGCCGGTGGTGGGGCTGAAGATCCGCTATGCCGCGGTGGTGGGCTCGGGCGGCGCCGCGCTGCTGCTGCCCAACCAGTGGGAGATGGTCGGCCGCCTGCAGGCCATTCCCGATTCGGTGGGCAGCTTCGACGGCTTTGCGCTGCAGGTCGACCTGATCGCCTGGGACGTGCCGGGCAGTCAGGCCGGCTACCGGCCTCTGGGTACGGCCCAGGTGCGCAACGTGCGCCTGCCCGACAGCTCGTCGCACGTGATGGTGGCGGCGCTGGCGCCGCTGGCCAGCGACCCGGCCGTGCGCGCCTGGATCAATGCCTATCGGCCCGGCCGGCCGCCTGGCCCGCCGCCACCGACCGAGGTGCCGCTGGAGAACCTGGTGTTCGCGGCCGAGGTCTGGCACGGACTGAAGAAGCACTGGGTGCTGGAGGCGCAGCACGCACTGCGCACGCCCCGCGCCGCCGCGCCATGAGCGGGTGGGCGCCTCAGGACTTCGGGCAACCGTTGGCCAGCGGCTTGCCGGCGAAGCGGTCCTCGATCCAGGGCACGTAGAACGGCTGCGACGCGCCCGGCGTGGTGAAGTGGTTCTGCGCGCCGGGCAGCTGCACGCGCGAGACGTTGGCGCCCATCGCGCAGCGCCGCTGCTGGTACAGCTGGCCCATCACCGGGTTGTTGGTCACGTCCTTGGTGCCCCAGTAGATGACCACCGGCGCCACCGGCAGCTGCGGGCCCACGCTGCCTTCCAGCAGGCCCTTGACCCAGGCCTGGGCCTGCGCAGGCTGCGGCTTCAGCAACGACTTGTAGCTGTCGCCGAAGTTGAAGCTGATCGTGTCGGCCGCGGCATGCATGCACTTCTTGCTGAACACCGCATCGACGGCCTTGGCACCGTCGTCGGTGAACAGGTCGCTCAGCTTCAGCTCGGGAAAGGCCGCGGCGGTGGCCCACATCGCCATCGCGTAGTGGGTGAAGTTGAAGACGCTGTCGGAGAAGGACTGCACCAGGCCCTGCAGCACCTTCGGCGCCACGGCCGCGTCGGTGGCATCGGGCGGAAGCAGTACCTCGATCTCGTGCGGCGCCAGCGCCACGAAGCCGACGAAGCCCAGGCCGTCGAAGGCGGTGCCGCGGCGCGCCAGGTAGTCGCCCATGCTGGCCGCGCCCAGCGCGGCCCCGCCGCCCTGCGACCAGCCGTAGGCCACCGCCTGCTTCGCCCCGCCCGACAGCCCCAGGCTGCCAACCGCGCGCGCTGCATTGATGATGTCGCGGCCCTGCGTGGCGGCGATGGCGTACTGGTGCACGCCGCCGCCGCCCAGGCCCTGGTAGTCGGTGGCGATCAGCACATAGCCGTTGCGGATGAAGTGCGCGGCCGCCGGCACGCCGAAATCGGTCCACGAGGTGCCGCCGATCAGGTTGTATTCGTTCAGCTCCTGGGCCGGGTCCAGCACTTGCGAAGGGCCGCAGTTCTGCGCGGTGCCGGTGGTGCCATGCGCCCAGACCACAATCGGCCGGCCGGCGGCCGGCGGCGCGCCCACCGGCGCGATGACCAGCGCGGTGGACAGCGTGGGCCGCTCGCGCGCGTCGGACGACACGTAGGCGATGCGCCAGGCTTCGGCGCCGGGGATGGCGGTGGCCACCGGTTCGCGGGCCACCACCTGGCCTAGCGGGCCCGTGGCCGGCAGCGTGGCGACACGCTTGTAGAACGGGGCCAGCGCGACTTCGGCCGCTGGGGCGGTGCCAGCGGCCCACAACGCCGTCAGCAGCGCCAGGCCTTGCAACAACTTCTTCATCGGGAACCTTCCGCGGGCCCTCTCCGTGGGCCCTGATCGGCACGCCGCGCGCGCCATCCGGAAGCTTCGCAGGTTCCGGCCCGCCGCTGGCGGGCGTTTGCGACAGCTATTGCACACCGCCCGGCCGGGCGGTGGCATTCATGCCGTCTCGGGCACCAGGAAGTCGCGGCTGATGCCGCCGCCCAGGTCGCCGACGCGCGCCAGGAACTGCGTCAGGTAGGCGTGCAGCCCGGTGGCCAGGATCTCGTCGATGCGGCCGTACTGCAGGTCGGCCTGCAGCCGGCCGGCGCGGCGCAGCGTCTCGCCGCTCTGCTGGTTGGCCACCAGCTTCAGGTTGGCCAGCACCTCGTTCATGCAGGCGGCCAGCGAACGCGGCATGTCCGGCCGCAGGATCAGCAGCTCGGCCACCAACTCGGGCCGGATGACGTTGCGGTAGACCTTGCGGTAGATCTCGAAGCCGGACACCGAACGCAGGATCGCGCTCCAGTGATAGAAGTCGACCTCGTGCGTCTCCTTGCCGTGGCCGGCGCCGAAGAACTCGCCGGCCAGCGCGTGGAACTTCACGTCCAGCAGCCGCGCGGTGTTGTCGCCGCGTTCCAGGAAGGTGCCGATGCGGATGAAGTGCAGCGAGTCGTCCATCAGCATCGTGCCGACGGTGACGCCACGCGACAGGTGCGAGCGGAACTTCACCCATTCGAAAAGATTGCCCGGGTCGCGCGCCAGCGCGCCTTCGCGCAGCAGGCGGTTGAACTCCAGCCAGGTCTGGTTCTGCGTTTCCCACACTTCGGTGGTCAGTGCGCCGCGCACCGCGCGGGCGTTCTCGCGTGCCGCGCGCAGGCAGGCCAGGATGCTCGACGGGTTGCTGTCGTCGCGCACCATGAAGTCCATCACGTCGCGGCCGTTGAAGCCGCTGTAGCGCTGCAGGTAGGCGGGCGTCAGCTCGCTGATGCTGAGCAGGCCGCGCCAGCCCTGCTCGGTGGCCTCGGCCGACTGCGGCAGCAGCGAGGTCTCGTAGTTGACGTTGAGCATGCGCGCGGTGTTCTCCGCGCGCTCCATGTAGCGCGACATCCAGAACAGATGGTCGGCAGTGCGTGACAGCATGTTCTCGTCCTCCCTCAGTCCTCGAGGACCCAGGTGTCCTTGGTGCCGCCGCCCTGCGACGAATTCACCACCAGCGAACCTTCCTTCAGCGCCACGCGGGTCAGCCCGCCCGGCACCATCTGCACCTCGGTGCCCGACAGCACGAAGGGCCGCAGGTCGATGTGCCGCGGCGCGATGCCCGATTCGACGAAGGTCGGGCAGGTCGACAGGCTCAGCGTCGGCTGCGCGATGTAGTTGCTGGGGTTGGCCTCCAGGTGGGCGCGGAACTCCTCGATCTCGGCCTTGGTGGCTGCCGGGCCGACCAGCATGCCGTAGCCGCCGGCGCCGTGCACCTCCTTGACCACCAGCTCGCCCAGGTGCGCAAGCACGTAGCTCAGGTCCTTGGCATCGCGGCACATGTAGGTGGGCACGTTGTTCAGGATCGGCTTTTCGCCCAGATAGAACTCGATCATCTTCGGCACGTAGGGGTAGATCGACTTGTCGTCGGCCACCCCGGTGCCGATGGCATTGGCCAGCGTGATGTTGCCGCTGCGGTACACGCCCAGCAGCCCGGCGCAGCCCAGCGTGCTGTCGGGCCGGAACACCTGCGGGTCGAGGAAGTCGTCGTCGACGCGGCGGTAGATCACGTCCACCCGCTTCGGTCCCTGCGTGGTGCGCATGAACACATGGTCGTCGCGCACGAACAGGTCCTGGCCCTCGACCAGTTCGACGCCCATCTGCTGCGCCAGGAAGGCATGCTCGAAGTAGGCGCTGTTGTACATGCCCGGCGTCAGCACGATGACGGTCGGGTCCACCACGCCAGGCGGCGCCACCGCGCGCAGCGTCTCCAGCAGCAGGTCGGGATAGTGCGCCACCGGCGCCACGCGGTGCGCCGCGAACAGCTCGGGGAACAGCCGCATCATCATCTTGCGGTCTTCCAGCATGTAGCTGACGCCGCTGGGCACGCGCAGGTTGTCCTCCAGCACGTAGTAGGTGCCGCTGCCGTCGGGGTTGGCGGCACGCACGATGTCCACGCCGGCGATGTGCGAGTACACGCCGCCGGGCACGTTGACGCCCTGCATCTCGGGCCGGTACTGCGCGTTGTTCAGCACCTGCGCGGCCGGCACCAGCCCGGCCTTGAGGATCTCCTGGTCGTGGTAGACGTCGTGCAGGAAGCGGTTCAGCGCGGTCACGCGCTGGCGCAGGCCCTTCTCCATCTCCGTCCACTCGTGGCTGGGAATCACGCGCGGTATCAGGTCGAAGGGAATCAGCCGCTCGGTGCCGGCGCCGTCCTCGTCCTTGGCGCCGTAGACGGCGAAGGTGATGCCCACCCGGCGGAAGATCATTTCCGCCTCGTCTCGGCGGTCGCGCATCAACGCCTGCGGCTGCGCCTTGAGCCAGGCGTCATAGGTGCGGTAATGGTCCCGCACCTCGCTGCCGCTGATGCGCATTTCATCGAAGCTGGGTGGCATGCAAGAGCTCCTCGGGTAGGCGTCAAGATAGCAACATTCGGGCCTGCGGCTCCTGGATACGGCGCGTGCTGACGCGCACCTCCAGCGTATGCCGGCCGCCGCCGCGGATCACGCCGCGCAGCGGCGTCACGTCGCCGTAGTCGCGGCCCAGCGCCAGGCGCACGTGGCTGGTGTCGGGCACCAGGTCGTTGGTCGGGTCCAGCTCCAGCCAGCCTTCCGGCAGGCCGGGCGTGTCGGGGCAGTACACCTGCACCCAGGCATGCGAGGCATCGGCGCCGACCAGCGCCTCCTGCCCCGGCGGTGGCTGCGTCAGCAGGTAGCCGCTGACATAGCGCGCCGCCAGCCCGGCCATGCGCAGCGCGGCGATCATCAGGTGGGCAAAGTCCTGGCAGACGCCGCGGCGCTGCTCGAAGGCGTCGATCAACGGTGTGTCCACCTCGGTGGCGCTGGCGTTGAACTCAAAGTCGGCATGGATGCGGTGCATCAGCGCCAGCGCGCCTTCGGCTACCGGCACGCCGGGCTCCAGGCAATCGAGCGCATAGTCGCGCAGCGCATGCAGGCGCGGCACGTAAGGCGACGGCTGGGCGAATTCCACCGCGGCATCGTAGCCAGCCCCGGCTTCGTAGCGCAGCCGACCGCGCACGTCTTCCCAGCGCGGCGACGCGGCGGCTTCGAAGGCCGCGTGCGGCTGCAGCGCCACGCGGCTGCAGGCCCGCACCTGCAGGGCGCGGTGCGGCTGGCTCAGGCTGAACAGCGTGCGCGCATTGCCGTAGGCATCCAGGTCCTGCTGCCGTTGCTGCGGCGCAGGTTCGATCTGCAGGGTGTGCGCCAGCAGTTGCTGCCGCGCGTCCTGCAGCGGCTTCAGGTAGGCCAGGTGCTGGGCCTGCGTCACCGGCGCGGCATAGCCGTAGGCCGTTTCGTGCACGACCTCCAGCACCGTGGGCAGGGCGGGTTCAGACACGCTGCAACTCGTCGCCGGTGGACGCATGGGCAAAGAAGCGGTGGCTGAGCACGTCGGCCAGTTCGGCACCGGCCGACTGCAATTGCGCGCAAAGCGGCGCCAGCACCTGCAACACCTGGCGCTCGTCGGCGCCGCGCAGTTCGTCCAGCTGCAGCCCGGCACCTTCGGGCGGCAGGCGGGCCAGCAGCGTGGCGATGAAGTCGTCGCCACCCGGCAGCTTCTGCAGCTCGGTGCGCAGGCGGCGCAGCACGCCGGCCAGCGAGCGCGGGTTGGCGCTGTCCAGCACCAGCAGGTCGGTCAGCGCCAGCAGGTCCTCGTGGCGCTGGTAGCGGGCGCGGAAGGTGATGGCGCTGTCGAACAGCTCGAGCAGCACCTCCATGCCGGCACCGTGCGCCAGCGCACCGGTGTCGACGAAGGCCGCCAGCTGCCCGCCCAGGCCGATCAGCCGCTCGAGCAGCCGGCCCACGGTCATGAAGCGCCAGCCATGGTCGCGCGTCATGCGGTCGGTCTGCGCGCCAGTGACTGCTGCCAGTTGCACGCCCAGCCGGTCCAGTGCCAGCAGCACCTGCGGCAGCGCCGGCACCGACGCGGGGCTGCCCTGGCGCAGCGCCAGCACGTGCGTGCCCATGGCCCGCACGACGCCCCATTGTTCGGTGGACAGCCGCTCGCGCAGCGCCTGCGCGGCGCGCTCCAGCGCGCCCAGGTTGAAGGCGATGCTGCTGGCCGCCGGATCGGCCAGCGCGCCCAGCAGCGCGCGCTCGAACAGATGCGGCGCGCGGTTCAGCGTGGGCGCACCCCAGGGCGCCAGGCCGGTGCGCACGGCCAGCTCGGACAAGGCCTCGCGCAGCGCCTCCGGCGCGTCCTCGTCGGTGTCGATCAGCATCAGCAGCGTGCGCGCCAGCCGCACCATCATCTCGGTGCGCTCGGTGTAGCGGCCCAGCCAGAACAGGTTTTCCGCCGTGCGGCTGGACACCGGCGGCCGCCGCGCGGCGATGTCGTCCACACTCAGGCGGGTGGGCAGCATCGAGAAGCTGTCCACCGGGCCGTCGGTCAGCACCCAGGTGTCCAGGCTGGAGCCACCGCGCTGCATCGACACGCTCAGCTCCTCGGCCTTGGCCACGCGCGTCATGCCACCGGGCAGCACATGCCAGCGGCCGCCCTCCTCCCCGATCGCGTAAACGCGCACCATCGCGGGGCGCGCCAGCATGGTGCCTGCCTGCCACACCGGTGCGCGGGAAAAGCGCACCCGCTCGGTCACGGTCCAGGCGTCGGGGTCGTCGTCGATCCGCACTTCCGCAGGGCGCACGATGGTCGACACCCGGCCAGCCCGCGGGAAGGTGCTGCGCACGATCTTGTCGTCGAGCCGCGTGCGCACGTCGTGCCAGGCCGCGGCCTCGCCGCACCACCAGGTGGGCAGTGCAGGCAGCAGCAGTTCCTGGCGCAGCAGCCGGCGCGCGATGGCCGGCAGGAAGCCCTGGATCGCCGGCGATTCGAGGAAGCCGTTGCCCAGCGCATTGGCCATCACCACGTTGCCGGCGCGCACCGCCTGCAGCAGCCCCGGCACGCCCAGCGCCGAATCGGGGCGCAGCTCCAGCGGGTCGCACCAGTCGTCGTCCAGGCGGCGCAGCAGGCCGTGCACCGGCTCCAGGCCTTCGACCGTCTTCAGGAACAGGCGCTGCTCGCGCACCACCAGGTCGCCGCCCTCGACCAGCGGCAGGCCCAGGTAGCGCGCCAGGTAGGCATGCTCGAAGTAGGTCTCGCTGTAGGGGCCCGGCGTCAGCAGCACCACCCGGGGCGCACTGCCGCCGGCCACCTGCCGCGCCGGCTGCTCGATGGCATCCAGCAGCCGCCGGTAGCTGCTGGCGATGTGCTGCACACGCAGCTCGCGGAAGGCGTCGGGAAACTGCCGCGACACCACGAGCCGGTTGTGCAGCACGTAGCCCAGGCCGGAGGGGCTCTGGCTGCGACAGCCCAGCACCTGCCACTGGCCGCTGGGCGCGCGCACCAGGTCGAAGGCCACCAGGTGCAGGCGCAGCCCGCCGGCCGGCTCCACGCCGCGCATCGAGCGCAGATAGCCCGGATGGCGCAGCAGCAGCGCGGGCGGGAACAGCCCCTCGTGCAGCATGCGCTGCGGGCCGTAGGCATCGGCCAGCATGGCCTGCATCAGCTGTGCACGCTGCACCACGCCGGCTTCGATCACGGCCCAGTCAGCGCTGTCGATGATCAACGGCAGCAGTTCCAGCGACCAGGGCCGCGGCGCGGCGCCCTGGTCACCGAAGACGTTGTGGGTGATGCCGTCGCGGCGGATCTGGCGCGCCACCTGGGCCACGCCGCGGTCCAGCTGCTCGGCCAGCCCGACGTCCGGGGCGCCGTCCG
>JAFLDH010000225.1 GCA_017302505.1 Burkholderiales bacterium
CGCGCCGGCGTCGCCCGCATCCCCGAGGACCGCCATGCAGTGGGCGTGGTCGGCGACCTGCCGGTGTGGGAGAACGCGGTGCTGGAGCGCGTGGCCACGCCGGCCTTCTCGCGTGCCGGCATCGTCAGGCGCGGCGCGGCGATGGCCCATGCCCGGCAGCTGATCCAGCGCTTCGACGTGCGCGGCACCGATGCGCTGGGCGTGCACACGCCGACGCGGGCGCTGTCCGGCGGCAACATGCAGAAGCTGATCCTCGGACGCGCGCTGGTCGGCGACCCGGGTTCCGACAAGCCACCCACGCTGATCGTCGCCGACCAGCCGACCTGGGGCCTGGACATCGGCGCGGTGGCCTACGTGCACCAGCAGCTGCTCGATACCTGCGCGGCCGGTGCGGCGGTGCTGCTGATCAGCGAGGACCTGGACGAGATCTTCGCGCTGGCCGACCGCATTGCGGTGCTGCACGACGGCCGCCTCAGCGCGGCCCGGCCGGCGGCCGAGTGGACACTGGCCGACATCGGCCTCGCGATGGCAGGGTCCGCCCATGCACATTGAGAAGCGCGCCACGCCCTCGCGTCGGCTGCAGCTGGCCGCGCCGCTGCTGGCCATCGGCTTCACGCTGCTGGTCAGCTCGCTGCTGGTGGCCTGGGCCGGCGCGCCGGTGGGCAAGGCCTATGCGCTGCTGCTGGAAGGCGGCTTCGGCAGCACCTTCGCCTGGAGCGAGACGCTGACCCGCGCCACGCCGCTGATCCTGACTGGGCTGTCGGCCGCGGTGGCCTTCCGCGCGCGGCTGTTCAACATCGGCGCCGAGGGGCAGCTGTATGCCGGCGCGCTGGCCGCGGTGGCCATCGGCGGGCTGCACGGCGGCGAGGGTTTTGCGCTGCACCCGGCGCTGCTGTTCCCGGCCATGATGCTCGCGGCCGCGCTGGCCGGCTCAGCTCTGCTGCTGGGCCCGGCGCTGCTGAAGAGCCGGCTCGGCGTCGACGAGGTGGTGACAACGCTGCTGCTGAACTTCATCGTGCTGCTGTTCGTGTCGATGATGCTCGACGGCCCGATGAAGGACCCCACCGCGATGGGCTGGCCGCAGAGCGTGGTGCTGCAGGACGCCCTGCAGCTGGACAAGCTGATCGCACGCACCCGCGTGCACAGCGGCCTGTTGTGGGCGGTGCTGCTGGCCGCGCTGCTGTGGGCGCTGATGAAGTACGGCACGCTGGGCCTGCAGATCCGCGCGGTGGGCGCCAACGCCCGCGCCGCGGCCTTTGCCGGCATGCCGGTGGGCTGGGTGACGGTCAAGGTGGCGCTGCTGTCGGGCGCGCTGGCCGGGCTGGCCGGCGCCATCGAGGTGGCCGGGCGCACCAGCTACGTCACGCTGGACATGTCGCCGGGCTACGGCTACAGCGGCATCGTCATCGCCATGCTGGCGGCGCTGAACCCGCTGGGCGTGGTGGCGGCCGCCGTGTTCGTGGCCGGCATCCTGGTGGGTGCCGACAGCATGAGCCGCGCCGTCAACGTGCCCACCTACATCGCCGACGTCATCGTCGCCGTGTCGCTGTTGTCGATGCTGGTGGCGGCGATGGCGGCGCAATACCGCATCGTCTTCCGCCGAGCCGCCCATGCTGGCTGAGACCTTCGATCTGCTGACCAGCCTGCCCTTCTGGGTGGCGGTGCTGCGCATCGCCACGCCGCTGATCCTGGGCACGCTGGGCGTGCTGCTGTGCGAGCGCGCCGGCGTGCTGAACCTGGGCATCGAGGGGATCATGGTCGCCGGCGCCTTTGCCGGCTGGCTGGCGGTGTACCAGGGCGCCGGGCTGTGGGTCGGCGTGCTCGTCGCCGCGGGGGTGGGCGCGGCCTTCGGGCTACTGCATGCGCTGCTGACGGTGACGCTGTCGCTGTCGCAGCATGTGTCGGGGCTGGGGCTGACGCTCTTTGCCACCAGCCTGGCGAGCTATGCCTACCGCGTCAGCTTCCCCAAGGTGGACAGCCCGCCGACCATCCAGCCATTCACCGAGATGAGCTGGCTGCCGATTCCGGTGCTGAACGCGCAGACGCCGCTGACGCTGCTGGCGCTGGGGCTGGTGCCGGCCATCGGCTGGCTGCTGTACCGCACGCCCGCCGGGCTGGCGGTGCGCATGGTCGGCGAGAACCCGGCCGCCGCCGAGGGCCAGGGCCTGAGCGTGGCCGGCGTACGCTACGCCGCCATCGTCGCCGGCTCGGCGCTGATGGGCGTGGCCGGCGCCTTCCTGACGCTGGCGGCCTTCAACGCCTTCTACTTCAACATGGTCAACGGCCGCGGCTGGGTCTGCGTGGCGCTGGTGGTGTTTGCCAGCTGGCGGCCCGGCAAGGCGTTGCTGGGCGCGCTGCTGTTCGCGCTGTTCGACGCGCTGCAGCTGCGGCTGCAGCAGGCCGGAAGCGGCCTGTTCGGCATCGACGTGCCCTATCAGGTCTACCTGATGCTGCCCTACGGCTTAAGCATCGCCGCGCTGGTGCTGATGGCGCGGCGCGCTGCCTACCCTCAGGCGCTGATGAAGCCCTATCGGAAAGGAGAGCGCTGATCAGCGCCCGCCGGCCGGCTTCGGCGGCAGGCTCTTCAGGTACAGGTGCAGCGCCGCCAGGTCGGTGTCGGTGATGTGCTTGAAGGAATCGAAGGGCATCACCTCGATGGCCGTGCCGTCGGGCCGCTTGCCGCTGCGCATCATCGCCATCAGCGCGGCGGCATCGGCATAGCGTGGCAGCACGCTGCCCTGGCCGGGCGTCAGGTTCGGCGCGGGCGGCCAGTCCGGCGGGCCGGTGGGGATCTTGCCGCCCGACAGGCCCTCGCCATGGCAGCCGATGCACATCGCCGACACGTAGGCGCCATGCTCCACCGTGACGCCCTCGGCCACCGGCGCGGCCGGCTTGCGGCTGTGGTCGATCATCGTGGCCGCGTCGGGAATCTGGCCCAGGCCGTACATCGCGCGGTAGGGCAGCGGCAGCACCAGCTCGGCCGGGCCGCCCTTGGCCGGCGGCAGCTGCTGGATATAGGCCACCAGCGCGCCCAGGTCGGCGTCGGTCAGGCGGTTGTAGTCCTCGCTGGGCATCACGATCACCGGCCGGCCGTCGGGCTTGACGCCGTGGCGCAGCGTGCGTTCCCAGTCGGCCGGCGTGTACTTCGCGACCACGCTGCCCGGGCCGGGGCTGATGTTGGCGCCCTTGATGCGCACGCTGCCGTCGTCGACGAAGGCGCGGCCGGCGCCGTCGGCGCCATGGCAGTCCGCGCAGCCCCGCGTGCTGTACAGGTAGCGGCCGCGCTCCAGCGCCTCGGGGCCGGTGGGGATCGCCACGCTGTAGGCGGGAATGTCGATGCGCCGGTTCATGCGCTCGTCGGCCCGGTGCAGCGCGTAGGCGATCGCCCCGGCGCCACCGAAGACGAAGATCAGCACGACGATCAGCGCGCGGGTCAGCCATTTCTTCATGTTGTGTGCTCCTCGGACCCGTCGTCGCGGGCGATGGCATTATCGAATCCACCTTGCGGACGTCTTTATCGGGGAACCCATGCTGCTAATCACTGACGCCACATTGCCCGATGGCCGCACCCGGCAGCGTGTGCTGATCGACCAGGGCCGCATCCAGGCCATCGGCCCCGACTTGCCGACGCCCGAAGGCGCCGAAGTCATCGACGCCCAGGGCTGGCTGCTGAGCCCGCCCTTCGTCGACGCGCATTTCCACATGGATGCCACCCTGAGCCTGGGGCTGCCGCGGCTGAACGTGTCGGGCACGCTGCTGGAAGGCATCGCGCTGTGGGGCGAGCTGAAGCCGCAGCTGACGCAGGAGGCGCTGGTCGAGCGCGCGCTGCGCTACTGCGACTGGGCCGTGGCCAAGGGGCTGCTGGCGATCCGCTCGCACGTCGACGTCTGCGACCCGCGGCTGCTGGCGGTGGAGGCACTGCTGCACGTGCGCGAGCGCGTGAAGCCCTACCTGGACCTGCAGCTGGTGGCCTTCCCGCAGGACGGCGTGCTGCGCTCGCCGGGTGCGCTCGATCAGCTGAAGCGCGCGCTGGACATGGGCGTGGACGTGGTCGGCGGCATCCCGCACTTCGAGCGGACGATGGCCGACGGGGCCGAGAGCGTGAAGCTCCTCTGCGAGCTGGCCGCCGAGCGCGGCTTGCCGGTAGACATGCACTGCGACGAGAGCGATGACCCGCTGAGCCGCCACGTGGAGACGCTGGCCTTCCACACGCAGCGCCTGGGGCTGCAGGGCCGGGTGACCGGCTCGCACCTCACGTCCATGCATTCGATGGACAACTACTACGTATCCAAGCTGATCCCGCTGATGCGCGAGGCGGTTCTCCACGCGGTGGCCAACCCGCTGATCAACATCACGCTGCAGGGCCGGCACGACAGCTACCCGAAGCGCCGCGGCATGACGCGCGTGCCCGAGCTGCTGGCCGCGGGCATCAACGTCGGCTTCGGTCACGACTGCGTGATGGACCCGTGGTACCCGATGGGCAGCGGCGACATGCTGGAAGTGGCGCAGATGGGCCTGCACGTGGCGCAGATGACCTCGCTGGACGGCATGCGCGCCTGCTTCGACGCGGTGACGGTGAACAACGCCCGTGTGCTGGGCCTGGCCGACTACGGGCTGGAGGTCGGCAAAGCAGCCGACTGCGTGCTGCTGCAGGCCTGCTCGACCATCGAGGCGATCCGCCTGCGGGCCCACCGCCTGTGGGTGATGCGACGCGGCAAAGTGATTGCCCGCTCACCGGCATTGGCTGCACAGCTCGACCTGCCGGGCCGGCCGGACCGGGTGGACTGGAGCGCGGCCGCGCCCCCGTGAGTGCGGGCATTGGCCGGAGACTTGCTTCGATAGAATCGTTCGCAACCCGGACTCGTCGCGCACATGAAACTGATCGGATCGCTCACCAGCCCTTATGTGCGCAAGGTTCGCGTGGTCATGGCCGAGAAGAAGCTGGACTTCCAGCTGGTGCTCGAGGACCCGTGGAATGCCGACGAGGTGCTGAAGGCCAACCCGCTGGGCAAGGTGCCCTGCCTGGTGATGGAGGCCGGCGAGGCGGTGTTCGACTCGCGCGTCATCGTCGAATACCTGGACACGCTGTCGCCGGTGGGCAAGCTGATCCCGCCCTCGGGCCGCGAGCGCATCGAGGTGCGCACCTGGGAGGCGCTGTCCGACGGCGTGCTGGACGCCGCAGTCAACGCGCGCATGGAGCAGGTCTGGTCGGGCCGCACCGATGCCCAGCGTTCGCAGGCCTGGGTCGACCGGCAGATGAGCCGCGTGGACACCGCGCTGGCGGCCATGAGCAAGGGCCTGGGCGAAAAATCCTGGTGCATGGGCACGCCCTTCTCGCTGGCCGACATCGCCGTGGGCTGCGCGCTGGGTTACCTGGACTTCCGCTTCCCGGCCATCGCCTGGCGCGAGCGCCATGCCAACCTGGCCCGCCTGGCCGACAAGCTGGCGCAGCGCCAGAGCTTCATCGACACCAAGCCGCCGGCGGCCTGATTCAGTTCATCAGCCCCCAGGCAGATTCCTTCTCGGGCTCCGCCGGCAGCGCCATCGGCAGCTTCGGTGAGAAGCTGTCGGCACGGGCCTGCGGCCAGTACTGGCGGTAGACGTTGTGCGGCCAGTCGGCCTCGCCACGCGCGGCGGCCAGCAGCGCGCCCGGCTGCACGTAGGGCAGGGTATTGGCCAGCAGCCGCACTTCCTGGTCGGCATTGCGGCGCACGATGTGGAAGGCATTGATCTCGTTCGGGTGCTGCAGGCCGGCGGCCTGCACCAGCTCCTTCAGCGCCTCCAGCGTGTTCTGGTGGTAGCGGTACACCCGCTCCATCTTGTCGGGCACCACCAGCGCCTGCTGCCGGCGCTTGTCCTGCGTGGCCACGCCCGTCGGGCAGGCGCCGGTGTGGCAGGCCTGGGCCTGCAGGCAGCCCAGCGCAAACATGAAGCCGCGCGCCGCATTGCACCAGTCGGCGCCCAGCGCCATCGCCCGGGCGATGTCGAAGGCGCCGATCACCTTGCCGGCGCAGCCTATTCGGATCTGCGAGCGCAGGTTCAGGCCGACCAGCGTGTTGTGCACCAGCAGCAGCCCTTCCTGCAGCGGTGCGCCGACGTGGTCGCTGAACTCCAGCGGCGCCGCGCCGGTGCCGCCTTCGGCGCCGTCGACGACGATGAAGTCCGGCACGATGCCGGTGACCAGCATCGCCTTGCACAGCGCAAACCATTCCCAGGGGTGGCCCACACACAGCTTGAAACCGGTGGGCTTGCCGCCGGACAGCTCGCGCAGCCGCTCGATGAATTGCAGCATCTGCACCGGTGTGCTGAAGGCGCTGTGCATCGCCGGGCTGACGCAGTCCTCGCCCGGCGGCACCTGCCGCGCCTGGGCGATCTCGATCGTCACCTTCGGCCCGGGCAGCACGCCGCCATGGCCCGGCTTGGCACCCTGGCTGAGCTTCAGCTCGATCATCTTCACCTGCGGGTCGCGGGCATTGGCTGCGAAGGCCTCGGGGTCGAAGCGGCCCTGCGCGTCGCGGCAGCCGAAGTAGCCCGAGCCGATCTCCCAGATCAGATCGCCGCCGTGCTCGCGGTGGTACTGGCTGATCGAGCCTTCGCCGGTGTCGTGCGCGAAGCGGCCGCGCGCGGCGCCGCCGTTCAGCGCCAGGATGGCGTTGGCGCTCAGCGCGCCGAAGCTCATCGCCGAGATGTTGAAGATGCTGGCCGAATAGGGCTTGGCGCGGCTGGCGCCGATGGTCACCCGGAAGTCATGGGTGGGCAGCTGCGTCGGCAGCATCGAATGGTTGATCCATTCGTGGCCCTGCGCGTGCAGGTCGCGCTGCGTGCCGAAGGGCCGCTTGTCGGGGTCGCCCTTGGCGCGCTGGTAGACCAGCGAGCGCTGCTGCCGCGAGAACGGCGCGGCTTCGTGGTCAGGCTCGATGAAGTACTGGCGGATCTCCGGCCGGATGTATTCCAGCAGGTAGCGCAGGTGGCCGGTCAGCGGGTAGTTGCGCAGCACCGAGCGGCGCGTCTGCCAGCGGTCGCGCAGCCCCACCAGCCCCAGCGCGCCGAACAGCAGCATCGGCAGCAGCCCCAGGCCGGACAGCAGCCAGCTTGCGCCGGCAGCCAGCGCGGCGGCACAGCACAGCAGCCAGGGCAGCAGGCGCAGCGGAATCACACGGCCTCCCGGCTGGACGGGGACACCGCCACACCGTCGGCCTGCGGCGCCGCCAGCGTGTCCAGGAAGGGGAAGCGCCACTTGGCATTGGACTCGCGGCCGACGATGCGGTCGCGGCAGCCGGGCTGGCTCAGGTCCAGCGTCTCGGTCGCCACCGTCATCTGCGAGCGCAGCGAGAAGAACACCTTGACGCGCGGCGTCACCGGCGCCTCGGGGTTGTGCTCCACCACCACCGCCAGCCGCTCGGAGGCCAGCCGCACCAGCGAACCCACCGGGTAGATGCCGACGCAATCGATGAAGGCACGGAACACCGCCGCATCGAACTTGCCGGCGCGTGTCCACTCGGCCATCTTGGCGATCGAATCCGCCGGCAGCCAGCCTTCCTTGTAGGGCCGGTTCGAGGTGATCGCGTCGTACACGTCGCACACCGCGCCCATGCGCGCCAGCTGCGAGAAGGCTTCGCCGCTCAGGCCTTCGGGGTAGCCCTGGCCATCGGGCCGCTCATGGTGATGCAGGCATACATCCAGCGCCGCGGCGCTGGCCACGCCGCTCTGCTGCAGCATCTCATGGCCCAGCCGCGGATGGTCCTTGACCAGCTGGTACTCGGCCGGCGTCAGCTTGCCCGGCTTGTTCAGCACCTCCAGCGGAATGCCGGCCTTGCCCATGTCGTGCACCAGCCCGGCCAGGCCGGCCTCGCGCACCTGCGGTTCGTCCAGGCCCATGCGCCGCGCCAGCACCACCATCAGCGTGCACACCGCCACCGAATGCATGAAGGTGTAGTCGTCGTGCGTCTTCAGCCGCACCAGGCCCAGCAGGGCGCCGGCGTTGCGCTGCATCGAGCTGGAGATCTCTTCCACCAGCGGCACGCAGCCTTCGACATCCAGCGCGCGGCCCATGCGGGCCTCGTCGTACAGCGAGCTGACGCTGTCGCGGGCCTGCGCGCACAGCCGGGTGGCGATGGCCGTCTCCTCGGCCAGGCTGGTGCGCTGCGGCACCGGCCGGGCCACGGCCGCGGG
>JAFLDH010000226.1 GCA_017302505.1 Burkholderiales bacterium
TTAAAAGGCCTTTTAGAGAGGCCGCGTGTTCCAGGCGCATGAAGGCTCCCTGTTGCAGGCCCCGGAAGTAGCGGGTCGGCTGGTTCAGATCGCTCATGCGGATTCGTCCTCGCCGGCAGTGGCTGCGCCTTCGGACGGGTCGGCAGCAGCGGCCGCATCACCATCGACGCTGGTAGCGGCTGCGGCAGGATTCTCACCGCGCTGTTGCAGACCACGGCGCACCATGGGTGGCGCAAACGTCGAGCGGCGCGTGCCTTCGAGGACGTCCTGCGGCAACTCGCCGAACTTCTCCAGCGCGACCCGCGCTGCGGCATTCTTCGCCGCGAAATCGTCGCGGGTGCAGCCCGAGTAGCGGTACTGCTGGGCCAGCGAGAACAGGCTGCGCAGCGCGTGCGCGCCCTCGTTGAGCCAGCGCTCCAAAGTGCTGCGGTCGATCAGCGCGGTGTGGTGGGCGAGGATCAGCTTGCGCGCGATGTCGTCGTAGTCGGCCAGGAGATAGACGGCGGCAAAGCCCAACTGCGCATTGACGAACAGCGGCAGCTTGACGGGCTGCACGTTGAGGTTCTCGCCCAGGCTCAATGCCGCAGGCACGCCCGCCAGTGCCTGGTCCACTTGTTTGCGCAAGGTCTGCAGCGTGGTCCTGGTCTGGTCGAGCTTGTCCTCGATGCGCAGCATCCACCAGTCGCTGTAGGGGTCGTCCTGCTCCGAGCCGCGCTTCATCTTATTCATCACCGCGATGTAGCCGTTCAGGCCGACGATGCCGGGTCGCCCTTCGGCGGCGGCGCGGCCGTGCCAGATGCGGGAAGCGTGATGCGTGTGCAGCGTCAGCGACATCGCGCTGCGCAGGGAGCCGAGGTTGAGTTGCAATGGTTCGTTGCTGGTTGCCATGGTGAGCGCTCGCAGTTGGACAGGGAGCCGCCAGCATCCGCATGCAGCGGAAGGCAGTCAGTCAACAAACCGAAATGAGCCGGCCCCCGGTTCTATGCGCGCTGGCGGCGCAGCGCGCAACGGTCCCTTGGAGGCCGGAGCATTCACGTTGGCGCTCCGTGCCTCGGTCGTTGACGGTATGCGTACTGCACCGCACGTCGCGCTGCCGTTCGACACGATCCTTCGCCGCGCAGCCGTCCCCAGGGGACCGTTCCGTTGAGCGCCATGGAGGTCTGCTTCATGGTCTTGCAGGCGCTCTACTCAGGTTTTGCGCAGCATGTCGCGCCGTCGTCCGGCGTTTCACCACACAGCCGTCCCCTGGGGACCGTTTCTGCCGACCGCCAAGGAGGTCTGCTTCATGGCCTTGCCAGGCCCTGCGCTCAGGATTTGCGCAGCAGATCGCGCAGGCGCTCGATGTGCTGCCGGGCCACCGCGGGCGGCACGACGTTGCGCGGCGGCTCGGGCGGTGGCGCTCGCGCCGCCGATGGTGTTGGCGCTGCCGGGCTGGTCTGCTTGGCCCACGCATTGAACTCGCCGCGCATGGCGCGCTGGATGATGCCGAACAGGTACCCGGCGGGGTTGCGGATGCCATGCTTGCCGCACCGTGCGGCCCACTCGTCCAGCACAGCCTGCCGCAGGGCAGCGTCCACTTGCTGCAACGCCATCCTGGCGCCGGCTTGCTGTTCCGCCTTCAGTTCCGCGAAACGCTTGGGCCATTGCAGGTCGCCCAGCGCGCGCGCCTGCGCGGTAGTACGTACTTCATCAATACGACTACTACGTACTGTACGGTCCTGCTTCGGATTCCGAAGAGCGCCGTCTGGCGCGGGTTTCGGCCCTGCTTCGGATTCCGAAGAAGGGCGTTCGCCATTCCGAAGAAGGCTGGCGGGCCCTTCTTCGGAATCGTGGATCGCATCCTCCTGTGGATAACTTGCGGTGGCGGTGATGCCCTGGTCGGCCAGGCGCTCGGCGAGCACTTGCAGCCGCGACGGCAAGGTGCGTCCGGACAACATCGGGTCGTCCGCGATCTCCTGGAGGGTGTTGAGTCCCACCACCTGGACGGCCTTGGCGGAATGCCCCAGCGACTGGCTGACCAGGGCCAGGTAGTCGGCGTCGAGCTGCATGGCCTCGAACAGTGTCAGGGGTTCGTCGTGCAGGACGTAGAGGTTTCCGAGGATGCGGCCGGTCTTGGGGTCGCGCCGTCGTCGCACGAGGCTCAGCCAGCGCGTCAGGCGCAGCAGCGTCAGCGCCCGCGCGACGGTCTCGTGGGAGGCTTGTCCCGCGCAGGGCATGGACGCCAGCCATGGGCGCAACTGCTCATAGGTCGGGAACGTCGTGACGCCGTCGTCGTTGAGCATCAGCCGGAACACCTGCCAGGCGTTGCGCTCCAGCGGTGTCAGGCGGCGGTCGACGAACAGCCGCCGCGGCACGCTCTCGTGCCGATTGCCACTGAATAGGAAGGCGTCGCCGGACGCCGCAGGCGTGGGCACTGCCATGGGCGCTGGCGCGCGGGGATTTGGATTGGGCGTGAGGTCCTTCAGCGCAGCGTCGAACAGGTCGGCGAGTGCGATGGGGCCTTGACGCGGGGCTCGTGGGGCGGTGTCGTCCACGGCCATGGCCTAGTCCAATCCCTGATCGACCCAGTTCCTGATCGCGGCCCAGACCACCGAGAGCGGCAGTGACATGCCCTCGGCCAGGTCCATGGCCGCATCGAGAATCGAGGTCTCATCCTCCAGATCGACGTTCCTGCTGCTGGTCACGGCTTTCCATTGCCGCCAAAGTTCGGTGTCCTGGGTCTCGTCCAGGACGGGGTGGCGCCCCTTGCGCTTGGGCAGGCCGAGGATCTCCCGCCGCAGGGCGACTTCCTGATGGGTCAGGCCATAGAAGCGGCTGACCATCTCCGTGCTGGCCCCCAGCCGCAGCATGCGATCGACCGTGGCGATTTCCTTCTCCACGTCCTGTGCCTGGTTGAGCAGGCGCTGCAGCACTTCGCGGTTGACCGTGACCGAGCACCACGAGACGCTGGCGTTGGCCAGCACGCTGATCAGCGCGGGGTGCTTGAGCGCATCCAGCTCGGCCTCGCCGAAGCCCATGGCCTTGCAGCGGCGCAGTTGGCCGTTGCGAAGGTCATACAGCGCCTGGGCAATCACGGCCTGGTTGAGCGGATGCGATGTGGACATGCGGCCTCCCTCGCTCACGTCCCGGGCGCCGTGGTGCCGGCTTCCAGGTCCAGCAGACGCCGGGCCAGGCGGAGCAGCCGAAATAGCTTGACCAACGCCGTGTCGCTCAAGCGCCTTGTGCAGTCGCCGTGGTGTTGACCCTGGCCGTGCAGCAGTGCTGGCAAGTCGGCGGCGAGCTGCGCGCCATCCACGCCCGCTTCAGCAGTGGGCTGACCCGTCAGAGTGATGAGCAGCGCCAGCACCGCCCGGCCGAGCGGCGATGGTGCATGGGCGGGCGCGCAGCAAACGAAGCCGATGCCATCGGAGCGATCCTCGATGCACTCGTCCAGGGCTGCCTCCCCGGCGATCTCGCGCGCGAACTGCGCGATGTGGATGCGCAGCCGATCGGGCGTGTCCAGGCCGGCGTCGATGTACCAGACGTCGGAGATCGGATAGAGCCCGCCGGCTTGCACCGGGATGGACTGCAGCACGCTCGCCGAGAAGTCGGGCGGCAGCGCATCGCCCAACTGGTCGGCAACCATGCGCTGGATCGACTGCAGCCGTTCGGTCGTCGGTGCCGGCGAGACGATGTGCTCGAGAAGCAGATCGCCTGGTGCGGCCGCGGGGCTTTCCGTTGTCGTCTCTCGGGCCGTATCCTCGCGCAAGGTGGGCTCGGACGCCGGAGGGCTGGCGGGTGGAGGACTGGCCGCCGCTGCAGGCTTGGCGATGGACGATGCTACGCCCGGGGGAGGCGGCGTGCCGGCGGTGGGCGAAGGCAACGCCGGCGGCGCCGCAGGTGGCGTCGGGTCACTGACCAGCGCCCGGTGGCGGCTTTCCGATTCGGTCAGGTCCAGCGCCAACACGTCGTAGCCGATGCCCAGCAGCTCGGACATCTGGCCGATCAGCTCGTCCTGCACGCGCTGCGTCGCGAACTCGTCGCCCTGCGTGTCGAACTGCGCCAGCACCTCCTGAAAGAAGCTGTCGAAGTCCAGCGGCAGCGTGCGGTCCTTGGCATAGTGCTCCCAGGTGCGCTTGCAGGCCGTCCGCATGACCGACAGCCGCTCGACCTGGTGGCGCCCCAGGCCGCCATAGAGCACAGTGGGAATGGCGGGCAGCAGGTAGCGCACCGCGTCGGCCATGCGGGTGATGTGCGACCGCTGGACGGGGAACCCATCGGCCGCCAGGCGGCGGGCCAGTTCCGACTGGCTCAGGGCGGCGCTACTCTCCTGCTCGTAGAACTCGCGTGCTTTCTCGACGCCGAGCGCGCGCTCGATGAACGTGAGGCCACCGCGCAGTTCGTTCTCGGCAAGATGCCCGGTCAGCGCGACGATTTCACCGCGCTCCGGCCATGGCCGAAACAGGCACGATATGCGGAAGAAGCGTTCGTCCTTGGTCTCCGACCAGAGTTCGCGCAGGATCGCCAGCCGCGTGTTGCCGCCGTTGCGGATGATGTAGTGGTCCTCGCCGGGCCGGCGGGTGATGGCTGGCGCCGCGTCCAGGCCGCGCTCGCGGATGGACGCCTTGATTTCCTCGTAGGCGGGGTTGCGCTTCATGCGCGGGTCATGGTCGTAGGGCCGCAGCTGGTCCAGCGTCACGACCATGGGCGTGTCCGCGATCGGGTCGCTCAAGGCCGTAGCCGCTGGGCCGCTGCGCTCGAAGCCGGCCGCGAGCAGCTTGCCGGCCATGTCCTGCGAGGTCATGTCAGCCATGGCCGCACCCCTCGCAGTCCCCACGACCGCCGGCCGGCGCCATGCGGGCCTCTCGCTCGGCGCGGCGGATCTGCGCACGGGCGTTCAATTCGGCCCGGTGGTCGCTCGCGGTCGAACTGGTGTAGATCGCCGCGCAGCCGGCCTTGGTGAACTTGAGGTGCCCGCCCGGCGTGCGCTTGACGTGCCAGCCTTCACCGACCGCGAACTCGATCAGCGCGCGCAGCCGCTTGTGGCCGCGGGCCAGTTCATGTGCGTTCGCCATGGGACCTCCCGGCATCAAGAGGACGTGGCGGGCGACCGGACATTGCGGCAAATCTGTCCTGCCATTGCGGGAACAGCTCGCTTGCGAGCGCGCGCATCGTGTCGAGCGAGGCCGGCGCGACCCTGCCGGGCGGCTGGCGGTGCTCGACCCGATGCACCGGCAGGCCGCGCGTCGCGGCGCGCGGATAGGCTTCGATGGCTGGCACGTCGGTGGCGAGCACGCGGATGCCGGCATGGTCTTGGAACAGGTCGCGCAGGGCCTGCTGGATCAGTCGGGCGTTCGCCGACACCGGGTGGACGCGGTTGATGAGCAGGTGCAGCGGCGGCGGTTCGATGCCCAGGTGCCGGTACGGCGCGATGTCTTCGAGCAACTGCATGGTGCCGCGTCGAAGCTCCCGGGCCGCGAGGATTTCCGGCGTGACGGGCGACAGCGCAAGGTCGGAGGCGAGCACCGCCATCTCCAGCAGCACGGAACGCGCGCCCTGGGTGTCGATCAGCACCAGGTCGTAGAGGGGAGCAAGTGCTGGCAGCAGATGCCGCAGCCGCAGGCGGCCATCCGGCGCATGCAGCAATAAGGTGTTCAGCTCGCCCCGGTGGTCGTTGGACAGCACCAGGTCCAGGCCCGCGATGATCGTGCGGGACACGAGCTGGCCAAGGTCGCGCTCGTTGAAGGCCAACAGCTCATAGATGCCGCCCGGCGCGCGCTGGGTCAGTTCGTAGTAGGAGGACAAGGTGGGCTGCACGTCGAGATCGAGCAGCAGCACGCGCAGGCCCGCGTCCGCGGCGAGCCCGCCCAGGTTGGCGGCCGTCGTGGTCTTGCCGACGCCGCCCTTCGTTGAAATGATGGATACGACCTGCATGGCGCTCTCCGGCTGGGAATGGGAAGTCCGCGGGAGAACGGGTCAGGTCCGGTGGTTGAGGCGCTCGGCGATCCACTGGTCGATTTCGATCGAATCCCAGCCGACGGCGCGCACGCCCAGGCGCAGCGCCTGGGGAAACTGGCGCTTCTTCATCAGGTTGTAAATGTGGGCGCGTTTGAAGCCGGACTTGGCTTCGACTTCATCGAGCCGCAGGATGCGGCGCTCGTTCGGCGGGAGTACAGGGGGCTGCGACATGGCGGTCACTCCTGAACGCTCGGTGGCGTTTGTTGGCGTGACCTCTATTCAATAGACCTGGCTGCGGAAAGACATTGCAAATGCAATCTCCGCGGTTGCACATACAAGCTGGAAAAACCTCATGCGCTTGCGCTACGGACGTACTTCCTGGCGTTGGCGAACTTGCCGTTCAAGGTTCGCTCCGTGATGCCCATGGTGCCGCCGAAGTGGGCGACCAATGCCGAGACGAGTGCCTCCTGTGTTTTGAAGCTGGAATAGGGCACACCCGAAGGGGACTGGCCCAGCATCAGCGTCAGCATCCCGCCGATGATGTTGAGATACGTCGTCTCCGCTCGCTCGCTGATCTCGCATTGCTTGGAAGCCAGCAGCGCGGTGGACTGCTTGAGCAAGGTGTCGCGCTGCTCCTGCAATTCCTGCATCTGGCGACGCGCATGCTCCAGGGCCGCCTGAAGGGCCAGTCGCTCGATCAGGATCGCCTGTCCTGTTTCCAAGGTGATAAAAGGATGCGCCATGCGTTCGCCACGGCTGAACAGGAATCCTGGCCGGTGCTCGGGATAGTGGTTGCGCATCCAGCGCTTCAGATCGACATGGCGAACGGTCAGATCCGGCGACTGCAGCAGCTTCGGATCATTGAGCGTGATGCCGTTCTGGCCGTAGGGCAGCTCCCCGTTGAGGATGCCGTCATAGATACGCTCCGAGTACAGCCGGCACTCATTCCATCGCGGGCAATTCAACGATGGAGGCAGGAAGCGCGGTGACGCGATCGCAGCCAGGATCATCGGCAGGTACCGCAGCAACCCGGCCCACCGTATGGCAGCCTCGATGGGACGATAGAACACCTTCGATGTTGGAATGTCCTTGTGCATGTCTTCGTCTCCTTTCGGAAGCGCTACATCACCGGCTCCTTTCTTGCCCTGCCAAGGGCTGCTGTGTCGTTATGACCTTCCGCGGGTGCCTGGGAAGATGCCCTGAACGTAGACGGGCGAGGTGATTGGTTTGGCGTCCGCTGTAGGTGGCCTCGTCTTGCTCGTTGTGCAAGAATCGATCGGTTGCCGGCCCATCGAGCGATGAGGACGAAAGCTCGATATTGGCGCTCACGGTACCAGCGTCATGCGCTGCGCTGTTCCCCGCAAAACCGATTTGGTATGGTCTGATACGGCGATGGTTTCAGAAGCTGCGATCAACGGCTTCTGTTCTCCGGGACCTAGGGTCGGCAGAGAAAATCCGGCGGTGTCATATCTGCCCCGGATGCTGATATAGCGATATAGCATCACCCGCGCAGGTCCAGATGACTGCCAACCTGAGATTCGATGCTCACAAGTCCGTAGCAGTTGGTCTACTTGCTCTCTGGTTTCGAGACTGGAAGTGTTGTCGTCCGGTCCGAGGTAGATGGGCGGGGTGATGAATGCCCTGGCATTCCAGGAAGTGGCTTTGCCTAACATGCTCATGGTAAAATTCCCCAGGCTTACTTTGGAATTCCGTTCGGGTGTACTCGGGCCGAGTTCTGGCTTTTAAATTCAACACTTTGGTCTGTCCATGACCCGTACCGCTTCGACCAACATCGCTCTGTGGTGGCGCTTCCAATAGGAAGCGGCATGTCGTTGCGGTCTTGACCGCACCTTGCCGCCGTACCGGCAGGCAAGGTTTCAAGAAGGCTCCCCGGCACGGCGGCTCCAAGATTTGAGGAGATTGCCCGATGCCCTTGGCACCCCAGCCCCGTCGTAGAACTGATGCCCCGCGCGCTGTGTCGCCGCGAGGGGTAGGTCTGTCCGCCCAGTCTCAGCACTTGGCCCTGGCATGCGGGCGCCGTCGCTGCGTCAGTACACCGCACTGGCGCACGCCAAGACATCTCTCAGGAGCCCTTGCTACCTTGAGCCAGCACATGCTCGCGCTTCGTCCATCGCAATCAACTGTCGATGTGTGTAATAAAGTGGGTAATGGAGGTTGTGTGTAATGGAAAACATTAATGAAATCAAGGACTTAGAATCATGAGACTCCTGATG
>JAFLDH010000227.1 GCA_017302505.1 Burkholderiales bacterium
GATCGAGCAGGGCGTCGAGATTCCGTATCAGCAGGCCACCAGTTCCGGCGCGACCAGCATTTCCTTCCGCAAGGCCAACCTGATGCTGAAGGTGAAGCCGCAGATCACGCCGGACGGCCGCGTACAGCAGTTCGGCCTCGCGGCCGGCGGCCAGCAGCCGGCCCAGCGGTGAGGCGGCCACGCCGGCCGCCCACAGCACGGTGCGGCAAGGCACGTATTGCCCGCCCAGCCAGTAGCCGCCGGCATCGATGGCCGAGACCGGCGCGCCGGTCAGCACCTCGACGCCCAGCTTTTCCAGCTGCGCGCGGGTGCGTGCCTGCAGCACTGGCGGGAAGCTGGCCAGCAGCGCCGGGCCGGCCTCGATCAGCCGCACGCGGGCGCGCTGCGGGTCGATGCGACGGAACTCGTCGCGCAGCGTGTGTCGGGCGATCTCGGCCAGCGTGCCGGCCAGCTCCACGCCGGTGGGCCCGCCGCCGACCACCGCGAAATGCAGCTCGGCATCGCGCTCGGCTTCGCTGCCGGCGGCCTCGGCCCGCTCGAAGTCCATCAGCACGCGGCGGCGCACCTCCAGCGCGTCGTCCAGCGTCTTCAGCCCCGGCGCATGCGGCGCCCATTCGTCATGGCCGAAGTACGCATGGGTGGCGCCGCTGGCCACCAGCAGCTGGTCGTAGGCCAGCGTCTGCCCGTCGCCCAGCCTGAGCTGCCGTGCCGCGGTGTCGATGCCTGTCACCTCGGCCAGCAGCACGCGCACGTTGCGCTGCCGGCGCAGGATGTGGCGCAGCGGCGCGGCAATGGCCGGCGCCGACAGCCCGGCGGTGGCCACCTGGTACAGCAGCGGCTGGAACAGGTGGTGGTTGGCCCGGTCCACCAGCGTGATGTCCACCGCATCGCCGGCCATCGCGCGCGTGGCCCACAGCCCCGCGAATCCACCGCCGACCACCACCACCTGCGGGCGTGCTGCGCTCATCGTCCGGCGCCTCTCCATGTCTTGTCGCCTGGCCAGTGTGGCATGCCCGGGTGGGCCGCCGCCGCCGCACTGCGTATGCTGGCAGCCCGCGCCGCCGAACGGAGCCGCCGCATGAGCAACGCCCCTGTCTTCGACATCGACCCTGCCGCCTTCTGGCAGGACCCGTATCCCGCGCTGGCAGCCATGCGCCGCACGCACCCCATCGCCTACGTGCCGCAGCTGGGTGCCACGCTGTTCACCCGCCGTGCGCACATCGTCGAGCTGGAGAAGCTGACCGAAGTGTTCAGCTCGCATCAACCGCAGGGGCTGATGAACCGGCTGATGGGCCACAACATGATGCGCAAGGACGGCGCCGAGCACATTGCCGAGCGCAAGCTGATGCTCGCGGCGCTGGGTCCGCAGCCGGTGCGCGCGCACTGGGAGCCGATCTTCCGCGCCGACACGCAGCGCGTGCTGGAAGGGCTGGCCCCGCGCGGCCAGGCCGAGCTGGTGGCCGACTACGCGATGCCGGTGTCGGCCGATGCACTGCGCGCGTTGACCGGGCTGACCAACATGCGCTGGCAGGTCATGGACGCCTGGTCGCAGGCGATGATCGACGGCATCGCCAACTACGGCGGCGACCCGGCGGTGGAAGCGCGCTGCCATGCGGCCACCGCCGGCATCGACGCCTGCATCACAGAGCGCCTGCCCGCGCTGCAGCAGGCGCCCGACCCCAGCCTGCTGTCGGTGATGCACCGTGCCGGCCTGCCCGAAGCCAGCGTGCGCGCCAACATCAAGCTCAGCATCAGCGGCGGGCAGAACGAGCCGCGCGATGCCATCGCCGGCGCCGCCTGGGCGCTGCTGGCGCATCCGGACCAGCTGCAGCGCGTGCTCAGCGGCCAGGCATCGTGGCGCCGCGTGTTCGACGAATACGTGCGCTGGATGTCACCGATCGCGATGAGTCCGCGCCGCGTGGCGCAGCGCTACTCGGTGGACGGCGTGACGCTGGAGCCCGAGGACCGCATCTTCTTCATGTTCGGCTCGGCCAACCGCGACGAGGACTTCTTCGACGAGCCCGAGCGCTTCGACCTGGGCCGCAGCGACAGCGCCGCGCACATCGCCTTCGGCGCCGGCCCGCACTACTGCGCAGGCGCCGCGGCCTCCAAGTCACTGATCGCCGAGGTGGCGCTGCCGGCGCTGTTTGCGCGGCTGCCCGGGCTGCGGCTGGCCCCGGGCGCCGCCGTGCGCTTCGGCGGCTGGGCCTTTCGCGGGCCGCTGTCGGTGCCGGTGGCCTGGGGATGAATCCGGCTGCCGCTTTGCGGTCTCTCGTCCAGCTTCTTCGTTGAGGTAGACGCTGGCCGCCAGCGGGGTGGCCAACTCCGTTCGGCCAAATTCTTACTCACTCCGTTGGCCACCCCGCTGCCGGCCAGGTTCCGTAGACCACCGGCGCCGCTGAGTGCCGCTGCGTTCGCAGGCAGTCTTCCTGCCACCGAAGCGCGCTGCGGGTGCCGGCAAAGCCGGCGAGGGGGTGGCCGGCGGAGTGAATAAGCATTCTCTGAACGGAGCCGGTCACCCCCTCGTCGGCTTTGCCTCCAAAGAGCCAAGCCGCAACGCGAACAGCAAGCCAGTCAAGAACGACGGCAACGCCCCAGGAATCACCCATCGGACCTATGCGCTCAGATGCAACGCCCACTCAGACCGTGATCGCCATGCCGCGATAGATGCGCGCGCGGTAGCGCGAATCCTCCGCGTCCGGCAGCGGCGCGCCAGCCAGCAGCACCGCCCGGCCGAAGCGCCGCACTTCTTCCAGATGCTCGGCCTGGTTGCGCGGCTCCTCGCCGCGGGCGCGGCGCGTCAGGTTGATCTGGTTCACCGGCACGTCGTGCACCAGCCGCTCGTTCTCCACCGCCAGCGTGGCGGTGAAGGCATGCAGCGAAGTCTTGACGAAGTTGGCCAGCGCAAAGCCGGCGCCGCTCTTGTCGCTGCCCACCGGCACGTCGGGCGACACCAGCACCAGCTGCGTGCCGTCGATCAGGCTGGCCTTGCGCGCCACGCGGAAGTGGTGCGTCAGGTTGTCCTGCACCATCTGGCGGAACATCTCGGGCGACAGCGCCGGCGCCTCCGGCGCGCCGGCCGGCGGGAACAGCTGGTCAGGCAGCGGCACGAAAGGCGTGTTGACGATGGTCGTCGGGTAGCCGTGCTTGGCCAGCGCCTCGTCGATGCCGCCTTCGATGTCGTCGCCGGTGACCAGGGTGTGCAGCAGGTCCGGCGGCACGTCGCGCAGTGCCGAGCAGATCGCATCGGCCCCGGCCGCGGTGCGCGCCAGCAGCACCACCCGGCCGACATGGCATTCGGTGACCAGCTGGCGCGCGGCCTCGGCCAGGTATTCCACCAGGTGCTCGCCGATCAGCCAGACGGTGCGGCCGCGCATCATGTCCAGCCGCTCGCGCTTGGCGCTGCCGAACAGCTCGCGCTCGGTGATCGAGCGCTCCAGGCTCAGGCCGCCCGAGGGCATGAAGGTCTCGCCGCTGACCGCCCGGTCGGCCAGGAAGTACACGGTGGCCAGCGCCACCTCGGTTTCGGTGGGCATCTTGCCCAGGTGCAGCAGCGACAGCACGCCCTGGCGCACCTTCTTCGCCTCCACCTGCACGGCGGTCGGCGGCGCGAAGGGCTGGCTCTCGGGCGGCAGCCGCTTCAGCCAGCCGCCGTCGGGCCGGGCATGCCATTCGGCGCTGTCCAGGAACACGCCGCCCAGCCTCAGCCTCGCCACCAGCTGCTCGCCGATGCGCTCGCTCAGCAGGTACGCACCCCAGCTGCAGTCGTCGGCGCGCTCGGCATGGCAGGCGATGGCCAGCTCGCGCAGTTCGCGCGGCGCGTCGCTGTCCATCGCCAGCGCCGGCACGTCGTTGGCGGCCAGCCGCTCCAGCAGCATCTCGGCGCGCAGTCCGCGGCGCAGCGCCTTGACCACCGCCGCATGCACCGCATTGAGCCGCTTGTTCTCCAGGATCAGCCGGCCGCGGCGCTCGAACAGCCCTGGCCGCGAGCCGGTGCCCTTCAGCCGCTCGCCTTCCACCGGGCCGGGCGCGATGGCGTTGATCTGCACCTGCGGGCCGAGGAAGCGCGCCATGGTCTCGACGATGGCGCGCTGGCCGGACTTGCTGACCGCATAGTCGCTGCGGTTCGGGTAGGCCACCGCCAGGTACTTCTCGCCGCCGAAGTAGCTGGAGACGTTGAGGATGTAGCCGCTGCCCTGCTTCTTCATCAGCGGCAGCACCTCGTGCATCAGCACATAGTTGGACACCAGGTTGGCATCGAGCGTGCGCGTCCACGCGTCCACCGGCATGTCCACCGCCATCTGCTCTGCGCCGGACACGCCGGCGTTGTTGATCAGGTAGTCGATGCGGCCGAAAGCCGCCAGCGTGGCCGTCACCGCCGGGCGCAGCGTGGCCAGGTCGCCCACGTCCACGTCGGGCAGGATCTGCACGCGCCGCTCGGCGCCCGAATAGCCGATGTCCTCCAGCTCCGCCACGATGCGGAGGCGCGTGGCCTCCAGCTCGCTCTGCCGGCGCGCGGCGATCATCACCCGCGCACCGCCGAGTGCCAGCAGCCGGGCCACGCCGCCGCCGATGCCCGCCGAGCCGCCGGTGATCAGCGCCACCTTGCCAATGTGCAGCCCGGCCAGGTTCTCGGTGAAGCCCACCGTCGCACGGCGCGCGCCGCTGGCCTCGGCAATGCTGCTGGGCAGGTACAGGTTGATCTGGCGGATGCGCTGCTCCTTGAACAGCAGCCGCGCCACATGGCCGGCGGTGAAGGGCAGGTTCTCGCCTTCGCTGTTCTCGTAGCGGATGACCTGGTTGCCCCATTCGTGGAAGCGCCGCCGGCCCAGCTTGACATCGACCTCGCTCTCGTCGCGCCAGACGCGGATCAGCTCCTCCACCGCGGCGCGCAGCAGGTTGGCCCAGCTGTTGCTGCCGCCGTCGCTGCCGTTGGTGACGAACACGAAGCGTGGCTCGCCGATCAGGTCGTCGCGGCTGCGCCAGTAGCGGCTGAGCTTGCGCGACACCGCGATGGTGCCGCCCAGTTCCTCGTCGACGAAGGCTTCCATGTCCTCGTCGCTGGCGCTGGCCAGCGGGCCCTGGAAGCGGTCGGGCGCATAGGCCGGCAGCACGATGGCGCCGGTGATCGGGCCGTGCAGGTCGCTGGCCAGCGCGGCGTCCATCGTCGCCGGGTCGCTGCGGTCGAACAGGCGCACGTCGATGCGCTCGGCCCGCGGCAGGCCGGCCAGGCGCTCGCGGGCCTCGACGCAGGCGCTTTCGCGCGCCAGCCCCAGGATCACGTGCGCGCCCACGTCCAGCTGCAGCTTGGCCAGGCCCAGCGCATCGTCGATCTGCTCGCCGGCGGCGATCAGCACCGTCTGGCCGTTGGCATCCACCGTGCGCAGCGTGGGCCGGTTCATCCAGGTGCTGCGGCTTTCCTCCGGCACCTTCATGCCGTGCGTCACCTCGAACTCGTGCGCGCTGAAGGCGGCCGATTCGTCGCTGCCCAGGAACACGCAGGTGGCGGCGATGTCGGCCGGCACCGGGAAGTCGCGCTGCGGCGGCCCGCCGTCGAAGGGCCGCGCCAGCGTCATCAGGCCGAAGAACTCGTTGGCGGTGGCGCCGGCCTCGGCACCCTTCAGCTTGTCCATCGTGGCGAACACGCTGCGGATGCGCTCGCTGCGGATCGGGCCGGGGAAGATCATGTTGACCCGCACGCCGCGCTCGCCCAGTTCCTCGGCCACCTTCTTCGACAGCGCGTTCAGCGCCGCCTTCGGCACCACGTAGGCGGTGCGGCCGTAGTAATGCGTGCGGCTGAAGATCGTCGACACGTTGATCACGCTGGCCCCGGGCTGCAGGTGCGGCGCCGCGGCGCGCAGCAGGTTCCAGCTCACGCCCAGGATGTTGCGCGTGGCCTGGGCCAGCGTCTCGGTGTCGGCGCTGCCTTCGGCGCGCTGTGCGTCCAACTCCTCGGCCGTCAGCGGCACCTTCTCGATCGGCTGGCGCGGCCCGGCCGAGCCGGCGTTGTTCAGCAGGATGTCGATACGGCCATGCTTGGCGATGACCGCGGCCACGCCGGCGCGGATGCTCTCGGCATCGGCGCCGTCCATCACCACCGTGTCGGCTTGCTCGGGGGCGGCCCCGGTGTCCTTCAGCGCGGCCTCGCGCGCCGCCTCCAGCCGGGCCGCGGTGCGGCCCGACAGCACCACCGTCGCGCCCTGGCGCAGGTAGTGGCGGACGATCTCGCTGCCCAGGTTGCCGGCGGCGCCGGTGATCAGCGCCACCTTGCCGGCCAGCCGGCCCGGGGGTGGGGTCGTTTTGCTCATCGGAAACTCCGGTGGAAGAGGAAAGGGTGTCGGGTCAGGCGCGCGCGCCGGCGGCCCAGGCTTCGAACAGCGCGTCGCGGCCGCGCAGGCCGGTGGCCGGCAGCGCGTGGTTGACCAGGTAGTTGGCGCCCTGGTGGCGGTTGTCCCACATGGCCTGGTGCGCGGCCGGCAGCTGCGCCCACGGCACGACGGTGGGCTCGGTCACCTCCAGCAGGCCGGCGGCCACCATGTCGTTCATGCGCGTCACCTCGTAGGCATTGCACAGGTGCGTGCCCAGGATCGACGCGCTGGGCATCAGGATGCGGCGCTGCCGCGTCCACACCTGCGGCGCATAGAAGGCATAGCGCCGGCCGCCCATGTCCTCGGCATAGATCACGCGGCCGGTGAAGGGCTTGACCAGCGAGGTGCTGACGCCCAGCGCGTCGTGGCCGGCGCGCTCCAGGATCAGGTCGGGCGCGCCGCGCGGGTTGTCGGGGCTGCGCAGCAGATTGCCGACGGCATTGCCGAAGGGCTTCAGCGTGCGGTCCTGGAAGTCGCGCACGCCGGCGCGGAAGCGCTCGATGTCGCGCTTGGCATCGGCCAGCCTCGGCATCGTCGCCGGCCAGTCGAACTGATCGCCGTGGCGGCGCTGCAGGTCTTCGATGGAGACCACGCCGGCCACCGCGTCCTCGAAGCCCAGCGACTGCACGAATTCGCGCTGCGCATCGGTGCGCGTGGCCACCACCGCGCGGGCGCCGACCTCGCGCACCGCCTCGATCATCTCCAGCCCGGTGGCGTCGAGCAGCGCGTCGCCGGCCACGCCGTAGTACAGCAGCACCGCCTCGCCGGGCCGCGCGCCGGCGCGCTGCAGCATCGCCTCGGGCGAGGCGGTGCCGGGCTTGCCGACGAAGGTTAGGTGGTAGCCGGAGGACGCGCCGTAGAAGGCCAGCGCGCCGCCTTCGGCCAGCAGCTGGAACGAACGCGGGAAGGCCGTCTCGCCGGCGTGCGAGACCACGTAGTCCGCCAGCCGGCCGTCGTTCTGCGCGCGGAAGGCCTCCAGCAGCGGCGCGCCGGCGGCCGCCCAGCCGGCCGCGTCGTCTTCGGGCACGGGGGTGTAGAGCGCGGCGAAGCGCGGCTCGCTGCGGTCCAGCGCGCCGACCGCGCCCTGGCTCTTGACGAAGGCGGCACGCGCCGAACTCGACACGCCGCCAGTCACCGCGCAGCCGCTCTTCGTGGCCGCCTTCAGCGCCTCCAGCCCGGTGCCGGTGGCCGCGCCTTCGACGAAGACGCGGCGGCCCGGCGCGATGCGCAGCGTGGTGAACAGCGCGCGCACGATGGTGCCCAGGTTCAGGATGTAGGAGCCGGCCTGCTCCAGCGTCAGGTCCTGCGGCAGCGGGTGCAGCTGCGGCGCCTGCGTCAGCAGGAACTGCGCATGGCTGCCGCCGCGCGTCTCGTAGCCCTGGATCGCGAAGCCGGCGTACATCGGGTCGCGCGCGGCCAGCGGGCTCAGCAGCTCGGACTGGCCGGAGTACACCGCCACCAGGTCGCCCACCTTCAGCCGGCCCTCGCGGCGCGCCTCGCTGCCCAGCGCGGCCACCAACGCCACGCCGCCGCTGCCGGTGACCTGCACGTCCTCCTCATGGTTGTCGAAGGGCGACACCGGGATGCCGGTCAGCGCCCAGATGTCGTTGAAGTTGACTTCCGAAGCCAGCACGTAGACCAGCGCCTCGTTCGGCTCGGGCGGCTCCACCGGCACGATCAGCTCCACCTCGCTGCGCTCGGGCGGGCCGAAGCGCGGCTCGCCGGTGGCTGGGTCACGCGGCACGCCGAAGGCGAACTGCCATTGCGGCAGCG
>JAFLDH010000228.1 GCA_017302505.1 Burkholderiales bacterium
CAGCGTGGCGGTGCTGCCGCCGCGCTGCACCTGCGCCTGCCCGTCGGACAGTTGCATCAGCGTGACGCCGGCGGCGCTCTGGCCCACGGCCAGCGTGTGCGGCTGGCCGTCGATGATCAGCAGCGCCTTGCTGCCCATGCTGCCGGCCAGCGTGACGCTTTGCTGTGCATGGGCGATGCCTGCCGACAGGGCCAGCGCGGCCAGCAGCAGACGGCGACGCATCAATCGCGGAAGTTGTTGAAACCGAGCGGCAGGTCGGTGACCTCGCGCCGCAACAGCGCGATGGCGCTCTGCAGGTCGTCGCGCTTGGCGCCGCTGATGCGCACCGTGTCGCCCTGGATGGCGGCCTGCACCTTCAGCTTGCTCTGCTTGACCAGCGTCTGGATGCGCTTGGCGGCCTCGCCGTCGATGCCGGTCTTCACCGGCACCGCCTGCTTCAGCTTGTCGCCGCCCAGCTTCTCGGGCTTGGCCGTCAGATCGGCGTAGCGCACGTCGACACCGCGCTTGGCCAGCTTGGCCAGCAGGATGTCGCGCACCTGGCCGAGCTGGAAATCGCTGTCGGCATAGAGCGTGATCGCGCGCTCCTTGCCCTTGTCGGTGAGCTCGATGCGGGCGTCCGAGCCCTTGAAATCGAAGCGGGTGCCGATTTCCTTGTTGGCCTGCTCGACGGCGTTGCGCAGCTCCACCAGATCGGGTTCCAGGACAGTGTCGAAGCTGGGCATGGTTCAGCAGTCTGGCACGAGGGGAACTGGGCGAAAATTCTGCCATGGTGACAGACCGCACGGAACCCCCGATCGAGCGCCGCGCGAGCCTGCGCGCGTTCAACAGCTTCGGCCTGCCGGCGGTGGCGGCGACGCTGGTGCGCGTGCGCAGCGAGTCCGACGTGAAGCGCATGGTCGACCACCCCGAGATCGGCCCGGCGCCGAAGCTGATCCTGGGCGGCGGCAGCAACCTGGTGCTGACGCGCGACGTGGCCGCGGTGGTGCTGAAGGTCGAGATCCCGGGCCGGCGGCTGGTCAGCGCATCGCCTGAGGCCGTGGTCGTGGAAGCCGGCGCCGGCGAGAACTGGCATGACTTCGTTGCCTGGACTCTGGAGCAGGGCTGGCCGGGGCTGGAGAACCTGGCGCTGATTCCGGGCACGGTGGGCGCCGCACCGGTGCAGAACATCGGCGCCTATGGCGTGGAGCTGGCCGAGCGCTTCGAATCGCTGGACGGCGTGGACCTGATCACCGGCCGCAGCGTGACGCTGAGCGCGGCGCAATGCGCCTTCGGCTACCGCGACAGCGTGTTCAAGCAGCTGCTGGCGGGCAAGACGCTGATCACCCGCGTGCGCTTCCGGCTGCCACGGCCCTGGCAGCCGGTGCTGGGTTACCTGGACCTGCAGCGGCGCATGCACGAGACCGGCGTTCACGACCCCGACGCACGCACGGTCTTCGACTGGGTCTGTGCGATCCGCCGCGCCAAGCTGCCCGATCCGCAGCAGATCGGCAATGCCGGCAGCTTCTTCAAGAACCCGGTGGTCAGTGCCGAGCAGTGCCGCGACATCATCGGCCGCGACCCGTCGGTGGTGCACTACCCGCTGCCCGACGGCCACTTCAAGCTGGCCGCCGGCTGGCTGATCGATGCCTGCGGCTGGAAGGGCAAGTCGATAGGCCGTGCGGGCGTCTACGAGCGCCAGGCGCTGGTGCTGGTGAACCGGGGCGGCGCCATCGGCGCCGAGGTGCTGACGCTGGCCCGCGCGATCCAGGAAAGCGTGTACGGCCGTTTCGGCATCCGGCTGGAGCCGGAGCCGCTCATTCTGTAAGCGCCTCCAGCAGGCCTTCGGCCTCGCAAGCCTCGCGGCTGCGCTCGAGCAGTTGTTCGTAGCGCTCGATCAGCCGCGCGATCTCGTGCGCCGGCACGTGGGTGGCACCTTCATGCAGCGCCTGCGCCGTCTGCGCCAGGGCGCTCAGGCCGAAGTTCAGCGCGGCACCCCGCGCAGCATGGGCATTGACCCGCAGATCCAGCGCCTGGCCGTCGCGCAGCGCCACGCGCAGCCGCTCGACGATGTCCGGCCCCTGCTCGAAGAAGCTGCGCAGCAGAAAGGCCAGCCGTTCGCGCGGCATGGCGCGCAAGGCGGCGTCCAGCGTGGCATGGTCCAGCAGTGAGACGGTGCCATCGGCGGTGGAAGGCTCGGCCGTACCGACCGCCGGCTCGGGCTCGCCCGGCGTGCCGCCAAACAGCCGGCGCAGCATGGCCGACAGCCGCTCAGGGCTGACCGGCTTGGCCAGGAAGTCGTTCATGCCGGCCATCAGGCAACGCTCTCGGGTCTGCGCGAAGGCGTCGGCCGTCAGCGCGATGATCGGCACCGTGGCGGCTGCGCCGTCGGGCAATGCGCGGATCGACAGCGTGGCCCCCACGCCGTCCAGCACCGGCATGTGCAGGTCCATCAGCACGATGTCGAAGTGCTGCTCGCGGATGGCCTGCACGGCCTCCAGCCCGTTGCCCGCGAAGTGCGGCTTGTGGCCCATGCCTTCCAGCAGCGCCGCCATGTACTGACGGTTGACCGGGTGGTCCTCGGCCACCAGCACGCGCAGCGGCCCCGGGCCGGCGGGCAGCCCCAGGCCGTCGGTGGTGGCAAGTTCGGCCGTGCCCGCGGCCGCATGGGGGCGCGGCGCCGGCTCCACCACGTGCAGCGGCATGCGGAAGCTGAAGCTGCTGCCTTCGCCGGGCACGCTCTTGGCGGTGACATCACCGCCCATCAGTCGGGCCAGGCTGCGCGAGATCTCCAGCCCCAGCCCGGTGCCGCCGTGGCGGCGCGAGCGGGATTCATCGCCTTGCGAGAAGCGCCGGAACAGCCGTGCCAGCGTGGCTTCGTCCATGCCGATGCCGGTGTCGGTGACGACGAACTCCAGCACCGGGCTGCCATCATCGGCAGTGGCCCGGTGCAGGTCCAGCACGACCACGCCGCGGTCCGAGAACTTGACCGCGTTGTTCAGCAGGTTGAACAGGATCTGCTTGACCCGGGTGCGGTCGGCACGCACCTTCTCGGGTACGCCCGGGTCGGCGTCGATGTGCAGCGCCAGCGACTTCAGCTGGGCCTGCGGGCGCATCAGCGCCTCCACATCGCGCAGCAGCTCGCGCAGGTCGATCGGCTCTTCGCTCAGCGTGAGCCGGCCGGATTCGAGCAGCGACATGTCCAGCACGTCGTTCAGGATGGTCAGCAGGTGGTCGGCGGACTCGGTGGCGGTGCGCAGGTAGTCCTTCTGCCGGGCATTGAGCCCGGTATCGCGCAGCAGCGACAGCATGCCCAGCAGCCCGTGGAAGGGCGTGCGGATCTCGTGGCTCATGTTGGCCAGGAACACGCTCTTGGCATCGCTGGCCGCCTCGGCCTGCTGGCGGGCTTCGCGCAGGTGCGCGGTCAGGTCGACCAGCGTGCGCTGACGCTCGCGCAGCAGCCGCATCTGGCGCAGTGCCATCAGGCCGAAGGCCAGCACCAGCAGCGACAGGAAGCCGGTGAGCAGCAGCCCCACCTGGTTGTGCTGGCGCACCGCCGCATTGCGCTCGGCGATCTGCGCGGACACGTGGTGCGAGGCGCTCAGCGACATCGAGTGGATCGGCGCGCCCAGTGCGTCCAGTTCGGGCTGCAGCGCTGCCAGGGTGGCGGCATCCACCGGTTTCGGCACCGGGTTGCCCAGCACGGCGTCGGCACGGGCAATGAAGGCTTCCATCTTGCGCAGCGGCTCTTCGTAGTCGGCATTGCCGACCATCAGCCGTGCGGTGCGGTCGTTGTGCAGCAGGCCGACCCGGCTGACCCAGATGTCGTAGCGCAGCTGCAGCGCATCCCGGTCGAAGCCGCCCGGCTGCAGGCTGGCCCGTGTCCATTGCTCGCGCAGGCGCTGGTACTCGGCCTCGACCTGGTAGATCCCCAGCACCACGTAGTCGTCCTGGTAGACCACGGTGTGTTTCAGCAGCGCGAACTGCCGCGCCTGCACCACCACCACCGCCGCCAGCACCAACGCCAGCACCACCGTCAACAGGCCGAACAAGCCCAGCCGGCGCGGCGGGGCCGGCGGGGGGGCGGCAGCTTCTACAGAACCTCGATGCTCTTCAGTTGCCATGCCGAGCGGCCATAGAAGATGGGGCTGCGCAAAGCCGGGTCGGTGTCGAAGGGGTAGATGATGAACAGCGGCCCCTTGTCGCGCACCGCCATCGGCTGGTCGTCCAGAAGCCGGGCCAGCAGCACGTCGTAGCGCTGCACGTCCTCGAAGGGCAGGTCCACCCGGTAGTCGTTCAGGGCCACCGCACGCAGCGTGCGGCCTTGGGCGCCACAGGCCGCCAGCACGTCGCGCAACAGCGGTCCGGTGAACTTGCGCGCCTGGCTGTACCAGGGCGTGCGCGTGGTGAAGCTGCGCTGTGGCAACTGCTCGAGCATGGCCATGTCGAACTGCGCCACCGCGCCGGCGTTGGGCGCACTCAGGCTGCCGCGAACCGTCAGTACGACCGGGCCGGTCGGCCGCTCCAGCGCCCGAGCGGCGCACCAGGGCAGTGCGAGCAGCACCGCCAGACGGCGCACCACGGTGCGCCGCTGCGGGTGGATGCCATCGACGGCAAGGGGCGGGATGCGGGACACGAGTGTGGGCCGGCCGGCGGAAGCCATGCGGGATTCTAGGAGTGTGGGCCCGTGGGCGGGCGCGCCGGCGGGCGGGTCGGCCCCAATGGTGACGCGTTTGGCGAACGCATAGCCTTCATGCCCATCACGGCGCAACGTTCGCCCCGCTTTTCTTTTTTTTCGAACCTGGAGAAACCCGATGAAGCTTCCCTTTACCCGCCTGAGGACTCATGCCGCCGCGCTGTTGATGACGGCCGGCACCCTGTTCAGCCTGCCCGCGCTGGCCTGGGAACCGACCAAGCCGGTCGAATTCGTCGTGCCGGCCGGCACGGGCGGGGGCGCCGACCAGATGGCCCGGCTGATCCAGGGCATCGTCGTCAAGCACAACCTGATGAAGGAACCGCTGGTCGTCGTCAACAAGTCCGGCGGCGCCGGCGCCGAGGGTTTCCTGTCCGTGAAGGACGCCAAGGGCGACCCGCACAAGATCATCATCACGCTGTCGAACCTGTTCACCACGCCGATGGCCACCGGCGTGCCCTTCAGCTGGAAGGACATGACCCCGGTGGCGATGCTCGCGCTCGACCAGTTCGTGCTGTGGGTGAATGCCGACACGCCGTACAAGACCGCGGCCGAATACATCGCTGCCGTCAAGGCCGCCGGCCCCAACAAGATGAAGATGGCCGGCACCGGCTCGAAGCAGGAAGACCAGATCCTTACCGTGGGCCTGGAGAAGGCCACCGGCACCAAGTTCATCTACATCCCCTTCAAGGGCGGCGGTGACGTGGCGGTGCAACTGGTGGGCAAGCACGTCGATTCCACGGTGAACAACCCGATCGAGGCGGTGGCGCAGTGGCGCGCCGGCAGCTTGCGGCCCCTGTGCGTGTTCGACGACGAGCGCATGCCCTACAAGGCCAAGATCACCGACACGATGTCCTGGAACGACATCCCCACCTGCAAGGAAGCCGGTGTGCCCACCGACTACGTGATGCTTCGCGGCATCTTCATGCCGCCCGGTGTCACGGCCGACCAGCAGGCCTACTACGTGGAGCTGATGAAGAAGGTGCGCGCCACGCCCGACTGGAAGGAATACATGGAGAAGGGTGCCTTCAACCAGAGCTTCATGGTCGGCGCCGACTACATCAAGTGGGTGGATGCCGCCGAGAAGAACCACCGCCAGCTGATGACCGAGGCCGGTTTCCTGGCCAAGTAGGCATTCCTGCAGGCCGGCGCGGGCCTGCGATACTCGCGTCCCCGCCGAGCCCGACTCCGTCATGAGCGAACCTTCCACCACGGCGCCCGCCGAAGGCGTGCGCACGACCACCGTCGAGGCGGTGGTCGCCGCCATCCTGCTGGCCCTGGGCTTGGTCACGGCCACCGAAAGCTGGCGCCTCGGCGCCCGCTGGACCGACGACGGCCCGGGCGCCGGCTACTTCCCCTTCTACATCGCCGTGGTGATGAGCCTGGCCAGCGCCGGCATCCTGGTCAAGGCGCTGCGCCAGCGCAGCGGCGACACCGAGGTCTTCGTCGACCGGCGCAGCCTGAAGCAAGTGCTGCAGGTGCTGGTGCCGGCCGCGCTGTACGTGCTGGCGGTGCAGTTCATCGGCATCTACGTGGCCTCGGCGCTGTACATCGCGCTGTTCATGGTGCTGCTGGGCCGCTTCGACTGGCCGCGCTCGCTGGGCGTGGGCCTGGGTGTCTGCGTGGTCTTCTTCCTGATGTTCGAGGTCTGGTTCAAGGTGCCCTTGTTCAAGGGCGCGCTCAACCCGACCGGCTTCCTGGGCTACTGACATGGCAGATCTCGGCTCGCTGATGCAGGGCTTTGCCGTGGTGCTGAGCCCGATGAACGTGCTGCTGATGTTCATCGGCATCATCCTGGGCGTGCTGATCGGCGTGCTGCCCGGCCTGGGCGGCGCCAACGGCGTGGCCATCCTGCTGCCGCTGACCTTCTCGATGTCGCCCACCTCGGCGATCATCATGCTCAGCTGCATCTACTGGGGAGCGCTGTTCGGCGGCGCGATCACCTCGATCCTGTTCAACATCCCTGGCGAGCCCTGGTCGGTGGCCACCACCTTCGACGGCTACCCGCTGGCACAAAAGGGGCAGGCCGGGGCGGCGCTGACGGCGGCCTTCACTTCGTCCTTCATCGGCGCCTTCGTCGCGGTGGTGATGATCACCTTCCTGGCGCCGCTGGTGGCCAAGTTCGCGCTGAAGTTCGGCTCGCCGGAGTTCTTCGCGGTCTACCTGCTCACCTTCTGCAGCTTCGTCGGCATGGGCAAGGGTTCGCCGCTGAAGATCCTGGTGGCCATGTCGCTGGGCTTCGCGCTGGCCGCGGTGGGCATGGACACCGTCACCGGCCAGCTGCGCCTGACCTTCGGCCAGACCGAGCTGATGCGCGGTTTCGATTTCCTGATCGCGGTGATCGGCCTGTTCGGCATCGGCGAGATCCTGCTGTCGATGGAAGAGGGCCTGGAGTTCAAGGGCAAGCAGGCGCGCATCGATCCGAAGATCGTGCTGCAGACCTGGAAGGAACTGCCGCGCTACTGGATGACCTCGGTGCGCAGCTCGCTGGTGGGCATCTGGATGGGCATCACGCCAGGCGGGGCGACGCCGGCTTCGTTCATGAGCTACGGCCTGGCCAAGAAGATGAGCAAGGACGGGGCGAAGTTCGGCACCGGCCAGATCGAAGGCGTGGTCGCGCCCGAGACCGCGGCCCACGCCGCCGGCACCAGCGCGCTGCTGCCGATGCTGGCGCTGGGCATCCCCGGCTCGCCGACCGCGGCGGTGCTGCTGGGCGGCCTGCTGATCTGGGGCCTGCAGCCGGGGCCGCTGCTGTTCGTCGAGCAGAAGGACTTCGTCTGGGGCCTGATCGCCAGCATGTACCTGGGCAACCTGGTCGGCCTGATCGTGGTGCTGACGACGGTGCCGCTGTTCGCGTCGATCCTGCGCATCCCGTTTTCGATCGTCGCGCCGGTGATCATCGTCATCTGCGCGATCGGCGCCTACACCGTGCACAGCGCGATGTTCGACGTCTGGCTGATGCTGGTCTTCGGCGTCATCGGCTACGTGTTCAAGAAGCTCGACTACCCGCTGGCGCCGATGGTGCTGGCCCTGGTGCTGGGCGACAAGGCGGAAGACTCCTTCCGCCAGGCGATGCTCGGCTCGCAGGGCGATCTGCTGGTGCTGTGGTCGAACCCGCTGGTCGGCAGCATCACCACGCTGGCACTGATCATGCTTTTCTGGCCGCTGATCGCGAAGGCGATCGCCCTCGTGCGCGCGCCCAAGGAAGACGAGTTCGCTTCGCAACGGCCGGTGGATTGAGCCGCCGCATCCGCTGCGCCCCGGCCGGGGCAGCGGCTACCATGCTGCAGTGCCGCATCGGCGACAAGGTTTTCTTTCACTCTCCATAGGGGTTTCCGGATGAGCAAGGCATTGGAAGGTGTGCGTGTCCTGGATTTCACGCACGTGCAGTCGGGTCCGACCTGCACGCAGCTGCTGGCGTGGATGGGCGCCGACGTCATCAAGGTCGAGCGGCCGGGCGAAGGT
>JAFLDH010000229.1 GCA_017302505.1 Burkholderiales bacterium
AAGCCGATCAGGGAGCAAAAGCCCTTGGGAACGATCAACGCCATCCACGAATCGCTTCATATAGAGCACCCATCGACCAGTGCTCAGATCATGCCAGTCGAGGCGGGGTTTTCACACAGCCTCGGCCAGAAGCGGACATCAATTGTGAATGCCGTGATCTCCGCATGGCACCGCCTCGACCTGCAACGTCGCATGCTCGATCCCGAACCGCTCCTCCAGCATGGCGGATAGCTCCCGGCGCAGTTGCTCGCCAGTGGTCTTGGCATCGTCACCCACGACGTGCACCGTCACTACCGCCTCCTTCGAGCCCAGCGCCCAGGCGTGTAGGTCATGTACTGCTACAACGCCTGGGAACTCGGTGAGCGCCTTGCGGACAGCCTCCAGGTCCAGCCCGTCCGGCACGCCCTGCATGAGGATGTTCCCGGATTGCCGCATCAGGCTCCACGTGCGTGGTAGCACCCAGAGTCCGATCAACACCGCGACGATCGGGTCAACGATGGTCCAGCCCGTGAACTTGATCGCCAACGCGCCGGTAATCACGCCCACCGACCCCAGCATGTCTGCCCAGACCTCCAGGTAGGCGCCCTTGACGTTCAGGCTCTCGCCGGCGCCCGCTTTGAGGAGGCGCATCGAGATCAGGTTGACGACCAGGCCCAAGCTGGCCACCACCAGCATCCCGGTGGAAGCGACTTCTGGTGGCTGCTGGAAGCGGCCAACCGCCTCCCACAGGATGTAACCGGCGACGACGAACAGCAGCCCGCCGTTGATCATTGCGCCGATGGCCTCCATCCGGGCGTAGCCGTAGGTCCGCTTCGCATCGGCTGGTCGCTTGCTCATCCATACCGCGAACAGCGAGATCCCCAGCGCGAGCACGTCGGTGCCCATGTGGGCGGCGTCGGAGAGCAGCGCCAGACTATTGGTGACGAGCGCGCCGATGACTTCGGCGACGAGGAACGCGAATGTCAGCCCGAGGGCGATCCAAAGGGGCTTCTCGTAGCGGATCTCGCCGCCGCCGTGGTCGTGTCCTGCACCCATCCTGTTCTCCTTACTCTGGCGTGGCGCACTTCGGCGCCGGTTGTTCCGGGGTTCGCAAGCCGCGCCAAGCCATGCCCAGCACTCGCCACGCGGAGCTCAGGAACAGCACGAGCAGCAGGCTGGCGACCACCAGGTCCGGCCAGCCACCCTTGAAGAGCCACACCCCGAGCGCGGCAGCGAGGACCGCCAGCCCCTCGAACATGTCGTTGCGGGAGCACTCCCACGCAGACGCGAGGTTGATGTCGCTATGCCGTAGCGGTGTCAGCAGCCACAGGCAGATGCCGTTGAGCCCTAGATTCAGGAGTGCGGCCACGCCCATGGTCTCGAACAGCGGAACGGCTGGGTTCCGGATCCGCCAGACGATCTGTGCCCCAACCGCCAAGGCGGCAGCGAGGATCAGCAGTCCCTTGAACAGCGCGACCCTCGCCTTCGCCTTGAAGCCTGCACCGATCACCAGCAGGCTCAGCAGGTAGGTCAATGCGTCGCCCAGGTTGTCGAGCGTTCCGGAGAGCAGCGCCGAGGATCGGCTGAGGTACGCGGCGGCAACCATCATCGCGCAGCTGCCGATGTTGATTAGCATGACGATCAGCAGGACTCGGCGTTGCCGGGCCTGCATTGCGGCCAGTTCGACCGTCCCGCCGCAGTTGCAGCAATCAGACACTGGCAGTCTCCAGTCCAGTCCGCCTCACGCGATGCAGCCGACGATAAAGCGCCGGAAGTACCAGCAGCGTGAGCAGGGTCGAGGAGATGATGCCGCCGATCACCACGGTCGCCAGCGGGCGTTGCACCTCCGAACCCGCGCCCACGTTGAACGCCATCGGGATGAACCCCAGCGAGGCCACCAGTGCGGTCATCAGCACGGGCCGCAGGCGCCCCAGGGCACCATCCACCACAGCCTCATCGAGAGGATCGCCCTGTTCGCGCAGCTTGCGGATGAAGGCAATCATCACTAGCCCGTTGAGCACGGCCACGCCGGACAACGCGATGAAGCCGATTCCTGCCGAGATCGACAGCGGGATACCGCGCGCTGCAAGCGCGATGACGCCGCCCGTGAGCGCCAGCGGGACGCCGGTGAACACGATGACCGCATCCTTCATCGAGCCGAACGCCCAGAACAGCAGGGCGAGGATGAGCGCCAGCGTGACCGGCACCACCACCGCCAGGCGCTGGCTGGCAGAGATCAGTTGCTCGAACGTGCCGCCGTAGTCGATCCAGTAGCCGGGGGGCACCTCGACCTCCGCATCGATCTTGGTGCGCAGTTCCTGGACGAAGCCGCCGAGGTCGCGGCCGCGCACGTTCGCGGTCACCACCACGCGCCGCTTGCCGTTCTCGCGATTGACCTGGTTCGGTCCCAGTGTCATTTCCAGCTTGGCGACTTCCCGCAGCGGCACAGTGCCCGGGGGCGGTGCGGCGCTTCCCACGGTCCCGCTGGATAGATCCGCAGTGGCGCTGGCGGCTGGGTTCAGGGTGATCGGCAGGTCCTCAAGGGCGGCGGGATCCTGGCGGATCGCCTCCGGCAGGCGCACGACGATATCGAAGCGCCGATCCCCCTCGAAGAGTTGGCCCGCGGTCTCGCCACCCACCGCCGTGGCCAGTGTTTCCTGGACCACGCCCGGGTTGAGGCCATAGCCGGCCAGCGCCTGTCGATCCGGGACGATGCTGAGCATGGGCAAGCCGGTGGCCTGCTCGATCTTCACATCGGCGGCTCCTGCCACGCCCTTGGCGACGGCCTCGATCTGGGTGCCCACCTCGACGAGTGTGTCCAGGTCGTCGCCGTAGAGCTTGATCGCAACGTCCGCACGAACGCCTGAGATCAGCTCGTTCATGCGCATCTGGATCGGCTGGGTGAACTCGTAGTTGTTGCCCGGGATCTGCCTGAGGGCGCGCTCGATCTCGGCCACCAGCGTGTCGCGTGACTTGCGTGGGTCGGGCCATTGGGCGCGCGGCTTGAGCATGACGAAGGTGTCGGTGACCGACGGTGGCATGGGGTCGGTCGCCACCTCAGCGGTGCCGATCTTGCCGAACACGCGCTCGACCTCCGGAAACTGCATGATCCGCCGCTCCAGCGTGGCCTGCATGTCCACCGCCTGATCCAGGCCCGTGCCGGGGATGCGCAGGGCATGGACCGCCAGGTCGCCTTCATCCAGGTTCGGGATGAACTCGGTGCCCAAGCGCGTGGCCAGCAGGCCGGTCAGGACGACCAGCGCCGCAGCACCCGCAAACACCAAGCTGCTGCGCTTGAGCGACCAGGCCAGCAGCGGCACGTAGCGCCCGCGCACCCAGGCCATGACCCGGTTCTCCTTCTCGTCCACCTTGCCGCCCAGGAACACGGCGATGGCGGCCGGCACGAAGGTGATCGACAGCAGCATGGCACCGGTGAGCGCCAGCACGACCGTGATCGCCATCGGGTGGAACATCTTCCCCTCGACGCCGGTGAGCGCGAAGATCGGGAGATACACCGCCGCGATGATCCCAAGCCCGAACAGGCTGGGACGGATGACCTCGGCGGTCGCCGAGGCGGTCGCATCGAATCGCTCTTCCGGCGACAGCACGCGCCCGAGGCGGTGTTGCAGCTCACCGAAGCGGCGCAGGCAGTTCTCGATGATGATCACGGCGCCGTCCACGATCAGCCCGAAATCCAGCGCGCCCAGGCTCATCAGGTTGCCGGACACACCGCCGCGCACCATGCCGAACACCGTGAACAGCATCGACAAGGGAATCACGGCGGCGGTGATCAGGGCCGCCCGGAAGTTGCCGAGCAAAGCGAACAGCACGGCGATCACCAACAGCGCGCCTTCGATCAGGTTCTTCGCCACCGTCCGGATGGTGCGGTCGACGAGCGCCGTGCGGTCGTACACCGCGTTCGCCTTCACGCCCTTGGGCAGGCTCTTGTTGGCTTCCTCCAGCTTCGCCGCCGATGCCTGCGCGACGGTGCGGCTATTGGATCCCACCAGCATGAACACCGTGCCCAGGACGACTTCTTCGCCGTTCTGCGTGGCTGCACCCGTGCGCAGCTCCGGTCCTTCACCGACGCCGGCAACGTCGCGTACGCGGATCGGCACGCCCTCGCGACGGTCGAGGATGATGTCGCGAATCTCGTCGAGGCCGGTGACCTGGCCCGGCACGCGGACGAGGAACTGCTGGCCGTTGCGCTCGATGTAGCCGGCGCCCATGTTCTGGTTGTTGGCCGCGACCGCCTGGACCACGTCCTCCAGGGTGAAGCCCAGCGTGCGCAGGCGGGCAGGATCCGGCGTGATGTGGATCTGCCGGGCATAGCCGCCGATGGTGTTGACCTCGGTCACGCCGGTGACGTTGCGTAGTTGCGGACGGATCACCCAGTCCTGCAGCGTGCGCAGGTCGGTCGAGTTCCAAGGCGTGCCGTCAGGCTTGCGAGCGCCCGGCTTGGCCTCAACGGTGTACATGAAGATCTCGCCGAGGCCGGTGGCAATCGGCCCCATCTCCGGTTCGATCCCCGCCGGCAACTGCGACTTCACCTGCTGCAGGCGTTCTGCCACCTGCTGGCGGGCGAAATACAGGTCGGTGCCGTCCTTGAACGCCACAGTGACCTGCGAAAGACCGTAGCGGGAGATGGACCGGCTGTAGTCCAGCCCTGGGATCCCCGCCATGGCTGTCTCCACCGGCCAGGTGATGCGCTGCTCGGCCTCCAGCGGCGAGTACCCGGGTGCGGCGGTGTTGACCTGCACCTGCACGTTGGTGATGTCGGGGGTGGCGTCGATAGGCAGCTTGGTGAAGCTCCAGGCACCGAGCGCGACCAGGGCCAGGGTCAGTGCAAGCATCAGCCATCGGTGCGCGATGGCGAAGCGGATGATCCTCTCCAGCATGCCGGTATCGTTAGTGGTCATGGGACGCACCGGACTTTTCGATGTCCGCCTTCACCAGGTAGCTCTGTTCGATCACGACCTGGTCGCCAGCCTTCAACCCATCCAGAACCTCGACGCGCGTTGCATCGCGCTTGCCCAGCGTGACCGGGCGGACTTCGTAGTCGTCGCCCACGCGGATGAACACCACGTCCCAGTCGCGGAACTTCTGCAGTGCCGCCAACGGCACCACCAACGCGGTGGGTTGCAGGTCGACGGTGATGCGCGCCTTGACCGCCGATCCCGGTCGCCACTGGCCGTCGGCGTTGGCGATGGTGGCGCGGGCAACGGTGCTCTGGCTTGCGGTTGCGGTGCCGGGCAGGATCCGGTCGATCACCGTATCGATGGTCATGCCGTCACTCATGCGGGTGACCTGGACACGGCCGCCTGGCTGGATGTGCTGCGCATCGGCACCGAAGATGTGCAGGTCGACCCACAGGCGGCTCAGGTCGGCGATCTCGTAGAGCACCATGCCTTCGCCAGCGACCGCACCCACCGAAGCGTCCCGCGCCACCACCACGCCGGAAAGCGGCGCGGTGATGCTGTAGTTGCTGAGGCTCAGGTTGCTTTCGATCACGGCGAGCGTCTGACCCGCCACGACCCGGTCGCCGACGTTGGCGGACAGCCGACGGATCGGCCCCGGAAACCTCGCGGTGACCTTGGCGCTGCGCCCTTCGACGGGCGTCAGCAGCCCCTGGACCTCGTGCTCGTCGGCGACGATGCCGGCGCCTGCTGCCGCCACCTTGATGCCCGACTGCTCGGCGATGGCCTGCGGGATGCGCGTGCGCCCTTCATAGCTTTCGTAGGCCCAGCGCAGGGGCTTGCCCTCGATCTCGGCCAGCACTTCCACGTCGAAGGAGTGGGGCTCGCCGACGACGGTGGGAGCCATCAGGCTGCCATCGGCCTGCGGAGCGAGCGTGTGGGATTCCTGCACGTTGCCCAGGCGCTTGAGCCTGACCACGACCTTGCCAGCGGTCGCAGGCAGCGCCTCGTCGCCCTTGTACAACCACGCCTGGTACTTCGGGGGCGTGCCGTCTTCCGCGATGGCAAGTTCGACCGAGAAGCCGCCTTGTTGCAGCAGGCGACCGCCATGGCTGCCCTTGGTGGCTTCTTCGGCGTGCTCGCCACCCTCTTCGCCGCCCTCGGCATGCCCGTGTTCGTCCTCGGGGACGTTGCCTCCGCAGGCCGCGAGCATCATTGCGAACAGGATCGATGCGATCCAGCGGTGCAGGTTCATCGATCTTCCCCTTGCTCATTGGTGGCAGGCCCGTCCACGAAGGACTGGCCGGTGAGGCGCTGGATCTCGATCAGCGCGCGCTGTGCGTCCAGGGCAGCGTCCAACTGCTGCTTGCGCGCGAGCGTCCGCTCCGCCTGCAACTGCGCCCACTCCAGGTAACTGATGGCGCCGGCGCGGTAAGCGCGCTCGGCTGCCTTTTCGGCCTGGCCGAGCTTCGGGATCACGTCCCGCCCCAACAGCCGCACTTCCAGTTGGGCGCTGAGGTAGCGGCCGTGGGCTTCGGCCAGGGTGGAATACAGAGCCACATCGGTGGATTCGCGCTCGACTTCCAGCAGCGCCAGTTCCGCCTCGGCGGCCCGGATCTCGGGTTGTGCGCGCGAGCGGCTGCCCAGCGGCATGGAGATGCTCGCCAGGAGTCCGACATCGTTGCCCGCCCGGAAATGCCGGGCACCGACCTCCCAGTTCCAGTCTGGGGTCGCCTGGCTGCGTGCAAGCTGCAAGCGCGCCTCGCGGATGCGCCGCTCGCCCGTGAACTGGGCAATCTCCGGCGTGCGTTCCAACCAGTCGGCCAACTGCGTGAAGGGATCCAGCGCCGGCAGCGCGTAGGGATTCCCGCTCGCCACGGCGAACTGCGGATCACGCTCGCCCCAGAGCGCGGCAAGGTGTTGCCGGGCGCTCTGCTCGCGCTGCAGGGCGCGCGCGCGTTCCAGCTCTGCGCGCGATAGCGCTGCCTCCGCAGCGAACACCACGGACTGCGGGGATGCGCCTGCAGTGAAGCGATGGCGAGCACCCGCAACCGTTCGGCGCCGTTGCTCGATCTCCAGATCGGCGATCTCGCGTTGCCGTTGCACGGCAACCACCGCCAGGTACCGTCGGGCGACTTCGGCCAGCAGGTCCAGCCGCTTGGCCTCGCGCTCGACGGCCACGCCGTCGATCCGGGACTGGGCCAAGGCGCGGCGGGCTTCCAGCTTGCCGCCTCGCTCGAACACCGAGGCCAGAGTGACGGTGGTCTCGGCGCTGTCGAACCCGCTGCGCTCGCCGGTGCCGACCACGTTCTCGATGCCGACACCCAGGTTCAAGCTCGGGCGGAGTTCAGCCCGGTCGAGTTCGGCGGAGAGGACATCGCGCCTGGCATCCACCAAGCGCAGGTTTGGGTGGGCTTGCTGGACGCGGCGAAAGGCATCGTCCAGGGTCATCTTCTCTGCAGCGGTGGCCGGAACGCTGGCCCACAACGCCATCAGACACGCAGCCACGGCTGCGGCACGCATACGCATAAAACTCTCCGGTAGTCAGCACGAACGGACGTGCGCACGACGGCGCACGGCAGGCGTCATGCCGCGATCGGAGGTCTCAGAACGTCGTTGGTGGAAGCCTGGAGGGGAAGCGGTGAAGCTGCGACCAGTGGCGCATCGGAACCAGCGATGGCCAGAAACTGCACTTGCGCAGCCCCTAGGGTGGTCGGCGTCTGCGAGCAGCAGTGGGCGAAGTGCAGCAGCACGTGCATGGCGTCGTTGCTTTCCGGCTCGTTCGGAGCCTGGTCAGCGTGGTGCGCGCCGCTATGGTCGTCCGCATGCGCGGCGACTGCGCTAAGCGACCCGGCGGCGTGGCTCAACTCGTGGACTTCGCCAATAGCCGCAACTAGCGGCTGCACCATCAAGGCAAGCGCCAGCAGCCCGACCCAGACGGTACGGAATGACAGGCGGAAGCGAGCGGTGTGCCGGGGCATCTGCGAATGATAGGCGGTCGCAACCGCGATACACAATTGCACGTTGCATGACGATGTCCGCTTTGGGTCGAGGCTGTGTGAAAACCCCGCCTCGACTGGCATGATCTGAGCACTGGTCGATGGGTGCTCTATATGAAGCGATTCGTGGATGGCGTTGATCGTTCCCAAGGGCTTTTGCTCCCTGATCGGCTT
>JAFLDH010000023.1 GCA_017302505.1 Burkholderiales bacterium
CACTGGCGTGGCGGGAACCTGGGGCGTCGGGATCGGCGGCCGGGCCGGCGCGCTGGCGCGCGGCTGGAGGTTCAGGGCTTCGTAGTACGGCAGCGCCGACGCGCCGCCGCGGTCTTCGACCACGATCAGCGGCTCGCCGGCAAGCGAGGCCAGCGGCAGGCCCGCCAGCAGCACGAGCAGGCCCTTCACCGAGAGATGGGCCAGATGGGATGTCGTCATGGAGATGTCTCCTTGCGCGCGGCGAGGACCGCGGCGGTTGGGCGCGCGCCCTGCACGCGGGCAAGGTGGCGGGATACGCTGCGCCGGTAGCGGGCGGCAGGCTCGCCCCCCGCAGGACGGTGGTAGCGACCGATCGCCAGCAACCAGTCCTCGCCGGGGGTGTGCTGCTCGCGCAGGATCTCGGCTGCGATGGCGAGGTTGCGGTACGGGTCGAGCAAATCGCAGGCGCTGGCGTAGCGCTGCTGGTGGTAGCCGAGGTTGATCTGGCCCAAGCCCGCGTCGATGCGCGTGTGGGACGTGGAGCGCATCGCCTGCTGCAAGCCGGCGCAGGCGTCGGCGCGGGTTGCGTAGCGGCGCGATTGGCCAGCGACGTTGAGCGACCAAGGCCACGGGACGATGCGCCCATTGCGGCGGATGCCGCTCTCCTGCAAGGCCACGGCGTAGAGCACCGTCGAGGGGATGCCTGCGCGCTGCGCGGCAAGCTGGTACGCCGGTGGCGGAACCTCCTGGGCCTGGGCGACGCAGGCGCACAAGCCAGCGACGAGCACCAGTGCGCGCAGCGATGCGACTACGGCTGGCGCTGCCATTGGCCGTTCACCTCGCGCACGACCGCAGGCAAGTCGCCGGGCAGGCCCAGCGACAGCCAGCGGCCTGCGTCGTGGTTGAGCGTGATGGTGCCGCGGCGCACGCGCGCCGGATCGACGTTCGCGCGTTTGGCCCAGTCGCGGATGCGCGTATCGTCCTGGCGGCTGCCGACCATGTACAGGTCGAACTCGGTCCCCGAGGATTGCAGGCGCTGTACGAGCTGCCCGCAGGCTTCGCAGCCGTCCTTGACGAACACCGCCGTGCGGCCGGAGCCGCGCGTGGCTCCCGCGACCGGCTTGTCGTCGGGCAAGTTCACCCGCTGCATGCCGGGGTTCAGACGCTGCCAGGCCTCGTCGTAGGCCCTCTGGTAGGCGAGCAGCTTCTCCACGCGGCGCGCTTCGACCTGCACCTGCAGCTCGGCGTAGCGGCGCCGTTCTTCATCGGTGCGCGCCTCGATGCCCAGGGCCGACAACGGGTCCAGGTTGGGCGAGTAAATTCCCAGCGGCCCGTCCATCAGTTCGCGGTAGCGCGTCCACTCCTGCGGTTGCAGGCCCCAGTCGCTCGCCACCCGGTCGTCCAGAACGCGAGCGGCCAGCGGGCGCTCCTGGCTCTGCGCATTGCGGGCGGGCGCCGTGCCCGGCTGCTGCGCCCACGCCGGCCACTGGGTGGACGCCAGCAGAAGCACAGAAAGGAAGATCGACGGCTTCATGTGGTGTGCTCCGGTCAGGGGATCGCCACGCGGCGGGTCTGGTCGCCGGCCTGGAACACCGCGGTGTTGCCCTCGACGCCCTGCAAGCGCCACGGGCCGACGGCATCGCCGGGTAGCAGCACCTGAAGCTGGTCGGGCGTGAAGTCCCCACTGCTCGGCGCGACGGACACGCTGCGCTCGCCGGCGCGCAATTCGGCACCGACGATGCGGAACGGGAGCGGCGGTGGTTCGGGCTTGGCGGCGGCCTTGCTCGGTGCGCGCGGCTGGGCGGGTGCTGCGGCGCGTGCGGCGGTCTGGCGCGCCTTGACCTGCTCGACTTCGGCGCGCAGTGCCTGAAGGTCATCTGCAGCGGCATAGGCGCTCAGCGATTTCTCGACCTGGGCCGCGCGTGCTTCCAGAATTTGGCGGGTGTCTTTGAGGTCTGCCGCCGTGGCGACGGCCGGACGCTGCTGGATGGCCTCGATGGTCTCGGCCAGGCCCGTCGCCTGCGCTTCGAGGCGTTGCAGGCGGGAATCGAGGCGATCCTGGTCGGCCTGATCGTTCATGGCCTGGTAGCCGACCGCCACGAGGGCGCTGAGGCCGATCAGCCAGAGCCACATCAGGCTCTGCACCACCACGGCGGCGGTTGAACGCTGGGCGGATTGCGGAGCGTTCATGGCTGACCTCCCGATGCCGCGGGTGCCAGCGGGAACGTCTGCACCGCCTCGGTGGCGGGCGGCGCGGGTGTGTTGTCGGCGGTCATGCTGTCGCCGGGACGCTGGAAGCAGATTTGCCGTGCGCGGTCATCCGCTTGCAGTTCCCAGGCCGGGCCAGCCAAGGTGAGCAGCGCATCGCGCAAGGTCATGGGGCCGAGGTGCAGGTGCGCCGCCGGCAGCGGCAGTGCGTACAGCTCGATCACCGCGTGCGCCGTCTGGCACAAGCCGTAGCCGCTGCGCTTGAGCACATGCCGCAGCCCGTCGCCGACCGTGGCGCGGGCGTCCTCGGGCATCAACACGTCGATGGTCTGCAACAGCAGGTCGCGCTGCGCTGCTGTCGGTGCGAGTTCCACGAGGGTGTAGCGGCCGTAGCGCACGACGGGGATGTACTCGGGCGCCTCGGGTTCGGTCGCGAGCGAGACTTCTTCGATGGTGTCGTGCGCGACCGGCGCGGTCGTCGTCGCGCAGCCGCCAGCCAGCACCGACCAAAGCAGGCCGAGAAAGCCCGCCAGCAGGCGGCGTTCGGGATAGTGAAACCAGGGTGGAGAGGGGCACATGGCGCGTCGTCCTGAAACATCGAGCCCTCACCATCGCCGCTCGGACCACGAGCGGCAGCAAACAATGCGAACCAGGCAGCGCCCGATTTCCCGACAGCCTTCCTCCAAAGAAAAAGGCCCCCGAAGGGGCCAGTGAAAACGCACATTGACCTCGCCGGATCAATCCCGAGCCAGCTTCAGGCCGGGATCGACCTGTGCCAGTTGGCTGTGCGACCAGCAGCGCACGAGCTGGCCGTTCTCGCCGAGCGGCCGGTTCGCCACCGCCGCCGAATACTCGTCGGTGTCGCTGGTGTCGTAGCAGATGACCTTGATCTCGCCGTTGTCGCAACGGATGGAGTGGATCTGGCCGTCGGTCATATCGACCACGACGACCTGCGGAACAAGGCTCAGTTCGCGGGCGGCCGACAGGATGGGGCCATGTTCGGCAGCGTCGAAGCAGACGAACGGCCCTTCGTACCGGGCGTCTTCGGCCAAGTCCTTGGCCTTGCTGTAGTGGATACCCAGGTCGTATTCCTTCTGGGTGATCCAGACCTTGAAGACCGGCAGGTCGGGGCTGCCGGAGGCATCGATGCAGGCAACCGCGACTTGCATCTCGATCTCACCGCCGTCGGCAGGTTCGGTCGAGGGGATGATGGCGTGGCCCGAAGGCACTTCGTCGGCCATGCCCATGCGCTCGCGCATTTCGTCGATGAAATCCTCGGGGGCCATCAGGCCATAGCGCGCCAGGCGCAAGGGAATGTCCTCTGCACCGAGGTTGCCGTCCTCGATGCGCTGCTGCATAAAGGCGGCGATCTCGGATTCGAGCGCATCGCTGTTAGTCGCCGAGGGCAACTCGGTCACCTCGATCGACCAGGCATCCACCTTCGCGGCGGTCTCATCGATTAGCAACCTCTCGCCGATGGCGCGTACCCACATGCGTTGTAGGCGTGCCAGTATTTCCGACGCGGCCTCGCCGTTGAGCAAACAGGTCACGTCCAGCGTCAGGCGAGCCTTCACGGTTTCGGGTGTGGCTTGTGTATGGGTGTTCATGGAAATCATCCTTGGGATGAAAAAAAGCGCAGCCACGTCCACGGAGACCGTGGGCGTGGCTGCAAGGTGGGAACAACGGAAAGCCGGCGGCGCGAGGCCGGCGTTGGCGTGGGGATCAGGCGGCGACCAGTTGCCGGGCCAGAGCGACCTCGACGGAATCACCGTCCTGGTTGAGCACATCCAGCCCGGATTCGGGTACGTCGCCGGACGTGCTTTGGGACACGAGGATCTTCTTGGCCATCAGCGCGAGGCACGCCATCTGCGAAGAGGCGGCATACCCCAGGTAGATCACCTTCACGGCGAGCTTCTGGCCGATCCGCCACGAGCGGCGCGCGGCCTGCTGCAGCGTGTACACGTTCCACCCCGATTGCAGGAAAACAATCGTCGGGAATTCGAGCAGGTCCAACCCCGTCTTGACGAGTTCAGGGTTCGTGATGAGCACGTCGATGCCGCGGTCGATCTGCTCGGCAATCCAGTCCTCGCGCTGGCTGGCATCCACGCTCGCGCGCAGCACCGCCACCCGAAAACCTTCCTGCTCCAGCAGCATCTTCAGCCGGCTCGTGGTGTCCCGCGTGCCGGTATAGACCGAATACACCAGGGTCTTGCGACCCGCTTCCTTCTCCTCGCGGCAGATGTTGATCAGCTCGCGCTCCTTGGGCATCACCTCCAGCTCGTTGAACTGGGCCGGGGTGAATGCCAGCACCTCGCGCGTGCGCGGATGGCGGACCGTCTCTGCCCTGAAGCAGCAGTCGGGCCACGCCAGCAGCGTGTTGAGGACCACGCCCAGCAAGGTGGTGTCCCGCTTGCGCAGGGCCTCCTTGAGCTGTTGCGTGAGGCTGGAAGCCAGCTTCTGATACACCTCGCCTTGCTCGGCGCTCATCGCCACGTCCCGGAACTCCTCCTCATACGGCGGCAGCACGCCACCGATGTCTCGCAGCTTCAGGAAGATGGTGTACGGCAGGATGCACCGCAGCACGCCCTTGGGGCCGAAGCCGGGGGCCTTGACCGTTCTGACCGTGACCTTGCTGCCCTTGGCCGTCTTGTGCGCCGGACCGTCGGACTCGGAGTAGATATCCCGCAAGACGCCGTGGTCCCTCATGAAGGCCATGGCGGCGGCGTTCATGCTGCCGTTGCGGCCGGGGATGTAGCCGTCCTCGATCATGCGGCCCGGCAGCGCGCGGAACAGCAGGTGGAAAAGATCGTCGGCGTACCCGCCCATCAGCGTGCCCGTGAGCGAGACCGTCTTGCGGACCTTGGACGCGATGACGCCCATGGCCTGGCCTTGCGCCGAACCGCCCGTTTTGTACTCGTGGGCCTCGTCGGCGATGAGCAAGTCGAACGTGCTGCGCGGCAGATACCGCTTCACATATTCGCTGGGTTGGTAGCCGCCTTCACCGAAGCCGAACTCCATGTTCGCCATGGACCGCTCCATGCGGTGCGCCTGACGGTCGGAGAAGACCAGCTTTCCGCTCGCGTCCATCAGGTTGATGAAGTTGTGCAGGTTGTCGCCGAGCATCGAGGCCAGGAAGCTGTCCCCGAAGGTCTTCATGAGGCGTTGCGCCGTGGCTTCGCCGATGGTGGGAATCCGCTTCAAGGCACGCAGCACGGCCGAGGACTGGTCGTTGCCGGACAGTGACCGCGGACGCATCAGCGTCCACAGCGCGCCGCCGCAGCCATTGCACTTGCGGCGGAACTCTTCCGCCTCCAGCTCCTGAACACTGATCGGCTCGCCGTCGAGGTTGGTGACGACCTCCCCGCAATGCGGGCAGGCCCCCACTGCGCCATGACGAGTGCCCTTGCGCGCGAAGGCGGGCTTCCAGTGGAACCCCATCCTCATGCGGACACGACCGAGAACGAAAAACTCCTGCGCCGGCGAAGGCACGCCAAGCTGCTCGCGCAACTTGATCAGTTTGAGCAGCGTGTCCGGGCCATTGAGCACCCAGACCTTTGCACCCGCGACGGTTTCGAGGATTTCCCGGCGCCACTTGTAGACCAGGTGCGGCGGGCTCAGGACGAGCGTGCGGCGGTAGCCTTCGGCGTGCAGGACCGCGGCCAGCGCAATGCCGATCGTGGTCTTGCCGGTGCCCATCTCGCCGTTGACGAAGACGGCCCGCTCGCCCTGGTTGACGAGCAGTTCCGAGGCCGCATGCACGACCTCAGCCTGGGCGGGGAACAACTGGCGTTTCAGCCCGGCCAGCACCAGTTGCCGGTGCGGGCGCGGCGTGCCGCCATAGACGGGCGGGTTCGCCCGGTTGAGGGATTCCAGCAGCTCGTCGCCGAACTCGGAAACGAAGTCCTGCAGGCTCATGGACAGCTCGGACGGTTCCTGTTCGAGCAGGTCGTCCATTGGGGACGAGGTATCAGCGGCCGGGGCCGCGTCGATGACTTGTGCGTTCATGGTGATGCTCCGAGAAAAGAACGGGGCATGCACCACTCCCCAGGGGGCGGTGACATGCCCCAGGGTGGGAAGGAAAGGCCGGCCGGATTCGGGATCTGGCCGGTGGAAGAAAAGACGCCGGACTAGCGTTCGGTCGTCAGCAGGATGCGCGTAGCGCTGCGGTCGGCTTCGGTGACCACGCAGATGCGCAGTTCCCGATGGACCAAGTACATGGATTCAAGCCGTTCGCCGGCTGTCAGGGCAGCGTTGTTGGCTTGCCATTTGTAGTCGGCGACTTCGCCCCAATCGCCACGGGTATGGCGCTGGAAATACGGCATGGGATCGAGGCGGCCTTCGCGCATCAGGCGATCGACGCCTTCGCTGAAGACCAGTGCTCCGATAGGAAACAGCAGAGTGCGGCGGTAGCCGTTGGGATGGACCGTAGCCATGGAGATGCTCCTTCTCTATTGGCGGGAGCGATCTCCCGATCGGGAATCGCTCCCGACAGGGTGAATGGATAGGTGATTTGCAACCGTCAGATCAGAGCCCTTTCCTCGGGCAGTTGCACGACCGTGGTGAGTTGGTCGTCGCTGGTGATGACGACCAGGTACAGCCGCGGTGTGATCGGAAAGCGCGAGGTCAACGGCGCGCCTTGTTCCAGCGCGACGTTGTTCGCCTGGCGCTCGGCCTCGCTGATCTCACCCCAGTCGCCGCGCACGTGGCGCTGCACATAGGGCAAGGGGTCGATGAGGCTCTTGCTCGCCAGCCAATGCACCTTCTCGCTCAGCTTGAGCGTGCCCGGTGAGAACAGTGGTTGAACCTGGGGCTTGCGCCCTTGGAAGATGGACAGCATGGGGATACTCCTTGCAGGTGATGAAGAGCAGGCGGCAGGCCGCCTTCGGGATCAGTGGATGGTGAGAACCTGTCCCAGCGTGGAAGAGCTGGGTGTGAGGTCCCAGGCCCGAATCACCGGCACGAACTTGTCCGTGAGGATTCGGGTTTCGGACAAAGTGCCGTCGTCGCGCTCGCGGTACTCCACGGCGGAAGACTTCTGCTTGAACGTATCGCCCTTGACGGCCAGGGTGCGGCCGGTGGGGGACTGCACGACACCCGATATCGCGCCGGCCGCGAGAGCCAGTGCCAGGTGCCACTGGGACAAGGCGCGTGCCGGAGCACGCAAGGTCTGCTGGGTCGCGCCCAGATGGGTCTCGAACGCGGGCCACAGGCCTTTGAGGCGCCGCACTTCGTCGGCGAACTGCTCCGGCTCCATGCTGATCCGGTAGAAATGCTCCGGCTCGGCCTGGGCCGTGGGGACCACATACGGCAGCAGCGTCCATTCGGGCGGCAGCTCGTCTGGCTCCAACTCGGCCAAGCCGATTTGCAACAGCCGGGCGCGCGACGCTTTCACGTCATCGCCCGTCTGGTCGCGCTGCCGGACACGACGCCCGAACACCACGACCTGCTTGAACTGCTTGTCAACCGCCTGGAACACGGACAGGTCCGCGAAATGGCGTGTCAGCCAGCCGATCATCTCCTGATCCAGCACGTGGAACGGGATGATGAAGACCAGGATTCCGCCGTACTGCAGCAGTGGCAGCGTGCGCTGGTAGAACAGCTTTTCCAGACGACCACGGCCCTTGCCTTCGTAGCCCAGGTTGCCGTTGGCGTCCTTCGCGAGGTCGCCATAGGGCGGGTTGAGCCACAGGAGGCCGAAGGCCTGCCGCGAGATCATGGTGTCCATCAGGTCACCGTGGATGCAATGGTCGACCAGCAGCCGGGCGTGGTTGGCCCGCTCCTGGTCGAACTCGACGGCATAAGCGCTGGCCCGCTCAGGCCCGAGGGCATGGGCGGCCTCGGCGATGGCAACGCCTTCGCCGGCGCAGGGATCACAAATGCACATCGGCCCATTGCTGGGCGCCAGTGCGCTGAGGGTTCTTTCGAGTGTGGCTTCGTCGGTCGGGTAGTAGCCGTTCTTGGCGAAGTTCCGGGCGAGCCTGGGGAACATGAGTGCCATGGGAAGTCTCCTGTCTGGCGGGGATGAAGGACGGAAGCACGCCTTGGCGTGCCTCCGCGGTGGGGTCAAGCAGCCACCACTTCCGGCGTCCAACTCTTGGCCGGATAGGGGTAGGCGGTGAGCACGCCCTGGCGGATGAAGTCGCCCAGTGCGTCGGTGAGCGCAGGCGCGTCGATGGCGAGCCGGAACCCTTGCAGCGGCCCGAGGGCCATGCGCAGGGAGCACAGCATTTCGCGCTCGCGCAGCAGCGCCAGGACTGGCGATTGCCAGTGGTCCAGCAGCGGCAGCGGGCACGTGTCCTTGACTAGGTGCCACAGGCGTGACGTGGGATCGGCCGCGGAGCGCGGCAGCAGCGCCAAGGCGCTGGCCGAACTCTTGTCGGGCCGGATGCAGCGCCGGTCGAACAGCCAGAGATTGACCATCGAGCCGAACAGCGTGCGGCGATAGCTGCGCGTCAGGCGCTTTTCAAGGCGCTCGACCGAGCCGACGAACACAGGCAGCGAACCGCCTTGGTCGGTGACGACGTGGAACTGGTCCAGGCCGTCCTCGCTTCGGCCCAGGGTGAGCCGCCCGATGAACTGCTGGATGGCGGTGTCGCGCGCCCAGACCGAGAGAAAGATCAGATCTCCCTGGTCGCCGCAGACGCAGGCATCGGCCATGAGGTCGCTGCATTCGTCAATGCGGTACAGGGGCTGCGGGTCGGATGAAATGGCAGGCATGGTGGTTTCCTCGATGTGAGGGGCGCACCGCCCGCAGGGGGCAGCGAATGCCCCGTTGGGGATGAGAAGCGTGCAGTGCCGGGGCGAATGCCCCGGCTGCGCTGGTGACGTCAGGCTCCCAGTTCGGCGAACGAACCGTCGGCCTCATGCTTGACGACGCGATTACCGATATTCCTCAGCGAATCGCGTAGAACCTGGGCGAACATGCTCGCCGGTACGACAATCTGAAAATGACGAAGCACTTCACCGAAGTACTCCAGGTCATGGCCGAAAACATTGGCGTCGTACAGGTTGCTGTACAAGACCTCGTCGTCATGAAAGTACTTGGGGTCGCCAATCAGATCGGCCGGCTTCTTGATGACCAGAAAGAAGTGCTGCATCGGTCTGTCCCAGCCGAGCAGGACGGCGATGGGAAATTCCTTGTGAACCGTCTCGAAATAGTGCTGGCTCATGGTGGTGTCCTTGGATGAGCTGGAGCAGCACCACCCGCAAGGGTCAGTGCCGCCCCAGCGGTGGATGGAAGAAAAATGCTCAGGTCGTCAGAGCCGCGGCGGATGCCGTGGTTGCCGTCGGGGTGCGCCGTCGTGCGTGGTAGGCGCGAACGCCTGCACGCCAGTCGGCAGATTGCTCCGGTGCCATGTCCAGGTAGGACAGCGGGCAGGAGTAGTAGTACGGGTGCATGGACTCGTCCAGCGGCTTGTAGCCCCACTGGCCGCCGCTGCATTCCATGAGGTCGCAGCGGATGTAGCGCAGGGACTGGCCTGGCGCGAGATCACGATGTATGCCCTCGACCCTGGCCGTCACTTCCGCGACGGACCACAGCACGTTGCCGCGCATCGTGTGGGCGATGACCTTGACGCTGGCGCGCTCGGTCTCCTGAGGTTCGATCAATTCCGCGATCAATTCTGACCGCGATTGGGGTGAGAAAAACCAGCCCATGAAAAGCCTCCTGAAAAAGTAGAGCCGGAGGCTTCCCCATGGGGAGAACCCCCAGCGGGTGATGGAATGCCGCGTGTGCGGCGATGGAACGTGGTGCGACTTACGAACCGCAACCGGCCGGGCAGCAGCCCAATGTGATGCCGTGGGAGCAGTAGCCGTTAGCGGCATTCCAGTCCTGGGTTTCCTGCCGTTCGGCAGGTGTTGCGTAGTCCCATTCCTGGGCTGCGATATCCAGGGCATGAGTGCGCTGGTTTTCCGGCAACCGACTGGCTTGCATGTCGATCTCCGTACTAAAAAGCGTGATCCAGTGATCCCAGGACAGGCCGCAACCACGCTGGGCGTGCTCGGCAGCCGTCTTGCACACAGCCTGCCAAGCGGATTCATCCAGCGAGAAGCGAGGGGTGTCGCAAGCGATGGTGAACATGATGGGAACCTCCAGTGAAAAATCCAGGGGCTCCCCCGCATGGGGAAGGAACCCCGGCGGGTGGATGAGGAACACCGCGTGTGCGGTGTCTGCGATCACGCAGGTTGCAGTTCGGCCTGGTGGCTCCACTCCTGCGTCTTGAAGTCCAGCGCGTAGCCCAGTTCACCCAGACGGGCGATCTGCGCACGCAACGCGCGCCGGTCGATGGTCGAATCCAGTTTCACGGATTCACCCAGCGGCCACAGGATGCCGAACAGCGCGGCGTCGCCTTCTTCGACACTACCAGGGGCAGCGGCCGCAGCGGGCGGTGACGCATCCACACCGAAGGGTGTGGTGTCGACCAGCGGGTCCGCCGGCGCCTGCAGGGGGGCAGGCTTGGCGGGCATTGACGTTCTGGCGGGCTTGGCCGGCGTTGCCGCAGGCTGCGCCCCTTGCTCTTCATCGAGCGGATCGACTTCCTGGGTGGCGAAGCTGCGGGCCTCGTCACGGCTCAGCTTGTCGATACCGTTGAGCGTCATGCCATCGAGGTTGGCGCGGATTTCAAAGCGTGCGCCGCCCGCGACCGGATAGGACTTCGCGAAGATGTAGCGGATGACGAAGTCCCCGTCGTATTTGCCTTCGGGGTACTGTTCGAGTTCTGCGTCCTTGACGGCGAACTCGCCGATGGGAGTGGTCAGGCGACCGACCGTGAACGGGCCGTTCTTGCCGCGGATGGTCCGCAACGTGAGCTGGCCAGGGACGACGATGGGCAGGACTGATCTTGCAGGTGCCGATGTGGCTGCCATGATGGTTCTCCTTGGGGAATAGGAAAAAGGCAAGGCCCCGTGAGGGGCCATGCCGGATCAGAACGAAGCAGCCAATGCCGGCTCCTGCTCCTCGACTTCACCTGCGGGCTCGCGCTCGGCGGGCTCGACCGGCTGGTCGGCAACGGTGTCGGCGGCAACCTCGGCTTCGGGCGCGGGTGCGTCCTCGGCCTGCGGCGCCTCGGCTTGCGCCTGGCTCGTCGGATAGACCTGGGTGCCATCGATCTTGATGAGACCTATGTGAACCAGCGTCGATTCCAGGCTTGCTCCCGGTTCCCCGGCGCGCTCGCCCTTGGTGCGGATGTACGGATCGATCTTCATGTCGTTCAGACGGAAGGCGATCAGCACCTTGCGGTCCCCTTCGATGGCCTGGATGCACCGGCGAACCAGATGCTCGGCCTCGGGGGTGGCGACGATGGTGTCGAAGTACCGATATTCCGGTTCATCGATAGGCCCGGTCAGGGCGGCGATGGTGCATGACAGGAAAGGGTCGCCATCCTTGGGGGTGACGTCCTTCACACGGCTGAGGTAGCCAATGCCGCGAGTGATCAGTTCATGCTGCTTGATCGAGGCCAGTTCGGCCCGGTCAATCAGTTCGGACTTGAGCAGACGTGCCTTGAGGGACGCGCCGGCCAGGCCCTTCTTTTCACCTTTGTCGCGGATGTACGGATCACCGCGCAGATCGCCGGTGCGGAAGCGTACCAGCGGACGCTGCTTCGGGTCGTCAACGCCGATGTAGCGTTCGACCAGCTTCTTGGCCTCGGCACCCGAGACCTTGACGTCGAAGTAGCGGTAGGTCGGGTCCTTGGCGGGACCGACCAGCGCGGCGATGGTGCATGCCAGGAACGGCTGCGCACGGCGGCCGCCCCGGACGGGAACCTCGCGGGCACGCTGGATGTAGCCGATGCCCGAGGTGTGGAGGTCGAAATACGATTTCTCGTTGGACGTGGTGTTCATGGTGAATCTCCATTGGAAGAAGCGGAGACACACCAGGCCCACGCATGCGGGGACAGGTGCGTAACCCCGCGGTGGGTTGATAAGGCGAAAGCATCCGCCACCAGGGACTGGTGGCCGCTCGCGGATGGATGCGGTGCGAGCTGGCTCGGTCACACAGTGGGAACTGCGCGCAACCTCGAAGACCGATGGTTGCCTGGCATGTCGCTGACAACGTCAGCAGGCATGGGGTCAGCATGGCCGGGCCTCGCGCGGGCGGCAGCAATCAATCGGCATCCGGGTGTTTCCGTTTGTCCACGCCGCCTGGCGCCTGCCACAGCCACCTGCAGCCCTGCAGGTGGCCGACGGGCCATGCGGCCGGAAACGAACGCGCCCGCGGCGATGTCCGCGGCGCAAAAAAAGCCCCCGATGCGGGGGCTACGAGGGCCGTGCGGCGGTTGCCGCGCTAAGCCGATGGGATCACCTCCAGCGACAGGTGGGTGGCGGTGGCGGACAGCATCAGATCGTCCGTGCCGTGCAGGATGCGTGCGAAGACGCCATCCTTCGGGTCGAAGAACTCGCCGAATTCGTCGCCGCCCAGCTCGATGCGCGCCAGCTCCCACCAGTCATCGAACGGGTCGGTATCCGGGTTGCAGCCGACGGCATACGCCAGCAGCTTCACGCGGCCGTCCGGGCGGCGCTCGGCGCGCTCGGCGAGGAAGTAAACGCCCTGGTCCTTGGCGAGAACGACGCGGCATTGGTTGGCGACGGCCTCGGCCAGCACGGGTCGCAGATCGGTGCCTTTGAATCGCAGTGACATGGTTGGAATCTCCTGTGGGGATGAAGAAGAAAAAGGCCCTCCACCCGAACGGATGGAAGGCCTGTGGGGGCAAGTCGCCGGCAGGCTGCGAACTCAGCCGCAGTGCTGCTGGGCTTCCCGCCAGGGAAGGAAGCGCGCATCCCCGCCAGTCGAGATCGGAAGCTGCAAGCTCCCGGTCTCTTGCGTCGAGAAGCGCGTCGCCTGGTCGAACTGGACCCAGCCGAACTCGTTGGACCAGAAGCCGGCGCTGTCGCTGATGGCGGACTCGTTGGGCGAATACACCACCCAGCACTCGCTCGCCTCGAACATCACGCCGGCACCGCCTGGCGTCGCCGGGAAGCCTTGGCGTCGATCACGCTCACGTCGATCCGGCGCCAGTTCCCGTCGTCGATGAGCCGCTCCAGCACTTCGCCGAGCATGTCGAAATAGACCTCGTCATGCCGATCGACCAGTTCGCCATCCCGACGCAGTTCCACCACGTAGGTGTCGCCGCCGCGGTCGTAGAGGATCGTCACTTGGCCCTCGAACTTCGCGGTCGAGACCGTGAAGCTGATCGCCGGAGGCGTCTCGATGATCTTGGACGGCTTGGGATCGACCCAGGTGAAGTCGCGGGCGCCCGCATCGACCAGCATGTGGGTGATGCGACGGAACCCGTCGGGCGCCGGCATTTCCTCCAACTGCTGGATGAGCTGGCCCAGTTCCATGCACTGCGGCTCGGGGATGGGGAGCTTGGCCGGCGCGGAGCCGAGGATGTGCGTCTTGATGGTGTAGGGTCTGCCATCCGACGTGTACTCGGTGCGCTCTTCCGGCGTGTCCGCGCGCAGGCCGTCGAAACGGCGCCGTGCGTAGGGCTGGACATGCACCTTGGCGCCCTCGCTGGGAACGGTGGTGACCAGGTTGGGATCGAGCACCGCGAACTCGCTGGGCTTGAGCTTGACGACGATGGCATCGTCGTTGGCCGCGACCACCTTGCCGTCGAAGGGCTGGGGATCGATGGCGAAGCCCAGCGTCGAGGACTGCGGCTGATCATCGAACACGCGGTACTTGAACGACCGCACGTTGCGGGGCACATGGCCTGCGACAAGCGAAGGCATCATGGATTTGATGAGAGAACGATCCATGGGAATCTCCTTGAGGAAGAACAAGGGATTCCCCGCCCGCAAGGGAGAGGTCCCTTGTGGGTGGATGGACGCGGAGCGTCCGTAGGAAGAGACGACCAGCGCGGTTTCCCGCGCTTGCAGCCTCGAAGGTCTTGGCTGCCTGGGCATGTGTCGGCTGCGCCGACGAACATGGGAGCAAGGATGGTTTAGGGATGCGTGGCCCGCCCGCAGGAAACCGCACCGCGCCACACCCGCTTTCCTGTGCTGCGGGCAAGAAAAAGCCCCTCGGAAGGGGCTTGGGGGTCAGGCTTCGTACACGAAGTAGTGCTCGCGCTGACGCGGAAAGAAAACGTGCTTCCACGTGTCGCCGCTGGTGTTGCCACCATCGAACACGACCATTTCGTAGTCGTCGATGTCGGTGTCCACCAGGTCGGCGCTGGCGATATGGCGCATGTGCAGCGTGCCACGCATGCGCTCGAATACCAGGATCTGGCCGATGGCATCGTCCTGGCTCATGGCATTGACGCAGGCTCCGAGTTGGTGCTCGAAGTCGGGCACGCGCGAGGTGAGATCGGGGAACATGAGGGTGCTCCTATGAAAATGGACCAGCCCGGCTCCTGGCGAGGAGTCGGGCCGGCTTGGGGGAGACAAAGAGGAAGGCCGGTGCGTGGCGAGCTGCTAGGACTCGACCAGCGGCAGGCCCAGCAGCACGGGAGCGTCGGCGTCGAGGATCAGGATGCGCACATCGGCCAGGCCAGCCAGTTCAAGGATGTTCGCCAGGTCGTCCGGCATGCCCTTGTTCCGGTGCTCCTGCCGAAGCTGCTCTGCGCTGATGCCCTCGGCGTGCTCCAGGTTCTGGTCCGTCCAGGGCGTGGAGATCAGCTTGACGCCGATCGCCGGGCTGTACGGAACCCGGAACGCGATGAACAGAAAGGCCTCTGGCGTGGCGAGGTCAGCCAGGTTGGCGAGGTACTGGCCGGTTTCCTGGCTGATGTGTGCGGTGCTGATTTCCCAGCAACGGCTGTAATAGCCGGTCTCGAAACTCAGGCGCTGCACGACTTCCCGCGCGGCCTCTGCCGAATAGGTGTCGCCGACGTGGACGGGGCGGCCGTCGAAGTCGTCGCCATGGATGGCATAGACCACGCCACCGATCACGCCTTCGCCACTGACGCCTTCACCGGCATCGCATTCGACCAGCACCTCGGCACTCACGGGTTCGGGGCCGTTGCTGACCAACGCGAAATCGCTGGTGACGATGCAGGAGGATGAAACCAGTTCCTCGTCGGAGAAGTGCTGTTGGCTCGCGTGGATGTTTCGCCAGACATGCGGGCTTCCGTCCTCGTAGCTGATGGACAGCGTGCGGACGATTTTCAGATTCCAGTAGCCGCGAAGAAAGGGGTTAGGTTTCTGGGACATGGGAACTCTCCAGATTGAATAATGGAGCCAATTCCCGGCACCGGGAATTGGACCCGGTGGGAGGTCCGGCGCCTGGCGGCGTCGGTGATGGAGTGGCGCTGGTGCTATTCGCCGAAGTCGGTCGTGTCGCCCAATGCCTTGAGCACGTCGATCAGGCCGCAGTTGGCCAGCACATACAGATGGTTGTAGTCCTCGCCCGACGGCGGCTGTTCGGCCGTGTTGAGCATGGCGTCGAGGTCGAGGATGTCTTGCCGCACGCTCCGCGCGATCGCCAGCGGATCGGGCCCGTCATCGACGACAGGCTCGTCCAATGCGGCGAGCACTGCGCGTGGCGACAAGGAATCCGCCAGTGCCTCGTGGACGGTAGGTGATTCGCCGCGACAGACGGCTTCGGCTTCGGAGTCGCCGATGGGAAAGCGCGTGATCTCGTCGTCGTCGGCGCCCTCGGTGTCGTAGTCCACCACCACGAACGTCGGTAGCGACAGGTAGGCCGGCCAATCCTGGACGAGTATTGCCTGGACCAGACCGCCTTCGAGAACGACGGCGAAAGATGGATTTCGGGGCATGGGTCACTCCTTGGGAAAAAAGGGAGGGACACCGCCCCGAAGGGACGAATGTCCCTCGTGGGGGTCGAAGAAAGTCGCGGAGGTCCGCCGGGATCGGCTTACCAGCCTGCGTAGTTGAGGACCAGGGCGGCGATGACCTGGCGCCGTTCGAGGTCGAGGCCGCCCAGATCGGACAGTCCCTCGAAGCCGCAGCGCTTGAGCATCGCGGCACCCTCGCGGGCGTTGTAGAAGCTCACCATCGCGGAGAGGAACATCCGCTGCCCGCCGCTCAGGACGCCGAGAGCGTCGTTGAGCCGCAGCAGATTGGGACGCAGATCCCACTTGCTCTTGGCCTGGTTCAAGCCTTCGCGGCTGCCGTCGCCGAACCACTCGGGGCCAGCGATCTCGGCGCCGCGCTTCCATGCCTCGAAAAAGGCTTGAGGCGCGGCAGCGAAATGCTGCTCTTCCCGCATGATCTGATCGACGACTTCCTGTGGCAGTAGCTGGTTCATGACGTGATTCCTCAAGTTGGATTAGGGAATGGCGAGCTGGGACCAGCCGCCTCTTTCGAGGGCACGTTGAGCCGCGGTATAGCTGCGGAAGTACTCGCGGGATTCCCGCGAAACGGGGCCTTTGGTATCGCGCGTGCCGATGTAGTGACCGGCGGCGCTTTGCAGGACTTCCAGCGGCAGGAACTTGCCGCAGTAGGTCAGGGCTAATTGGCCGAAAGAGGCTTGCTGGGACATGGACGGGCTCCTTGGAAAAAGCGGGGCCTCGTCCCTCACGGGATGGCAGCTCCCGCACGCGGTTGATAAAAAGCATCGACGTCACGGGGACGCGCGTCCGCAGACTTGATGCGATGCGGACTGGTGGGCAACGCGGGAGAGACCCGCGGCAGCCTGAAACCCTGGCTGCTGGCATGTGCTGACGAATCAGCGAACATGCGGGCAGCTTCGTGCGCGGGCCGCGCCGTGTCAGTTGGAAAACGGCATCCGGCCCAGCCCCGATTGATGGGCACGGGGAAAAGAAAAAGCCCCGCACGAGTGCAGGGCTGTCAGGAGGGTGCGATGGTGCTGGGTCAGTCGGCCTTGTCGCCCAGCACATGCTGCTTCCACAGGTCGAATGCCTGCTCGGGCGCAAGCTCGGCGAGGATGACGATGGGCTGGGCCTGCCTGGCGCGCAGCGAAGCGAAGTACGCTTTGCGGTCGGCGATGGCCTTGAGCTTGATGCCCTTGATGAACAGCAGTTTGCCGCCCTTGATGAACAGCACCTTATTGCCGATGTCGCGGTTGAACGCGGCTCGCACCTTGCGTTCGGCGTGCATGGCATCGGCTAGTTCATCGACCAGGAAGTCGAGCGTCATGTCGATGTAATGAGGGTCTTCACCCTCGTGGCCGAGGTCGAGCGGTGCAGGCGGCAGGCCCTTGGCGAAGGCTTCGGCCTGCGCCAGCAGCGCTGCCTTGTCATTGAGCGCGTGGAGAAACGTCGAGCCGCCGTGGCCGTCGTTGCGGGCCTCGGCGATGGGAGTGCCGTCGAACACGACGGTGGCGCTGAAGCACATCGTTTCCTCGCTGGCGAAGTCGGCCACCTTGAGGTTCTTCAGCGTGATGCGGTCTTGCTTGGTGATGTTATCCATGGGAAGTCCTGAAATCGACCGGGTGGCGACATGCCCCCGACGGGACGTGGCGGCCATCCCGTGGGTTGGAGAAAAGAGGCATCGATGCCCCGTTGGGCAGCGTTCGCCGGTGAGATGCCGAGGCGAACTGGCGGGTGGCGCGGGTGGAACCCGCGGCAGCCTTGACACCCTGGCTGCGGGCTGCTGCCGACACATCGGCAATGCAGGAGGGAGAATGGCGCGGCCCGCAGGCTGCGTCGCCGATCAATCCGAAGCGGTCGAGCCCGTCTTGTGCAGGCACTGCGCCAGGCGCTGGCCCAGCCATGCCATGCACGGGACAGCCATGGAGTTGCCGATCGCCTTGTAGCGTGGTGCGTCGGCGGCGGGCTTGCCGCGGTACGGGATCAGCGTGTAGTCGTCGGGCATGCCTTGCAGCCGCTCGCACTCCACGGGCATCAGCCGCCGCACCCGCCAGTGCGACCAGTTACCGGGGCAAGGGTCGTTCCAGTCGTAGCGGAAATGCGCCTCGAAGTCGGGAGCCAGCACATGGGGCTTGTCCGCGCTGCCGCCGCTGGTGCGCAGCGCGGCCGCTACGCTGCCGCCCAGCTCGGCGGCAAGACCCTGCTCGCGGCCGCGCAGGGACACGCAGGCCACCATTGGCACGCCGTAGCCTGGCTTGCCGTTGGACAGCACGGTGCAAGCCACCTGCCCATGGCCGGACTCGAAGCGCACTTCACCGCGGTTGTTCTGCGCGAAGGCGATGGCAGGTACGACACCGGCGTTGGCATGGCTGTTGCGATGGCCGCCAGCCCGCAGCGTCGGCGTCAGGTCGAGCGTGGCATCCGCGCCGCTGCCCTGGGCAGTGAAGGCGATTATCGGAACACCCTTGCCGGTGCCGTCCTCGCTGCTGCCCTTGCCGTTGTTGGCGGTGTCGAGGGTGTGGGCGATGCTGCCGGCGACCGACTGCACCATGAACGTCTCGGTGCGAATGTCGTGCTTGGGACCAGCAGCCATGAGGCATGCCGCCACATCGACGGGGCCAATGCCGCCGCTGAATCCGAACGTCGTCGTGATCTTGCCGTAGGGCTGCTTCAGTCCTGCGAATCCTGCAAGTCCTGCGCATACGCCTGCTGCTTCAGCACCCGATCCAGCATCGTGGGCAGCTTCTTGCCACGGCGCGCGGCCCGCACAAGAATCCCCGAGCAGGCCTGCGCGCTCAAAAAGTACTTCTGCGGGATCGAGGTCATCTCCACCACTTGCCACAAGAAACACGCGCTTGCGGCGTTGGGCGACACCGAAATATTGTGCGTCGAGCACGCGCCACGCGATGCGGCGGCAGGGTCCAGACACATAACCAGCGTGCGCCCACCGATCCCCTGGTGGCTGGAGCGCACGGCTTTCTCCGGCCAGTGCCCCCAGGAAATGCCCGAAGGCATTGCTGCGGTCGTTGAGGACGCCGGGGACGTTTTCCCAGACGAGCGTGGCCGCCGGGCGGCGGTCTTGTTGGCGGGTTTGGTCGATGGCATTGGCAAGCTCCACATAGGCAAGGGAAAGGGCTCCGCGCGGGTCATCCAGCCCGCGACGGCTACCTGCAACGCTGAACGACTGGCACGGCGTACCGCCGACCAGGATGTCGGGCGCCGGCACGGTGCCGGCGCGCACCTGGCGGGCGATCACAGTCATGTCGCCCAGGTTGGGCACGTGGGGATAGCGGTGGGCGAGCACGGCGCTCGGGAACGGCTCGATCTCGGCGAACCACGCGGCTTCGAGGCCGAGGGGTTGCCAGGCGAGGCTCACGGCCTCGATGCCGCTGCACACGCTGCCGTACAGCAGTGGCGCGGCCTGGGGCGCACCGCTTGGGGTGCGAGGTTGCGGGTTCATGGCGGGTCTCCTGTTCGTGTGGCCCTGGACCGTGTGGCCTGGCCGGACGTTGATTGGCAGGAGAAAGGCGCCGAAGGCCTTGCGGCCTCCGGCTCGGGAGGACGGAACCACCCGTGGGCTGATTGGCAGGCCCGGTCGTCGCTAGAACCGTCTGCTGTCAGCAATCGCACCCGGCGCATATCGTGGTTGGCGCCGGCATCTTCTGGCGCACATCCGCGCACAAAAGGAGCCCAGTTTTTCGCCGTTGGGCACGGCATCGAATACCGCTGACCACGAAGGGTCTCCGGGTGGCTCGCAGCCTGGCAAGCCATCGGGGGACCCTTCGCAGAGGCGGAAAAATGCAGATCAGCAGAACGCGCCGGGAAACCCCGGACATGGTTCGTGGAGAAGCTACCTTCAGGCCCCGCGGCCGGGGGCGGCTGGGCGGGACGCGCACACGGACAGGAGAAGGCGTTGCGCGCTGGGTGTCCCGCAGGGCGTGCGGGACATGGGCCACGCCGCCGATGGCGGGCACGGCTCTCGGGGAACGGGGGCGGTCAAGACCCTTTTCGGCCGCTACTGCGCGGGCGCGAGGCACCGCGCTTGGACGCGCCGGTTTCGACCGGCAGCGTGCCTTTGCAGTCGGGGTAGCGACTGCACGACCAGAAGGGGCCTGTCTTGCCGGTGCGCTGGCGCGTCGGTGCGCCGCACTGCGGGCAAGCAGGCCCCTGGGGAACCTTGATGGAAAGCGAGGTGCTGCCGTACTGCGCGATCAGTTGCGAAATCCATGCGGCCTGCTTGCCGATGAACACGTCCAGGGTGAGTTGCCCCGCCTCGATCATGTCGAGCGCCTGTTCCCACACGGCAGTGGTTCCGGGGTCGGCAATCGCCGCGGGTACGGCATCGATCAAGGTGAACGCCGCATCCGATGCGCGAATGGAGCGCCCCTTCTTCACGATGTAGCCGCGGGTGATCAGCCCGCTGATGATGTTGGCCCGTGTCGCCTCGGTGCCGATGCCGACCGTATCCTTGAGCTTCTGCTTCAGGCGCGGGTCTGTCACCAGCTTGGCGACCCCCTTCATGGATTTGACCAGCTCGCCCTGCGTGTACGGCTTGGGCGGCATCGTCTTGAGCGCCTTGATCTCGGCCTCGGCCACCTGGCACGCCATGCCCTCGCGCAGCGGGGGGAGTACCTGGCTGCGCGCGGCGGCGTCGCCGTCCTCGTCCGCTTGCGGCTCGGCCAGCACCAAGCGCCACCCCTTGACGACCACCTGCTTGCCGGTGGCCGCCAGCTTCTGCTGGCCGCAGGACAGCTCGACGACAGTGCGGTCGAACTCGTGGTGAGGGAGGAACTGCGCGAGGTAATGCGCGCGGATCAGGCGGTACACCGCCAGCTCCTTCTCGCTCATCGCAGAGAGGTTCGCGGGTTCGAGCGTTGGGATGATGCCGTGGTGGGCCGTCACCTTGCCGTCGTTCCAGGCGCGCGAGCGCTGCGAGTGGTCGAGTTGGCCCATGATCGGGCGCAGCGAGGGATCGGTCTTGAGCAAGCTGTCCAGGACAGTCGGCACTTCCGCGAACATGCTTTCGGGAAGGTAGCCGGAATCCGAACGCGGGTACGTCGTGGCCTTGTGCGTTTCGTACAGGGCCTGAGCGATCTCCAGGGTCTCCTGCACGTCCAGCCCAAGCTGCTTGGAACAAACCTCCTGCAAGGTGCCCAGGTCGAACAGCAGCGGTGGGCCTTCGCGCACGCGCTCGGTCTCGACCGACACCACCTGGGCGCTGCCCGCAGTGCGGATCTGCTGCGTGGCCTGCTGGGCGATGGGCTGCTGCAGGCAGCGGCCGGCATCGTCGGTGCAGCCATCGGGCGGAACCCACTGCGCGCTGAAAGCCTGTCCACCTGCGGACAGGGACACGTCGATCGCCCAGAACGGCACCGACTTGAAGGCAGCGATCTCGCGGTCGCGGTCCACGACGAGCTTCAGGGTCGGCGTCTGGACGCGGCCGACGGACAGCACGCCGTTGTAACCGGCCTGCCGGCCCAGCACGGTGAACAACCGGCTGAGGTTTATGCCTACGAGCCAGTCGGCCCGGGAGCGCGCCAGCGCCGAGTAGTACATCGGCAGCGTGTCGGATGAGGGCCGCAGCTTGCCGAGCGCGGTGCGGATCGACGCATCGTTGAGCGCCGACAGCCATAGTCGCTCGATGGGGCCGCGGTAGCCGCACAGGTCGACGATCTCGCGGGCGATCAGCTCGCCCTCACGGTCGGCATCGGTGGCGATGACCAGATGGGTCGCCTTCGCCAGAAGCGCCTTGACGACCTTGAATTGCGTGGCGGTCTTCGGTTTGACATCGACCCGCCACTGCTGGGGAATGATGGGCAACTGCTCCAGCGACCAGCGTTTGAGCGCCGCGTCATAGACCTCGGGAGCTGCCGCTTCTACGAGATGGCCGATGCACCAGGTGACGGTGACGCCGGAGCCGCTGAGACAGCCTTCACCGCGCTGCGTCGCGCCGAGAATCCGGCCAATGTCTTTGCCCTGGGAGGGCTTCTCGCACAAAAACAGCCGCATGTCCGTCCATCCGAAAACCGTGGTTCATTGAGTTGCTGGAATCGAGGATGCCGAGCACCACCAGGGGCAGCAGCAAACAAGCCGCATGCGGTGGTGACCACTTTCACGGGATGGAATGGCCGGGACGGGAGCGGCGTGCTGCCGGGAGGGTGCGGTTCGGGAGCCGCGGTTTTCGGGAGCGCGTGGAAGCCGGTGGACGTTGATGGAGCTATCCCCTGGGGATAGCTCGCGAGAGCATGGGGCGACGGACGATTGCCGCCGCCCCATGCTGCATCACTTCCTGCGCTTCGGCTCCTTCGGCGCGGTCGGTTCCTGGGCGGCCTGGGAATTCGGCTGCGTGTCCTGCGCGGTCTCTTGCTGCTTGGGGCTGAGGGTCACGGACTCGATGCGGAACGGCAGGATGCCGACACTGCGCGCGTTGATCTGCCAGGTCTCGCGCGGCTGATCTTCGTTGTCCGTCCAGGGTTCGCGCTCCATGCGGCCGACGACCAGCACGCGCATGCCTTTCTGGTACAGGTCTTTCCAATGCGCAGCGTCGCGGTGCCAGATTTCCACCGGCGCCCAGAAGCCGCCGCGATCCTCGAAGTCGCCGCCCTTGGTGGGGACGGGGTTGTCGAAATACACGTTCAGCCGCAGCAAGCGCCGCGGCTCGTCGTTGCCGTTGGGGAACTCCCGGTACTCGGGGGGCGAGCCGATGTTGCCCTCGCCAGAAAAATGCGTGCTCATGTTGCAATCTCCGTGGTGGTTGAAATACCCGCACCTGGTTGGCGGCGGGCGCGTGCTGGGGTGCCTGGCGCGATCACCGATCACGCATGGCGGGTGGCGTGGACTTGAGCCGGCGCAGGTAGGCGTCTTCCGCCTCGGCGGCCTTGCTGGCGCACTCCTGGGCCTGCCTGCCCAAGGTGTGCAACAGGCTGATCTGCATGTTCAGCGTGATGCGCTGAAGCTCGATCGCGTGCAGGTCGGCCAGGAGGTTGACCGGCGTGCTGGTACTCGCCATCAGCTCCTGCCACAGAGCCACGCCCATGGCTGACCTGTCGTGCTTGCGCCAGCGCAAAAACACCGTGCCTGCGCCAGTGGTCTGCTGGGCCAGCTCGATGGGCAGCAGGTGGAAGGGATGCCCGATCGCCTGTGGAAGCACCTGTCGCTGCGCCAAGCCAATCAACTCGTCGCGCATGCCGAAGCACTGACTGGCCCAGACCTCCAAGTCCCCTTTACCTTTAAAGGGCTTTAAAAGGCCTTTTAGAGAGCCTGCGTGTTCCAGCCGCATGAAGGCGGTCTGTTGCAGCGGGCGGAAGTAGCGGGTGTCGCGGTTCGGGTCGCTCATGCCTGCGCGTCCTCGCCCGCGGTCGTCTCGGGTGCCTCGGTGGTGGTGGCCTCGTCGCTGGGCGATGCGGTTGCGGCAGGACCGTCACCGCGCTGCTGCAGGCTACGGCGCACGATGGGCGGCGCGAACTTCGAGCGGCGCGTGCCTTCCAGCACGTCCTGCGGCAGTTCACCGAATTTCTCCAGCGCCGCCCGCGCTGCGGCATTCTTCGCGGCGAAGTCGTCGCGGGTGCAGCCCGAGTAGCGGTACTGCTGGGCCAGCGAGAACAGGCTGCGCAGCGCATGGGCGCCTTCGTTGAGCCAGCGTTCGAGCGTCGAGCGATCGATCAGCGCAGTGTGGTGCGCGAGGATCAGCTTGCGGGCGATGTCGTCGTAGTCGGCGAGCAGGTACACGGCGGCAAAGCCCAACTGCGCATTGACGAACAGCGGCAGCTTGACGGGCTGCACGTTGAGGTTCTCGCCCAGGGTGAGTGCCGGCGGCACGCTCGCCAGGGCCTGGTCCACCTGCTCGCGCAGCGATTGCAGCGTGGCCTTCGTCTGTTCGAGCTTGTCCTCGATGCGCAGCATCCAGAAGTCGCTGTACGGGTCGTCCTGCTCCGAGCCGCGCCGCATCTTGTTCATCTGGGCGATGTAGCCGTTCAGGCCGACGATGCCCGGTCGTCCCTCGGCGGCGGCGCGGCCGTGCCAGATGCGCGAGGCGTGGTGCGTGTGCAGCGTCAGCGACATCGCGCTGCGCAAGGAGCCGAGATTCAGTTGCAGGGGTTCGTTGGTGGTTGCCATGGTGTCCGCTCGTTGTTGGAAAAGAGCGGACAGCTTCAGCAGGTGGCGGAAGGCAGTCAGTCAACAAACCGAAACTCGCCCGTCCCCGGTTCAGGGCGCGGCAGGTGCATGCGGCGCGAGCTATCCCCAGGGGATAGCGCCATGGAACGCCAAGGAGCGCTGCACACCCGGATCAGTGCGGACAAGGCCGATCCCGCTGCAGGCGATCGGAGGCCTGGCGTGCAGCGGTTCGACGTCATAGCCGTCAGTGGAACTATCCCCTGGGGATAGCTCTACTGGAAGCCATCGGCATCCACTTCACCGCCTTGCAGGCCTGCTCACTTGCTGGCGAGCAGGTTGCGCAGCCGCTCGATGTGCTGCTTGGCGACTTCTGGCGGTACAGGCTTGCCCTGCGGCTGGAATGGTGGCGCTGCTGGTGGTGGCCGCTCATTGGGTGGAGCAGGTGCCGATGGCGCGTCCTTCTTGGCCCAGGCGTTGAACTCGCCATGGATGGCCCGCTGGATGATGCCGAACAGGTACCCCGCAGGATTGCGGATGCCGTGGCTGCTGCATCGCGTGGCCCATTCGTCCAGCACGGCCTGCCTCAGCGAAGCATCGACCTGCTGCAATGCCACTCGCGCACCTGTCTGCTGCTCTGCCTTCAGTTCCGCGAAGCGTTTGGGCCATTGCAGGTCGCCCAGCGCGCGCGCCTGCGCCTGTGCTTGCGCGGTAGTACGTACTTCATTAATACGACTACTACGTACTGTACGGGCCTGCTTCGGATTCCGAAGAGAGGCGTCTGGCGCGGGTTTCGACCCTGATTCGGATTCCGAAGTGGGGTCATCGGGATTCCGAAGAAGGCTCGTCGGCCCTTCTTCGGATTCGTGTGTGGCATCCTCCTGTGGATAACCTTCGTGCGCCCCGACGCCCTGGCTGGCGAGGCGCTCGGCCAGGACTTGCAGCCTCGACGGCAGGGTGCGCCCGGCCAGCATCGGGTCTTCGCCAATTTCCTTGAGGGTGTGCAGGCCCACGATCTGCACGGCTTTGGCCGAATGGCCGAGCGCCTGGCTGACGAGTTGCAGGTAGTCTGGGTCGAGCTGCATCGCTTCAAAGGGGGTCAGCGGCTCGTCGTGCAGGACATAGAGGTTGCCGAGGATGCGGCCGGTCTTGGCGTCGCGCCGTCGCCGCACCAGGCTCAGCCATCGGGTCAGCCGCAGCAGCGTCAGGGCTCGCGCCACGGTTTCGTGCGAGGCCTGCCCGGCGCAGGGCATCGAGGCCAGCCAGGGCCGCAACTGCTCATAGGTGGGGAATGCGGTCACGCCGTCGTCGTTGAGCATCAGCCGGAACACCTGCCAGGCGTTGCGCTCCAGCGGCGTCAGGCGGCGGTCGAGGAACAGCCGCCGCGGTACGGTTTCATGCCGGTTGCCGCTGAAGAGGAACGCATCGCCGGACGCGGCCGGTGTCGCAGGTGACGGCGCAGGTATAGGCATGCGCGTGGGGGTGGGTGGGCTGGGCCTGGGCGCAAGGTCTTTCAGCGCCGCGTCGAACAGGTCAGCGAGTGCGACGGGGCCATGGCGTGGTGCGGTGTCGTCCACGGCCATGGCTCAACCCAATCCCTGATCGACCCACGACTTGATCGCGGCCCAGACCACCGACAGCGGCAAATCCATGCCTTCGGCGAGGTCCATTGCCGCGTCGAGAATCGAGGTCTCGTCCTCCAGGTCCACATTCCTGCTGCTGGTGATGGCTTTCCAGCGCCGCCACAGTTCGACGTCCTGCTTCTCGTCCAGGACAGGGTGACGCCCCTTGCGCTTGGGCAGGCCCAGCACCTCACGGCGCAGGGCGACTTCCTGATGGGTCAGGCCGTAGAAGCGGCTGACCATCTCCGTGCTGGCCCCCAGGCGCAACATGCGATCGACGGTCGCGATTTCCTTCTCCACGTCCTGCGCCTGCGAGAGCAGACGCCGGAGCACCTCGCGGTTCACGGACACGGAACACCACGAGACATTGGCGTTGGCCAGCACGCTCACCATGGCGGGATGCTTGAGCGCATCCAGCTCGGCCTCGCTGAAGCCCATCGCCTTGCAGCGGCGCAGTTGGCCGTTGCGCAAGTCGTAGAGCGCCTGGGCGATGACGGCTTGATTGAGCGGGTGCGGGGCGGACATGCGGGTCTCCTTCCTTCATGCCCCAGGACCTGCGGCACCGGACTCCTGGTCCAGCAGGCGCCGGGCCAGGCGCAGCAATCGGAACAGCTTGACCAGCGCGGTGTCGCTCAAGCGGCGTGTCGCATCGCCTTGGCCGTGCAGCAGCGCCGGCAGCTCGGCGGCAAGCTGCCCGCCGTCCAGATCGGCATCGGTGAAGCTCTGGCCTGCCAGGCTCGCCAGCAATGCCAGCACGGCGCGGCCCTGCGGTGATGGGGGCTGCGCGCTGGCATGGCATGCGAAGCCAACACCGTCCGCGCGTTCCTCGATGCACTGATCGAGTCCTGCCTCGCCCGCGATCTCGCGTGCGAACTGCGCGATGTGGATGCGGAGGCGATCGGGCGTGTCCAGGCCCGCGTCGATGTGCCAGACATCGGAAATCGGGTAGAGACCGCCTGCCTGGACGGGAATGGACTGCAAGACGTTGGCCGAGAAATCGGGCAGCGCATCCCCCAGCTCGTCGGCGACCATCCGCTGAATGGATTGCAGCCGCTCCGTCGTCGGTGCAGGCGAAACGATGTGCCCCTGCAGCAGATCACCAGGAGCTGCCACGGGGCTTCCTGCGGGCGAGCCGTCCGTCCCTGAGCCGCCCTCGCGCTCGCGCGACCCAGGTTTGGCCGCCGGCGTCGGGGCCGATGGGGCCGGCGTGGCGGGCGGCCGTGCCACGGTGCCAGGCTCAGGCAGCGCGGGCGGCGCCGATGGCGGGGTCGGATCGCTGACCAGGGCGCGATGGCGGCTTTCGGATTCGGTGAGGTCAAGCGCCAGTACGTCGTAGTCGATGCCGAGCAGCTCGGACATCTGGCCGATCAGCTCGTCCTGCACGCGCTGGGGGGCGAACTCGTCGGCCTGCGTGTCGAACTGCGACAGCACCTCCTGAAAGAAGTCGTCGAAGTCCTGCACCAGCGTGCGGCCCTTGGTGTAGCGCTCCCACGCGAGCATGCAGGCCTTGCGCATGACCGACAGGCGCTCGACCTGGTGGCGGCCGAGCCCACCATAGAGCACGGTCGGGATCGCCGGCAGCAGGTAGCGCACCGCGTCGTTCATCCGGCTGATGTGCGACTGCTGGACCGGGAAGCCATCGGCAGCGAGGCGGCGGGCCAGCTCGGACTGGTTCAGAGCGGCGCCGCATTCCTGTTCGTAGAACTCGCGCGCCTTCTCGACGCCGAGGGCGCGCTCGATGAACGTGAGGCCCCCGCGCAATTCGTTCTCGGCCAGGTGGCCGGTCAGCATCACGACTTCGCCGCGGCTGGGCCACGGGCGGAACAGGCACGATATGCGGAAGAATCGCTCGTCCTTGGTCTCCGACCACAGTTCGCGCAGGATCGCCAGGCGCGTGTTGCCGCCATTGCGGATGATGTAGTGGTCCTCGCCCGGGCGCCGGGTGATGGCCGGCGCTGCATCAAGGCCACGCTCGCGGATGGACGCCTTGATGTCCTCGTAGGCCGGATTGCGCTTCTTCCTGGGGTCGTGGTCGTAGGGACGCAACTGGTCCAGGGTCACGACCATGGGCGTGTCGGCGATGGGGTCGCTCAAGGCCGAGGTGGATGGGCCGCTGCGCTCGAATCCGGCCGCGAGCAGCTTGCCGGCCATCTGCTGGGAGGTCATTTCAGCCATGGCGGCCTCCCTGCGCTGCGGACCGGGCCTCGCGCTCGGCGCGGCGGATCTGCGCGCGGGCGTTGAGGGCGGCCCGGTGGTCACTGGCCGTCGAACTGGTGTAGATCGCGGCGCAGCCGGCCTTGGTGAATTTGAGGTGGCCGCCTGGCGTGCGCTTGACGTGCCAACCCTCGCCGACGGCGAACTCGATCAGGGCGCGCAGCCGCTTGTGGCCTCGGGCCAGTTCATGTGCGTTCGCCATGGGGCCTCCCGGTATCAAGAGGAAATGGCGGGCGGCCGGACACCGCGGCAAATCGGTGCTGCCATTGCGGGAACAGTTCGCCAGCGAGGCCGCGCATGGTGTCGAGCGCTGCGGGGGCGACTCTGCCCGGTGGCTGGCGGTACTCGACCCGATGCACCGGCAGGCCGCGCGTCGCGGCGCGCGGATACGCCTCGATGGCCGGCACGTCGGTGGCCAGCACGCGGATGCCGCTGTGGTCCTGGAACAGGTCGCGCAGGGCTTGCTGGATCAGCCGGGCGTTTGCCGACACCGGGTGGACGCGGTTGATGAGCAGATGCAGCGGCGGCGGCTCGATGCCCAGGTGCCGGTACGGCGCGATGTCCTCCAGCAACTGCATGGTGCCGCGCCGCAGCTCGCGGGCGGCGAGGATTTCCGGGGTCACGGGTGACAGCGCGAGATCGGAGGCGAGCACTGCCATCTCCAGCGTCACCGAGCGTGCGCCCTGGGTGTCGATCAGCACCAAGTCGTAGAGGGGAGCCAGTGCCGGCAGCAGGTGCCGTAGTCGCAGGCGTCCGTCCGGCGCATGCAGCAGCAAGGTGTTCAACTCGCCCCGGTGGTCATTGGACAGCACCAGGTCCAGGCCCGTGATGATCGTGCGGGACACGAGCTGGCCGAAGTCGCGCTCGTTGAAGGCCAGCAATTCATAGATGCCGCCAGGCGCGCGGTGGGCCAACTCGTAGTACGAAGACAAGGTGGGCTGCACGTCGAGATCGAGCAGCAGCACGCGAAGCCCCGCGTCGGCGGCGAGCCCGCCCAGGTTGGCGGCCGTGGTCGTTTTACCGACGCCCCCTTTGGTCGAGACAATGGATACAACCTGCATGGCGTTCTCCGGGTGAGGATGGGAGATCCGTGGGAGAACGGGTCAGGCGCGGCTGTTGACGCGCTCGGCGATCCACTGGTCGATTTCGATGGAATCCCAGCCGACGGCGCGCACACCCAGGCGCAGCGCTTGCGGGAACTGGCGCTTCCTCATCAGGTTGTAGATGTGGGCGCGTTTGAAGCCAGACTTCGCTTCGACTTCTTCGAGGCGCAGGATGCGGCGTTCGTTGTGCGGCAGTACAGGTGTTTGCGACATGGCGGTCACTCCTGAACGCTCAGTGGCGTTTGTTGGCGTGACACCTATTCAAATGTCGGCTTCTGTCCCAGACCACCGCAAATGCGGTTTCCGCGACCGCAGATACGGGCTTGCAAATATCAGGAAACGGCGGCCCGCAGCTTGCGGCGAGCCTGCGCAAACTTGGCTTGCAGCGTGCGATCGGTAATGCCCATGAGTTCGCCGTGATGCGCGATCATCGCGGTAGCGATGGCTTCCTGGCTGTTGAAGCTGGAGTACGGTGTGCCCGACGGGGATTGGCCGAGCATCAGTTCCAGCATCGTGCCGACGATGTGCAGGTAGGTGGCCTCGGCACGGTCGCTGATTGGGCACTGGGCGCATGCAGGAATCACCGTGGGCTGCTTGAGCAGCGCGTCGTGCTGGTCTTGCAGCTCGCGCAGTTGACGCTTGCACTGCTCCAGGGCGGATTTGAGGGCCAAGCGCTCGACCAGCATGGCTTGGCCGGTCTCCAGCGAGATGAAGGGATGGGCGATACGCTCGCTGCGGCAGAAGAGAAAGCCGGGCCGTTGCTCGGGGTAGTGCAGGTGCATCCAACGCTTCAAGTCAACGTGACGCACGGTCAGATCAGGGGAGTCGATCAGCGCGGTATCACGTGTCGTGATGCCGTTTCGTCCGAAGGGCAGTTCCCCATTGAGGATGCCGTCGTAGATCCGATCGGTGTATAGCCGCAGTTCGCCCCAGCGCGGGCAGTCCAGCGACTTCGGCAGGTTCCTTGGCGACGAAACCGAAGCCAGGATCACCTGTTCGTATCGCAGCAGCCCGGCCCAGCGAATGGACGCCTCGATCGGGCGATAGGCCACCTTTGATGCTGGTGCATCATTTTTGTTCTCGTGCATGCTCGGTCTCCTTCCAGGAGAAGAACTACATGGCCGACTCCTTTGCCGCCGACCTCATGGTCGGCCTGTTACCTGCGCAGGAAGCGAGTCCCGATGCCCGCTTCGCCATGGGGCTTGAGTACTTCTCACCAGTTCGCGCTGCTGGTAGCCGTCGTGTGCTCGATGTGCAAAAATTCATCGATCGCTAGATGGTCGATCGTCGGAAAGCAGTCTCGACAGCGACGCTCACGCTATCAGGGTCGTAAGAAGTTACGGCCCCTGCAAAACCATCTAGGTATGACGTGATATGCCAGCGGTTTCACCGGGCACGAAGGGATGGCAATCGCTGCCCAACGTCCAACCGGACGTAGCGAATCCACGCCTGTCATGCTTACCCGAGCATCCTGATATAGCGACAAAGAATCGTGCGCCGACTTGCCACGGCTAGGGTGTGCGTTCTTTCGGTGCGACTTGAGCAGACCCGCAATGCGCGGCGCGTGTGGGTCCTAGACGGCATCCGCGCTAGGCCGGCGCCAAGAGCATCGGCTCGGTCGTCATCGTGTTGATGGTGTGCGGAAGCAGAGGGCAAGGCGTAGGCGACTAGTTCGAGACTGTCGCGGACGACGCAGTGCCGGGTGTGGGTCCGGTGCGCTGAGTACGGGTCTGTGGCCGTCAGTGGAAGTCTTTGGACGATCTTGTTGCCGGGGACAAAAAATAAGGCTACAATTGAGCTCTTCGCTGAGCACCTCGGCGAAGAAACTGTTCGGGAAACAACGACTTACGCGCCTAGTGAATGTCTCGTTTCCCGCTCCAGACACGACAGGTCACGACGGCGCCACGGTGCCGGCCGGGGCCCAAAAACGGACCCCGGCAACGGGGTTTTGTTTTGTCGGGCCGTCCGCAGCGCTACACTGCGGCCACG
>JAFLDH010000230.1 GCA_017302505.1 Burkholderiales bacterium
CCGGCTGGGCTGGCTGGACCGCGCCGTCGAGGTCGACACGCGCGGCGGGCGCCTCAGCATCGCCTGGGACGGCCCGGGCCAGCCGGTGCGCATGACCGGCCCGGCGACCACCGTATTCGAAGGGGAGATCGAACTGTGAGCATCCAGGGCATCACCGAGGCCGACATCAGCAACTACCTGCTGAACACCCCCGGTTTCTTCGAGCGCCATGCCGAGCTGCTGGCCAGCGTGCAGCTGACCAGCCCGCACGGCCAGCGGGCCGTCTCGCTGCAGGAGCGGCAGATGGAAATGCTGCGCGAGCGCATCAAGGGCCTGGAGCACAAGATCATCGAGATGATCCGTAACGGCCAGGACAACCTGTCCATCTACGACCGCATGCACCAGTGGACGATGCGCCTGCTGCTCACGGCCGATGCGGCGCAGCTGCCGCAGGTGCTGCTGGACGACCTGAAGCAGCGCTTCCAGGTGCCGCAGGCGGTGCTGCGGCTGTGGGGCGTGGACGAGGCGCAGGCCGGCCTGCCGGCGGCGCAGCCGGTCAGCGACGACCTGAAGGCCTTCGCCTCCAGCCTGACGTTGCCCTACTGCGGCGCCAATGCCGGCTTCGAGGCCTCGGGCTGGTTCGATGCCGCGGCCGGCGTGCAGAGCATGGCCATGGTGCCGCTGCGCCGCGAGGGCGCCGAGGCCGCCTTCGGCCTGCTGGTGCTGGGCTCGCCCGACCCCACGCGCTATGCGGCGCAGATGGGCACCGAGTTCCTGTCGCGCATCGGCGAAGTGGCCAGCGCGGCCCTGCAGCGGTTGCTGGCCCAAGGCTGAGCCCAAGGGCGCGCGTGGCCGCCGACGCCGTCGCCCTCGACCCCGCGCTGCAGCGCTACCTGGAGCACCTGCGGGTGGAGCGCCGGCTGGCGCCGCGCAGCGTGCAGATGATCGACGACGCGCTGCGCTGGCTGCAGCAGGCCGCCGCTGCGGTGCCGGTGCCGCTGCGCGAGGTGCTGCCGCATCACGTGCGCCGCTGGGCGGCGATGCTGCGCGAGCGGCCGCTGGCGCCGCGCACGATCGCCATCCATCTGTCGGCCTGGCGCGGCCTGTACCGCTGGTGGGGCCACCAGGGCGACGTGCGCATCAACCCTGTGGACGGCGTGCGCGCGCCCAAGGCACCGAAGCCGCTGCCTAAGGCGCTGTCGGTGGAGCAGGCGGTGTCGCTGGCCGCCTTCGAGCCCACGCAGGGCGACCCGGTGCTGCGTGCCCGCGACCACTGCATGGTCGAGCTGCTGTACGGCAGCGGCCTGCGCGTGGCCGAGCTGGTGGGCCTGGACCTGCGCGCCAGCGACACGGCGGCCGGCTGGATCGACGCCGCCGATGCCAGCGCCCAGGTGCTGGGCAAGGGCCGCAAGCGACGCACCGTGCCGGTGGGCAGCGCGGCGCTGCAGGCGCTGCGCGCCTGGCTGGCGGTGCGCGGGCCATTGGCGGCGCCGGACGAGCCGGCGCTGTTCGTCAGCCAGCGCGGCACGCGGCTCACGACCAGCCAGGTGCGCTCACGCCTGAAGAGCCTGGCGCTGCAGGCCGGGCTGCCCACGCACGTGCATCCGCACATGCTGCGGCACAGCTTCGCGTCGCACCTGCTGCAAAGCAGCGGCGACCTGCGCGCCGTGCAGGAGCTGCTGGGCCACGCCAACATCGCCACCACGCAGGTCTACACGCGGCTGGATTTCCAGCACCTGGCCAAGGTGTACGACGCGGCGCACCCGCGTGCGAGGCGCAAATGAGAGCTGGATTTTGTCTACGGCCCGGCGCTGTGCGCCTTCACATCGCTTCGCGATATGAGCCTGCGACGCAACGCACGCAGGGCGTGCGTTGTCAGCACCTGGCCAAGGTGTACGACGCGGCGCATCCGCGGGCGCGGCGCAAATGAAAGCCATCCGCCTGCGCGAAGGCAAGGAACGCTCGCTGCAACGCCGCCACCCCTGGGTGTTCGAAGGCAGCATCGCCAAGGGCAAGGCCGATCCGGGCGAGACGGTGCGCGTCGAAGCCCATGACGGCCGCTTCCTGGCCTGGGGCGCTTACAGCCCGCAGTCGGCCATCCGCGTGCGCGCCTGGAGCTTCGACGAAGCCGAGCGCATCGACGGGGACTTCTTCGCCCGCCGTGTGCAGCGCGCCGTGGCGCTGCGCCAGCGGCTGGCGGTGGACAGCGATGCGGTGCGCCTGGTGCATGGCGAGGCCGACGGCCTGCCCGGGCTGGTGGTGGACCGCTACGGCGACACGCTGGTGACGCAGGTGGGCTTTGCCGGCACCGAGCGCTGGAAGGCCGCGATCGCCGACGCGCTGCTGGCGGCCACCGGCGCCAACCGGCTGTACGAACGCTCGGACCTGGGCGTGCGCAAGCTGGAGGGCCTGCCCGAACAGCAGGGCTGGCTGCGCGGCGACGGCCCCACGCAACTGCAGATCCGCGAGCATGCCTGGGCACTGCAGGTGGACATCGCGCAGGGCCACAAGACCGGCACCTATCTGGACCAGCGCGACAACCGCCAGCACTTCGCGCAGGCCGTGCGCCACTACGGCTGCGCCGAGGTGCTGAACTGTTACAGCTATACCGGCGGCTTCACGCTGGCCGCGCTGGCCGGCGGCGCGCAGCAGGTGACCAGCGTGGACAGCTCGGGCCCGGCGCTGGCCGCGGCCTGCCGCCATGTAGCACTGAACGGCTTCGACGCGGCGCGGCACACGACGGTGGATGCCGATGTGAACGCCTATCTGCGCGAGGGCCTGGCGCAGGGCCGGCGCTTCGACGCGATCGTGCTGGACCCGCCGAAGTTCGCCCACACGGTGGCGCAGGCCGAGCGGGCGTCGCGCGCCTACAAGGACATCAACCGCCTGGGGCTCAAGCTGCTGCGGCCGGGCGGGCTGCTGTTCACGTTCTCGTGTTCCGGCGGCATCGGCCCGGAGCTGTTCCACAAGATCGTGGCCGGTGCCGGCCTCGACGCGGGGGTGGATGCCGCGATCGTGCAACGCATGGCCGCGGCGCCCGACCACCCGACCACGCTGGAGTTTCCCGAAGGCGACTACCTCACCGGGCTGGCGCTGATGGCGCGGGCCTGAACGCCCGGCAAGCCGATGGCAGGCTCGAACTTGGCGCGCTGCACGCTGAAGTACGCCTTCACCTGGCGCACGTTGGCGTCCTGCGTGAACAGGCGCTGCACCAGCGCCTGGTAGGCCGGCATGTCGGCGGCCCACACCACCAGCACGAAATCCGGCCCCGGCGACACGCGGTAGCTCTGCTGCACCGCGGGGTCGGCCACCGCGCGCTGCTCGAAGGCCGCCAGATGCTCGGCGCCCTGGCGGTCCAGCGTGATCTCCACGATCGCCGTCAACCCGTGGCCCAGGCGCTCGTGCGACAGCAGGGCCACGCGCCGCTCGATGATGCCGGCCTCCACCAGCCGGCGCACCCGGCGCAGGCAGGTGGCCGGCGACACATGGGCGGCTGCCGCCAGGTCCTGGTTGGACAGCGACGCGTCCTGCTGCAGCAGGTCCAGCAGGCGCAGGTCGGTGGCGTCGAGTGTGAGGTTGTTCACGAAACGATGGTTGTATCTCTTGGCTCCGTACGAACGATTATTTCACGCGATCATGGGCTGGATCGCATGGCGCCATCAGATTAGCGTTTTCGAAAGCATCTTTCACGGCAGCCTGCCTACGATGCCGCCATTGCAATCCCGAAGGGCACCCCATGTGCGGCATCGTCGGCGCAGTCAGCACGCGCAACATTGTTCCGATCCTGATCGAAGGCCTGAAGCGGCTGGAGTACCGCGGCTACGACAGCTGCGGCGTGGCGGTGCACCAGGGCGGCGAGCTGAAGCGCGCACGCAGCACGGCCCGGGTGGCGCAGCTGGAGGCCAGCGCCGCCGAATCGCAGCTGGATGCCGGCACCGGCATTGCCCACACCCGCTGGGCCACGCACGGCGCGCCCGAGGTGCACAACGCCCACCCGCACTTCAGCCGCAACCGGGTGGCGGTGGTGCACAACGGCATCATCGAAAACCATGAAGAGCTGCGCGACGAACTGAGCAAGCGCGGCTACGAATTCAGCAGCCAGACCGACACCGAGGTCATCGCCCACCTGGTGGACCACCTGTACGACGGCGACCTGTTCGACGCCGTGCAGCGCGCCACGCAGCGGCTGAAGGGCGCCTATGCCATTGCCGTGTTCTGCCGCGACGAGCCGCAGCGCGTGGTGGGCGCGCGCGAAGGCTCGCCGCTGATCCTGGGCGTGGGCCAGGGCGAGAACTTCCTGGCCAGCGACGCCATGGCGCTGGCCGGCGTGACCGACCAGATCGTCTACCTGGAAGAGGGCGACGTGGTCGATGTGCAGTTGGGCAAGACCTGGATCGCCGCGCGCCAGCCGGACGGCCGATTCAAGGACGTGCAGCGCGAAGTGCGCACCGTGGTCGCGCACAGCGGTGCGGCCGAGCTGGGCCCGTACCGCCACTACATGCAGAAGGAAATTTTCGAGCAGCCGCGCGCCATCGCCGACACGCTGGGCGACATCGGCGAAACCACCGGCATCAGCCCCGAGCTGTTCGGCGACGGCGCCTACAAGGTGTTCAAGGACGTGGAGCAGGTGCTGATCCTGGCCTGCGGCACCAGCTACTACAGCGGCAGCACCGCCAAGTACTGGCTGGAGGCCATCGCCGGCATCCCCACCAGCGTGGAGATCGCCAGCGAATACCGCTACCGCGACAGCGTGCCGAACCCGAAGACGCTGGTCGTCACCATCAGCCAGAGCGGCGAGACCGCCGACACGCTGGCCGCGCTGAAGCATGCGCGCTCGATGGGCATGGAGCACACGCTGACCATCTGCAACGTGGCCACCAGCGCGATGGTGCGCGAATGCAGGTTCGCCTACATCACCCGCGCCGGGGTGGAGGTGGGCGTGGCGTCCACCAAGGCCTTTACCACCCAGCTGGTGGGCCTGTTCCTGCTGACGCTGGCGCTGGCGCAGGTGCGCGGGCGCCTGAGCGATGCGCAGGAGCACGAGCACCTGAAGGCGCTGCGCCACCTGCCGGTGGCGGTGCAGGCGGTGCTGGCGCTGGAGCCGCAGATCATCGCCTGGGCCGAGGACTTCGCGCGCAAGGAGAACGCGCTGTTCCTCGGCCGCGGCCTGCATTACCCGATCGCGCTGGAAGGGGCGCTGAAGCTCAAGGAGATCAGCTACATCCACGCCGAGGCCTACCCCGCCGGCGAGCTGAAGCACGGCCCGCTGGCGCTGGTGACCAGCGCGATGCCGGTGGTGACGGTGGCGCCGAACGACGCGCTGGTGGACAAGCTGAAGAGCAACCTGCAGGAAGTGCGCGCCCGCGGCGGCGAGCTCTTCGTCACCGCCGACGAAGGCACGCGCATCGACAACGGCCCCGGCGTGCGCGTGATCCGCATGCCCGAGCACTACGGCGTGCTGTCGCCCATCCTGCACGTGGTGCCGCTGCAGCTGCTGGCCTATCACACCGCCTGCGCGCGCGGGACGGATGTGGACAAGCCACGCAACTTGGCCAAATCGGTCACTGTGGAGTGACCGATTTGGGCGGCCGCATTGCGGCCGCCGCGCCAAAGGCGCGCCAAGGTGCGTGGCTTGCGGCGCAGGCTAACTTCGCGCAGCGAAGTTAAGGGCCAAAGGCCCGGCCGGAGCCACAACCCCGCTTGCGCCGCCGTCCAGCGCTGCGTCACTCAGTCTGATCAATGGCTTCGGCCAGGCCCTTCTTGTCCATGGCCGTCTTGTGCCAAGAATGGGCTGCCTGCAATGGCCCAGTGCCTGGCGCTACTTCTCTGCCCTTCCGTGCATGACCATGATGGTCTGCTGCATTAGCGCACACAGTGTCTCGCGGCCGTCCTGGACGGCATGGACCTCCGCCTGGGTGACGATCAATGTGCGGCCGGGGCGCACCACCTTGGCTCGGGCGATCAGCAGCTGGCCAGCGGCCGGCGCCATCAGGTTCAGCTTGTATTCGACGGTCAGTACCGACGTCTCGGCCGGCACCACCGTCATGGCGGCATAGCCGGCGGCGGAATCGGCAATCATGCCGATCACGCCGCCATGCACGAAGCCGTGCTGCTGCTCGATGCCCTGCCAGTGCGGCACCTGCACCTCGGTGCGTCCCGGCTCCACGCAGGCCAGGGTGGCGCGGATCAGCCGCATCGCATGCTGCCGGTCGAAGCTGGCGCGCACGCGCGCTTCCAAGGCGGTCGACGGCGTCGGGCTTTCCATGGCGCCGCCTGATTCAGGCCCGCCGCGCATGGAACAGCGCGCCCGCCAGCACGCCGCTGCGGTACAGCCCGACGAAATGCTCGTAGGCCTGGTCGTAGCGTTCGTAGTGCGCCAGCCCCAGCCGCGCCACCGTCTGCTCGCGCAGTGAGCGGTACATCGCGTGGCGGTCCACCAGGATGCGCGTCCACTCCTCGCTCAGGTCGGTCACGCGCTGCACCTGCAGCCCGGCGGCCTGCAGCCAGCCACGGTAGGCGGCCTCGGTGGCGATTTCGCTGAAGCGCATGCCCTCGTACAGCCGGCGCGCGTCGTCCGCCGCCAGCGGCGCGCGGCTCAGGATGTCGGAGAACACCAGCCGCCCGCCGGGCCGCAGCACACGGGCGATGCCGGCCACCAGCCGCGGCTTGTCGGGGATGTGCGCAAAGGCCTCCTGGCTGATGGCCAGCGTGAAGGCGGCGTCGTCGAAAGGCAGGTCCAGCGCGTTGCCCTGGCGGAAGCGCACGCGGTCGGCCAGGCCGGCGGCTTCGGTCAGCGCGCTGGCGCCGGCCACGCGGCTGGCCGTCAGGTCGATGCCGGTGACGTCGCAGCCGCACTTCCAGGCCAGGTAGCGCGCCGGCCCGCCCAGGCCGCTGCACACGTCGAGCACCCGGTCGTCGGCGCGCACGCTAGCCTCGGCCATCAGCCGGTCCACCGCCGCGGTGCCGCCGTAGTGGTCCTGGTCGTGGTGCTGCAGCACCTCTTCGCTGATCTGTGCGCGCGCGATGCCGCGCGCCGCCACGGCGTCGAAGATCTGCTGCGCGCTGATCGGGTGGAACTCGTAGAACTGCTCGACCGCCTCGAGCCGGGTGTCTTTGCTCATGGGGCGGATGCTAGCGACCGGCCCAGGCGCGCATCTGCGCCAGCGTGGCGGTGACGCCGCCGCACACCACCACCAGCAGGCGGCGGCAGCCTTCCAGTGCGGGCGCGGCGTCGTACACCGGTGCCAGGCTGGCGCCGCAGGCCGGTTCCACCAGGATGCGGTGGTCGTCCAGGAAGCGTTCGCAGGCCGCCAGCGCGCGCGCATCGGGCAGCACCACGCTGCGCACCTCGCGCTCGCGGGTCCATTGCCAGGCGCGATCGCACACCCGCTTGGCGCCCAGCGACACGGCAATGCTGTCGATGCGCGGCAGCTCCACCGGGCCGCCGGCCTGGATGGCCGCACGCAGCGAGGCCGCGCCTTCGGTCTCCACCGCGATGATCGGCACGTGGTCCAGGCCGTGGCGGCGCAGGCCCTCGGCCACGCCGCACAGCAGGCCGCCACCGCCCACCGAGAGCAGCACCGCGTCGAAGCCTTGCCCGGCGCGCACCGCCTCGTCCACCAGCGTGGCATGGCCCTGCCACAGCAGCGGGTCGTCGAAGGGATGGATCAGCGCCTCGTCGGCGCCGGTGAGCGACTGCGCCAGCGCATGCGCCTCCTGCCACGACGCGCCGTGCACGCGCACCTCGGCGCCTTCCTGGCGCAGCAGCGCCTGGGCCCGCTCGGTGGCGCTTTGTGGCATCACCACTGTCACTGGCACGCCCAGCCGGCGGCCGGCATAGGCCACGGCCAGGCCGGCATTGCCGCCCGAGGACGAGACGAAGCGCCGCGCGCCGCGCGCATGCTGCGTCTCGCAGGCCAGGCCGATGCCGCGGATCTTGAACGAGCCGGCCGGCTGCAGCGCATCCAGCTTCAGCCAGACCTCGCGGCCCGAGGCCCGGCCCAGCGGCAGTGACTCGATCAGCGGCGTGTCGAGGTGCAGTGCCATCGCTCAGGTACCGCAGAAGGTGCGGTAGCCGGCGGTCAGCGCG
>JAFLDH010000231.1 GCA_017302505.1 Burkholderiales bacterium
GCCAACGAGGCGCTGGCGCTGCGCCGCCGCACCGACGCGCCCGCCTAGGGCAAGCGCTCCAACCGGCGGCCGGTGCGGCCGCTACCATGCGCCGTCGCACTTGACCGGATCTGCCCATGCCCGAAGCCCGCCTGCACGCCCGCCCGCCCAGCCCCTGGCTGTTGATGATGGAAGCCGGCCGCGCGCCGTGGGAATACGCCGCCACGCTGGCCGCCATGCCCTGGCTGAACCGGCTGCCGCGTGGCGACGGCCATCCCGTGGTGGTGTACCCCGGCCTGGGCGCGTCGGAGCTGAGCACGCGGCCGCTGCGCGCCTTCCTTGACCGGCTGGGCTATGCCACGCACGACTGGGGTATGGGCCGCAACCGGCCGCGCCAGGGGCTGCTGGACGCCTGTCGCGAACGCGTCGCCGACATCGCGCAGCGCTCGGGCCGCCAGGTCAGCCTGGTGGGCTGGAGCCTGGGTGGCGTCTATGCGCGCGAACTGGCCAAGCAGCTCACGCCGCAGGTGCGCTGCGTGGTGACGCTGGGCACGCCCTTCGCCGGCCATGTGCGCGCCACCAATGCCGCGCGCGCGTACGAGCTGATGAGCGGCCAGCCGCTGCAGCACGACCCGGCGCGCGCCCAGCGGCTGCGCACGCCACCGCCGGTGCCCACCACCTCCATCTACAGCCGCAGCGACGGTGTGGTGGCCTGGCAGTGCAGCCTGAACGACGACACGCCGCTGACCGAGAACATCGAGATCCACGCCAGCCACCTGGGCATCGGTGTCAATCCGCTGGCGCTGTACGCGGTGGCCGACCGGCTGCGCCAGGACCCGCGGCGCTGGCAGCGCTTCGACCCGCGCGCCGTGCCGCGCGTGCTGTTCCGCATGGACGCGAAGGTGGCCGCCTGATGCAGATCATCGCCAACGGCCTGCAGATCGAGGTCGACATCCAGGGCCCCGAACACGGCGAGCCCATCCTGCTGATCATGGGCCTGGGCATGCAGCTGATCGGCTGGCCCGACGAGCTGGTGCAGATGCTGGTGCAGCGCGGCTTCCGCGTGATCCGCCACGACAACCGCGACGTCGGCCTGAGCCAGGGTTTCGACGAGCACGGCGTGCCCAACGTGATGGTCGAGGCGCTGCGTCACCGGCTGCGCATGCGCGTGCGCGCACCGTACCAGCTGGCCGACATGGCGGCCGATGCGCTGGGCGTGCTCGACGCGCTGGGCATCGAACACGCCCATCTGGTCGGCGCGTCGATGGGCGGCATGATCGCGCAGCACATCGCCGCCAAGCATCCGCGCCGGGTGAAGAGCCTGACGCTGATCATGACCAGCTCCGGCGCGCGCCACCTGAAGCAGGCCCATCCGAAGGTGCTGCGGGTGCTGATGTCGCGCCCGCAGAAGCCCGAGCTGCAGACCTACATGGCCCATATGACGCACGTGCTGTCGGTGATCGGCAGCCCCGGTTACCCGCCTGACCCGCAGCGCCTGCGACAGCGCCTCGAGGCCTCGTTCCAGCGGGCCTACCGGCCGGCGGGCACGGCCCGGCAGCTGGTGGCCGTGGCCGCCGATGGCGACCGCTCGCCGCTGCTGCAGCGCATCGTTGCGCCTACCCGCGTGATCCACGGCGAGGCCGATCCGCTGGTGCCGCTGCCGGCGGCGCACGACCTGGTGCAGAAGATCCCCGGCGCGGTGGCCGACATCGTGCCCGGCATGGGTCACGACCTGCCGTTGCCGCTGCTTCCGCGCATTGCCGAGGGCATCGTGCAGAACGCCGGGCGCACGCGCTGACGTCTGTGCCGCGTCGCCACGGCGCTCAGGCCGCCGCCAGGTACACCAGCGCTGCGTTCACCAGGTAGGCGGCCACCAGGCCCACGCTGATCCAACTGCTCACGCGCAGCACGCGGCCCTGCGGCCGCATCAGCAGCCCGATGATGACGAGGCCGCTCATCACCATGGCCGTCACCGCGGTGCCGGCATGCACCGGATCGGCGGCGGCCAGCAGCGGGCCATGGCGATAGAACAGGTCGTCGATGGCCAGGATCATCACGTTGAACAGGCTGCTGCCGAGCAGGTTGCCGATGGCCATGTCCAGCGCGCCCAGGCGCAGCGCCGACAGCGTGACCGCCATCTCGGGCAGCGTGGTCACCAGGGCCATGAAGATGGTGCCGACGAAGCTGCGCGACAGCTGCAGTTCGCCCGCCACGCGGTCGGCCACACCGGGCAGCCACAGCCCGGCACCCACCACCACCACGGCGGCCATGCCGAAGCGTCGCCACTCGCGGCGGCGCACGTCGGGCCCGGCGTCGGCCGCCGGTGCGGCCGGCGGCTGCTCCGCTTGCGAAGAGTGCGCCTGCACGCTGCGCAGCGCCAGCAGGTACAAGCCGAAGAGCAGTGGGCTGAAGGCGCCCACCTGGAACAACGACGGCGCGCGCGCGCCGATCTGCAGGCTCAGCGCGACGAAACCGAGCATGACCACCCCGAAGGCGGCCGACAGCAGGTGCACCGCACCGGCCTCGCGGTACATCGGCTGGCGGCGCTGCAGCGCGTCGACGATGACCAGAAAGCCGAGGTTGACCACGCAGGCGCCCAGCGCGTTGCCCACGGCCAGGTTGGGCGCGTCGAACAGCGCAACGGCCGAAAGGCCGCTGGAAAGCTCGGGCAGCGAGGTCACCGACGCCAGCAGCGCCAAACCCACCCATCCGCGTCCCCAGCCATGCAGTGCCGCCAGCCGGTCGCCACTGTGGCTGAGCACGTAGCCGGCCCAGGCGATCAGCAGCGCGCACAGCGCAAACTGCGCCAGCAGCCAGGCCAGGCTCATGCGACTACCCCGCCATCCGCCGCAGCCGCGGCCCAGCGCGCTTCATGCCGCGGCTGCAGCCTGCCGGGCCGTGGACACCAGCACATCGGCCGTGCCTTCGGCCAGCACATGCTTGGTCACACTGCCGAGCAGCAGATCTTCGGTGACCGACTGGCCGTGCTTGCCCAGCACCACCAGGTCGCAGTCCAAGGCCTGCTCGAGCTCGATGATGCGTGTCGACGCGTCGCCTTCGGCCACCTGTGCCTCCCACTCGCCAGGCTGCAGCGCCGCCTGCAACGCCAGCGCATGCAGCCGCTGCAGCGCATCGGTGCGGGCCCGGCGGCGGTAGTGGTCGATGGTGGCTTCGTCCACCCCGGCAAAGCGCAGCTTGTCCTCGAAGGGCACCTGGAAGGCGCTGAACAGCACCAGGCGTGCCGCTGGCGCCACCCGCCGCACGGCTTGCACCGCACCCTGCGACCAGGGTGAGAAGTCGACGGCCACCAGTGCGCGGCGGTAGGCCTCGTGCGGCAGCTGCCGGACCACCAGCAGCGGCCGTGTACTGCGCCTCAGCAGCCGCTCGGCCGTGCTGCCCAGCACCAGCCGGCGCAGGAACCCGGCACCGCGTGCGCCCAGCACCACCACCGCGGCATCGTGCTGCTCGGCCGCCTGGGCAATCTCCACATGGGCGGTGCCGCTGGTCTGCATGGCCTGTACCGCGACACCGGCTTGCTGCTGCAGCGCGGCGGCCGCCTGCTGCAGTTGCGCCTGCAGGTCGGCCTGCAGCTGCTGCTCCAGCGCATGGCCCGGGCCGAGCCACTGGCGCAGCTCGGTCAGGCTGCTTCCGGGTTGCACGTGCAGCAGCGCCAGCACGGCACCCGTTTCGCGGGCCACGCGCGCGGCGCGCTCGGCGGCATGCCGGGCGCCCGGCGAGAAGTCGGTGGCGGCCAGCACCAGGGCCGCGGGACGCATCGGCGTGCTCATGAGTCGGCCTCCTTGTCGGTCAGCAGTCTTGCCAGGTGGTGTGCGGCGTGATCCGCCGCGTCCTCGAACGGGTTCAGCACCAGCGCCACGCCGGCGCGCTTCAGCTCGTGCGCATGGGCTGCATCGCGCGCGGCGCCGGCCACTCGGCCGCGGAATGCCACTTCGCGCAGCGCATGAAGCAGCGCGCGGTTCGATTCCCAGGAGGGCAGGGTGGTGACCACCCAGCGCACATGCTGTAGCGGCAGCGATTCGAGAAAGCCCGGGTCCTCGCCATCGCCGAAGCGCACCGGCAGCTTGTGGCGGCGCAACGCACGCACGGCCTCCGGGTCGAAATCCACGCCGATGGCCTGCACCCCGGCCTGTCGCAACTGCTGCAGCAGCCGGCTGCCGTAGCGGCCCAGGCCGAAGACGACGACCTGCGCGGTCTGCGCGTCACGCGGCTGGCGCTCCACCGCCAGTTCGCGGAAGGGGCGCTTGCGCTCGAAGCGCCCCAGCCAAGGGGCCAGTCTTTCGTAGAGGGGCTGCGAGTACAGGATCATGTAGGTGGAGACGGTGATCGTCACCAGCCCGACCAGGGTCGTCAAGCCCAGCGCCTGCACGCCGACGTGGCCGAGCGTGATGCCCATGGCGACGAAGACGATCGAGAACTCGCTGATCTGCGCCACCGTCAGGCCGGCCAGGAAGCCGGTGCGCTTGCGATAGCCCATGTAGCCCATGATGGCCATCACGATCAGCGGGTTGCCGATCAGCACGAACAACGACAGCACCAGGGCCGGGCCGACCTCGGCGCCGAGCGTGCTGAAGTCGAGCTGGGCGCCCAGGTCGATGAAGAAGAACAGCAGCAGGAAATCGCGGATGCCACCGAGGCGCGCGTTCATCGCTTCGCGGTAGGGAGTGGACGCCAGCGAGAAGCCGGCCAGGAAGGCGCCGGCCTCCTTGCTGAAGCCGGCCCACTCGCCCAGCGCGGCCAGTGCCAGCCCCCATGCGATGGCAAAGACCAGCAGCAGCTCCTGCGAGCGCGCCATGGCCGAGACCACCGCGGGCAGCACCCAGCGCATCAGCACGAACAGCAGCACGGCCGCGGCGGCGAGGCGTCCGGCCAGCGACAGCAGCACCTGCAGCAACGCAGCGTCGCCGCCGGCCGTGTCGGTGGCGCCGCGCATCGCGCTCATCACCATCATCGCGATGACCACGGCCAGGTCCTGGACGATCAGGAAGCCCACCGCGATGCGGCCGTGCAGGCTGTCCAGCTCGCGCTTGTCGGAGAGCAGCTTGACGATGATGATGGTGCTGGAAAAAGTCAGCGCCACGGCCACGTACAGCGCTTCGAGCCAGCCCTTGCCCAGGGCCAGGATCAGCGCAAAGCCGATGACGATGGTGAAGGCCAGCTGCCCCAGGCCAGTGGCCAGCGCCACCGGACCGATGTGCCGTACGTGGTGCAGGTCCAGCTTGAGGCCGACCACGAACAGCAGCACCGTCACGCCGATCTGTGCCAGCAGGTCGATCTGGTCGTGGGCCTGTACCAGGCCGAACAAGGCCGGCCCCAGCGCGATGCCCACCGCGATGTAGGCCACCAGCACCGGCTGGCGCAGCCGCACGAACACGGCGCCCACCAGCGCACTGGCCAGCAGCAGCAGCGCAAATTCGGCAAAGGGGGCGTGCAGGGCGGGCATGGCGTTCAGGCCGCTGCGTGCAGCCGCCGCCGGCGCACCACGAGCTTGCGCAGTTCCTCGGCCCACAGCACGCAGCTGGCCAGCGCCAGCAGCGGCAGCAGCGATTGCAGCGGCAGAGGCACGGTGTGGAACAGGCTGTTCAGCGCCGGCACGTACAGCACGGCCGCCTGCAGCGCCACGCTCAGCGACAGGCCCGCCGCCAGCCAGTGGTTGCGCAGCAGCCGCGGCCCCAGCGCCGATGCGGTGGCCGACTGGCAGTTCAGCACGTTGAACCACTGGCACATCGCTAGCACGGTGAAGGTCTCGGTGCGCACCAGGGCCTCGGGCACACCGTGCGACAGCCGCCAGGCGAACCAGCCGAAGGTCACGGCGGCGATCAGCGGTGTCATCAGCAGCACACGCTGCAGCAGCGCCCAGCCGAGCAGGCGGTCGTCGCGCGGCACCGGGCGCTGGCGCATCTCGTCGCCGTCGGGCGGATCCATCACCAGGTTCACCGTCACCGTGCCTTCGGTGACGATGTTGATCCACAGGATCTGCACGGCCGCCAGCGGCAGCGGAAAGCCGCCCAGCAGCGCCAGCAGCAGCACCAGCACCTCGGCCATCGAGGTGGCGAACAGGTACAGGATGACCTTCTTCAGGTTGCCGTAGACCACGCGCCCCTGCTCGACGGCGCCGACGATGGTGGCGAAGTTGTCGTCGGTCACCACGATCTTGGCTGCGCTCTTGGCCACTTCGGTGCCGGTGATGCCCATGGCCACGCCCGCGTCGGCACGGGCCAGCGCCGGCGCGTCGTTGACGCCGTCGCCGGTCATCGCCACCACCTCGCCGCGCGCCTGCAGCGCCTCGACGATGCGCAGCTTCTGCGCGGGCTGCACCCGCGCAAACACGGCGATCGTCGGCAGCGCGTCGCGCAGCTCGGCTTCGCCCATGCGCTCCAGTTCGGGGCCGTCGACGGCACGGTCGCCGTCGCGGGCGATGCCCAGCTCGCGCGCGATCGCCAGGCCGGTCAGCTTGTGGTCGCCAGTCACCATCACCGGCCGGATGCCGGCGCGCCGGCAATCGGCCACCGCGGCCCGTGCCTCTTCGCGCGGCGGGTCGATCTGCCCCACCAGCCCGAGCAGGCGCACGCGCCCGGCCAGCGCATCGAATCCGAGGTTCGGATCGAGCGGGTCGTCCTCCACCCTGCCGACCGCCAGCACGCGCAGCGCATGCAGGGCCATGTGCTCGGCGGCCTGGCGAGCGGCCTGCAGCAGGGCGGGGTCGGCGTGGCACAAGCGCAGCAGCGCTTCGGGTGCGCCCTTAAGCAGCACGCACTGCGGCGCATCGGCCAGGCGATGGCGGGTGGCCATCAGCTTGGCGTCTGCATCGAAGGGCAGTTCGGCTTCACGCGGTGCCTGGCGGTGCAGCGCGGCCAGGTCGATGCCGGCCTTGGCAGCCAGCACGCGCAGGGCCCCTTCGGTGGGGTCGCCCAGCACGGTCCAGGCCGTGCGCTCGTCCTGCGGCGGCAGCAGCTCGGCATCGTTGCACAGGGCCGCGGCGATCAGCAGCGCCTGCAGTGCCGGGTCCTGCAGGTCGGCCGGCCGATCCCCTTCGAGAAGCGGGCCTGCGGGTGTGTAGCCGATGCCTTCCACGCTCAGCGCCCGCCCGCCGCCAGGTGACGACGGCAGCCACAGCGCCACCGCAGTCATTTCGTTCTTGGTCAGCGTGCCGGTCTTGTCGCTGCAGATGGTGGTGGTCGACCCCAGCGTCTCCACCGCGGACAGCCGGCGGATGATGGCGCCGCGCGCGGCCATGCGCTGCATGCCCACCGCCAGCGCGATGGTCATGGCCACGGGCAGGCCTTCGGGCACCATCGACACCATCTGGCTGATGGCGACCATCAGCACGTCGGCCAGCGGCAGCTGGCGCCACAGGCCCAGCAGCACCACCAGCACGAACAGGCCGAGTGCGGCTGCCACCAGCGCCCGGCCGAACTGTTCGAGCCGCAGCTCCAGCGGTGTCTTCGGTTCCTCGGCGCGTTCGGTCAGGCCTGCAATGCGACCCACTTCGGTGTGCATGCCCGTGGCCACGACCAGCGCCCGCGCACGACCGCCGGTCACGAAGGTGCCGGAATAGACCATGTCGTGCCGGTCGGCCAGGCCGGTCGCTTCGGCCACGGCCGCCACCGACTTGGCCACCGGCACCGATTCACCGGTCAGTGCCGCCTCGGCCACCTGCAGCTGCGCCTGTTCGATCACCCGCGCATCGGCTGCTACCGCGTCGCCGGCGGCCAGCAGCACCAGGTCGCCGGGCACCAGCTCACGCGCGTGCAGCACCTGTTCACTGCCGTCGCGCAGCACCCGCACCTGCAGGTCCGACAACCGGCGCAGGGCCGCCATCGAGCGCTCTGCGCGGCCCTCCTGAAAGCTGCCGATCAGCGCGTTGACCAGCACCACGGCCAGGATCACGGCCGCGTCGCCCAGGTGCCCCAGGGCCACGGCCAGGATCGCGGCGACGAACAGGATGTAGATCAGCGGGCTCTTCAGTTGCCGCAGCAGCGTGCGCCACCAGGGCCGCGGCGGCGGCTCGGGCAGTGCGTTAGGGCCGTGCGCGGCCAGGCGCCGCGCGGCTTCGGCGGCCGCCA
>JAFLDH010000232.1 GCA_017302505.1 Burkholderiales bacterium
TTGCGGGCAGGAATTATCTCCTGGGCAACCAATTCACCGTCGCTGACGCCTACCTGTTCACCGTCCTTACCTGGTGCAATCGAATCGGCCTGGACATCGCGTGCTGGCCGACGCTGCTGACTTTCCTGGTTGCCCTTTCGGCCGTTGCAGGCGCGGCAGGCGGTGATGCAGTTCATCCAGCTGTCTGCACCGCCGCGAGACACCGGCGTGATGTGCTCGCGCGTCAGCTCGTCGAAGTGGAAACGGCCCCCGCAGTAGGCACAGACGTGGCGATCGCGGTTGAACAGCTTCGGGTTGCTGAGCGCCGGGGCCTGCCGCCAGGCACGCGAAGGGATCGCGCCGCGCACCGCGATGATCGGATGCAGTTCGATGCGCGACTGCAGACCGCTGGTGCGCTGGATGCCGCCACGCAGCACGTGGAAAGTGTCGCCCAGCGTCCAGGCCACTGCGTCGGTGGCATACAGCACCGCCGCCTCGCGAGGGGAGATCCAGGCCTGAGGACGACCCGAAACATCGAGCTGAAGAACGTCCATGAAGGCGAAGAGTAAACGAATCCGCTAGCGCCGCCCAATCGCGCCCCGGTTTTGCCGTTGCGGCCGCTGGACAAAGCTTGCTGCAGTGCGGCTCAGGGTTTCCACTGAAGCGCAGTGCTGCGGCGGCGGCTTCTAGGAGGCAGACCCTAGAAATTCACGGGTCAAGCGGACCACTTTCCGGGTGGAACCTGCAAAATAGCACGATCGTTCGTTTCCTTCGGTGACCCGCCGATCGACCCGTGTCAGCCACGCCGCCGCTACGCACTTCACAGGATTCCGCAGCAGGCAGGCCCTTGCAGAAGGGCCGCCAGACGCGCGCCGCCATCCTCGAATCGGCGCTGGGTCTGGCCTCGCAGATGGGCCTGGAAGGCCTGTCCATCGGCGCGCTGGCCGAGGTGGCGCAGATGAGCAAGTCGGGCGTGTTCGCCCACTTCGGCTCGCGCGAGGAACTGCAGATCGCCGTTATCCGCGAATACCACCGCCGTTTCGAGGAAGAGGTGTTCTTTCCGGCGATGCGCGAGCCGCGCGGCGTGCCGCGACTGCGCGCGCTCTTCGAGCACTGGTTGCGGCGCGTATCGGTGGAGGTTGATTCCGGCTGCATCTACATCAGCGGCGCAGTCGAGTTCGACGATCGGCCCGGCCCGGTGCGGGACGCGCTGGTGGGCATGGTGCGGGCCTGGCACGAGGCGCTGGAACGCGCGATCCGCATCGCGATCGAAGACGGCCAGTTGCGCCCCGACACCGATGCCCAGCAGATGCTGTTCGAGATCCACGGGTTGATCCTTGCGCTGCACCACGACGCGCGCCTGCTGCGCCTGCCGGGTGCCACGCAGCGCGCCCGGGTGGCCTTCGAGCGCCTGGTCGGCCACTACCTTGCCGAAGGCGCGCCGACGCGCCGGACGCGTCCCTGAACCCGTTTTTTCCAGGAGCCTGAAGATGCCCCAGTACAACCCGCCCCTGCGCGACATGCAATTCGTCATGCACGAGCTGCTGAACGCCGTCGACGAGCTGAAGATGATGCCGCGGCACAAGGATGTCGATGCCGACACGCTGAACTCGGTGCTCGAAGAAGGCGGCAAGTTCGCTGCGCAGGTGATCTTCCCACTGAACATCAGTGGCGACACTCAGGGCTGCAAGCTGGACCAGGCCACGCATGCGGTGCGCACGCCGGACGGTTTCAAGGACGCCTATGCGGCCTACGTCGAAGGCGGCTGGCCGTCGATGGTGTGCGATCCGGCCTATGGCGGCCAGGGCCTGCCGGTGCTGCTGAACCAGTGCTTCTTCGAGATGCTGAACTCGGCGAACCAGGCCTGGACCATGTACCCCGGCCTGTCGCACGGTGCCTATGCCTGCCTGCACGAGCACGGCACGGCCGAGCAGAAGGCGCTGTTCCTACCCAAGCTGGCCAAGGGCGAATGGTCGGGCACCATGTGCCTGACCGAGCCGCAGTGCGGCACCGACCTGGGCCTGCTGCGCACCAAGGCCGAGCCACAGCCGGACGGCAGCTACAAGATTACCGGCCAGAAGATCTTCATCAGTGCCGGCGAGCACGACCTGGCCGACAACATCGTGCACCTGGTGCTGGCCCGCCTGCCGGACGCGCCGGCCGGCAGCAAGGGCATCTCGCTGTTCGTCGTGCCCAAGTTCAAGGTCGGCGCCGACGGCAAGATCGGCGAGCGCAATGGCATCTTCTGCAGCGGCCTGGAGCACAAGATGGGCATCCACGGCAGCGCCACCTGCCAGATGGTGCTGGACGGCGCCGTCGGCACGCTGGTGGGCCAGCCCAACAAGGGGCTGAACGCGATGTTCGTGATGATGAACGCCGCGCGCCTGGGGGTGGGCAACCAGTCGCTGGGGCTGACCGAGGTGGCCTACCAGAACGCGGTGGCCTATGCCAAGGACCGCATCCAGATGCGCGCGTTGTCGGGCCCGAAGGCGGCCGACAAGCCGGCCGACCCGATCATCGTGCACCCCGACGTGCGCAAGATGCTGCTGACCGCGCGCGCCTATGCCGAAGGCGGCCGTGCGCTGGCCATGTACTGCGCGCTGCTGCTCGACAAGGAGCATGCCTCGGACGACGAGGACGAGCGCAAGGACGCGGCCGACCTGGTGGCGCTGCTGACGCCGATCGTCAAGGCCTTCCTCACGGACAACGGCTGGCTGGCCACCTCGGGCTGCCTGCAGGTCTTCGGCGGCCACGGCTACATCAAGGAATGGGGCATGGAGCAGTTCGTGCGCGATGCCCGCATCAACATGATCTACGAGGGCACCAACACCATCCAGGCGCTGGACTTCCTGGGCCGCAAGGTGCTGGCCGACAACGGCGCCAAGATGCGCAAGTTCGGCGCGATGGTGACTGAGTTCGTGGAAGAAGAGGGCACCGACGAGGCGATGCAGGAATTCGTCAACCCGCTGGCCGACCTGGGTGAGAAGGTCACCAAGCTGAGCATGGAACTCGGCATGAAGGCCATGGGCAATGCCGACGAGGTGGGCGCCGCCGCCACCGACTACCTGCGCGTCTGCGGCCACCTGGTGTTTGCCTACTTCTGGGCGCGCATGGCGAAGATCGCGCTGGCCAAGCAGGACTCAGGCGACCCGTTCTACACCGCCAAGCTGCACACGGCGCGCTTCTACTTTGCCAAACTGCTGCCCGAGACGGCCGGCCTGATCCGCAGCGCCCGGGCCGGCATGGCGCCGCTGATGGCCATGGAAGAAGCGCTGTTCTGAGCCCGCAACACCCCTGAAGGAAGGAGACACGCCATGAAGAAACTGTTCGCTGCCCTGCTGCTTGGTGCCGTCGGTACGGTCTGGGCCCAGGGCACGCCCGCAGGCCTGTGGAAGACCATCGACGACGACACCAAGGCCGAGAAGTCGCTGGTGCGCATCACCGACAACGGCGGCGTGCTGACCGGCAAGGTCGAGAAGATCCTGACCGACAAGCCCGACGCCAAGTGCACCGAGTGCACCGACGAGCGCAAGGGCCAGCCGGTGCAGGGCATGACCATCCTGCGCGGCATCAAGCCCGATACCAGCGACAAGGCCACCTGGGTCGGCGGCGACATCCTCGACCCGAACAACGGCAAGATCTACAAGGTGCTGCTGAAGCTGGCGGACGGCGGCAAGAAGCTTGACGTGCGCGGCTACATCGGCACGCCGATGCTGGGCCGCACCCAGACCTGGTTGCGCGTGGAGTAGGTGTTTCGTCGGCCCGGCCTTGCCGGGCCTTTTGCGTTTTCAGCTGGAGTGAATCCATGAGTCGTTTCAATGTGCGCAAGGTGGCCGTGCTCGGCGCCGGCGTGATGGGTGCGCAGATCGCCGCCCACCTGGTGAATTGCCGCGTGCCGGTGGTGCTGTTCGACCTGGCCGCCAAGGAAGGCCCCAAGTCCGGCATCGCGCTGAAGGCCATCGAAGGCCTGAAGAAGCTGAAGCCCGCGCCGCTGGGCGTGCCCGAAGGTGCCGCGCTGATCCAGCCCGCCAACTACGAGGAGCACCTGGAGTTGCTGGCCGGCTGCGACCTGGTGATCGAGGCGATCGCCGAGCGCATGGACTGGAAGCTGGACCTGTACAGGAAGATCGCGCCGCACGTGGCGCCGCATGCCATCCTGGCCAGCAACACCTCGGGCCTGTCGATCACGAAGCTGAGCGAGGCCATTCCCGAAGAGATGCGTGCGCGCTTCTGCGGCATCCACTTCTTCAACCCGCCGCGCTACATGGCGCTGGTGGAACTGATCCCCACGCCGAGCACCAAGCCCGAGGTGCTGGACCAGCTGGAAGCCTTCGTCACCAGCGGCCTGGGCAAGAACGTGGTGCGCGCCAAGGACACGCCGAACTTCATCGCCAACCGCGTGGGCATCGCCGGCATGCTGGCGACGATGCTCGAGGCCCGCAAGGCGGGCCTGAGCTACGACGTGGTGGACGACCTCACCGGCAAGAAGCTGGGCCGTGCTTCGAGCGGCACCTTCCGCACTGCCGACGTGGTGGGCCTGGACACGATGGCCCATGTGATCAAGACGCTGCAGGACACGCTGTCGGCGGAGACCGACCCGTTCTATGCCAGCTTCGCCACGCCGGATGACCTGGCTAAGCTGCTGGCCGCCGGCGCGCTGGGCCAGAAGACCGGCGCCGGCTTCTACAAGAAGGTGGGCAAGGACATCCAGCGCTTCGACCCCAGCACCGGCGGCTACGTCGCCGCGGGCGGCAAGGCCGATGCGATCGTCGAGCGCATGCTGAAGAAGCCGGCGCCCGAGCGGCTGAAGCTGCTGCGCGAGAGCAGCAACCCGCAGGCGCAGTTCCTGTGGGCGCTGCACCGCAACAGCTTCCACTACGCGGCCGTGCACCTGAGCACCATCGCCGACAGCGCGCGCGACGTCGACTTCGCGATGCGCTGGGGCTTCGGCGTCAAGCAGGGCCCCTTCGAGCTGTGGCAGGAAGCCGGCTGGAAGCAGGTGGCGCAGTGGATCCAGGAGGACATCGAATCCGGCAAGGCGCTGTGCAAGGCGCCGCTGCCGGCCTGGGTGACCGACGGCCGCGATGGCGTGCACAGCGCCGAAGGCTCGTGGAGCCCCACGCAGGGCAAGGCGCTGCCGCTGTCGGCGCTGCCGGTGTACCAGCGCCAGCACTTCCGCGAGAACGTGCTGGGCGCCACGCGCCTGGACCCGGCCACTGCCGGCAAGACGCTGGCCGAGGACGAGTCGATGCGCCTGTGGACGCTGGACGACGAGGTCATCATCGCCAGCATCAAGACCAAGGTGCATGCCATCGGCCCGGGCGTGATCGAAGGCCTGCTGAAGGGCATCGCGCTGGCCGAAGGCGGCTACAAGGGCCTGGTGATCTGGTCGGGTGACGACCCGTTCAGCTACGGCGCCGATCTGCAGGCCATGCTGCCCACCTTCATGAAGGGCGGCGCCAAGGCCATCGCGCCCGAAGAGAAGAAGCTGCAGGACGCGATGCTGGCGATCCGCTATGCCAACGTGCCGACGGTGGCTGCCGTGCGCGGCATGGCGCTGGGCGGCGGCTGCGAGATCGCCGTGGCCTGCACCAAGCGCGTCGCCGCGATGGAAAGCTACATCGGCCTGGTGGAAGTGGGCGTGGGCCTGATCCCCGGCGGCGGCGGGCTGACCTACATCGCGCGCCGCGCGGCCGAGATGGCCGCGGCCGGCAATGCCAACGCCGACCTGTTCCCGTTCATCCGCGAGGGCTTCACCGCCGCCGCGATGGCCAAGGTGGGCACCAGCGCGATCGAATCGCGCAAGCTCGGCTACCTGCTCGACGACGACCTGATCGTGCCGCACAAGGACGAGCTGCTCTACGTCGCCATCGCCCAGGCCAAGGCGATGTTCGACTCGGGCTGGCGCGCGCCGGTGCGCAAGAACTTCCCGGTGGCCGGCCGCTCGGCCAAGGCCACGATCATGGGCCAGCTGGCCAACATGCGCGACGGCGGCTTCATCAGCGCGCACGACTATCACATCAGCGGCCTGATCGCCGACGTGATCTGCGGCGGCGACGTCGATGCCGGCAGCCTGGTGAACGAGGAATACCTGATGGCGCTCGAGCGCAAGCACTTCTGCTCGCTGCTCGAACACCCGAAGACCCAGGAACGGATCATGGGCATGATGTCCACCGGCAAGCCGGTGCGGAACTGATCGGAGCACACACATGAGCAAGCAAGTTCAAGACGCCTACATCGTCGCCGCCACCCGCACCCCGATCGGCCGCTCCGGCCGCGGCTACTTCCGCAACACCCGCCCGGACGACCTGCTGATCGCCACGATCCGCCATGCGCTGTCGCAAGTCCCTTCGCTTGACCCGCAAGCCATCGAGGACGCGGTGATCGGCTGCTCCTTCCCCGAGGCCGAGCAAGGCATCAACGTGGCGCGCGCCGCCGCGGTGCTGGCCGGGCTGCCGCATTCGGTGGCGGGCGTCACCGTCAACCGCTTCTGCGCGTCGGGCCTGAGCGCGCTGCAGATGGCGGCCGACCGCATCCGCGTCGGCGAGGCCGACGTGATGCTGGCCGGCGGCACCGAAAGCATGAGCATGGTGCCGATGGGCGGCAACAAGCCGTCCTTCAACCCCGAAGTGTTCGCGCGTGACGAGAACCTGGGCATCGCCTACGGCATGGGCATGACGGCCGAGAAGGTGGCGCAGCAATGGAAGGTCGGCCGCGAGGCGCAGGACGCCTTTGCGCTGCAATCGCACCAGCGCGCGCTGAAGGCCATCGCCGCCGGCGAGTTCGCTGCCGAGATGACGCCGGTGGAGGTGATCGATCGCCTGCCGAATCTCGCCACTGGCGAGGCGACGCTGAAGACCCGCACGGTCAGCATCGACGAAGGCCCGCGCCCGGACACCTCGCTGGAAGGCCTGGCGAAGCTGAAGCCGGTGTTCGCCGCCAAGGGCAGCGTCACCGCCGGCAACAGCAGCCAGACCAGCGACGGCGCCGGCTGCCTGATCCTGGCCAGCGAGAAGGCCGTCAAGCAGTTCGACCTGAAGCCGCTGGCGCGCTTCGTCAGCTTTGCCGCACGCGGCGTGGACCCGAAGATCATGGGCATCGGCCCGATCGAGGCCATCCCCGCGGCGCTGAAGCTGGCCGGCCTGTCGCAGGACGCGCTGGACTGGATCGAGCTGAACGAGGCCTTCGCCGCGCAGTCGCTGGCGGTGATCAACACGCTGGGCCTGGACCAGAGCAAGGTCAATCCGATGGGCGGCGCGATCGCGCTGGGCCACCCGCTGGGCGCCACCGGCGCCATCCGCTCGGCCACCGTGGTGCATGCGCTGCGCCGTCACAACCTGAAGTACGGCATGGTGACGATGTGCGTGGGCATGGGCCAGGGCGCGGCCGGCATCATCGAGCGTGTCTGAGATGGCCATCAAGACCGCCACGCTGAATGGCGTGGCCACCCTCGAGATCGCGCGGCCGGAAAAGAAGAACGCGCTGACCATGGCCATGTACCAGGCCATGGCCGATGCCATCGACGCCGCGCGTGCCGACGGCACGGTGCGCGCGCTGCTGATCACCGGCCAGCCGGGCATCTTCACCTCGGGCAACGACATCGAGGATTTCGTGCAGCGGCCGCCCGGCGGCGGCAGCGACGGCACCACCTCGCCGGTGGCGCAGTTCATGCGCGCGATGCTCGAATGCGACAAGCCGGTGGTGGCCGCGGTCACCGGCGCGGCCATCGGCATCGGCACCACGATGCTGCTGCACTGCGACCTGGTCTATGTGTCCGACGAGGCGCGCCTGGCCATGCCTTTCGTCGGCCTGGGCCTGGTGCCGGAATTCGCCTCCAGCCTGTTGCTGCCGCAGCGCATCGGTCAGGCGCGCGCGGCCGAGAAACTGCTGCTGGGCGACCCCTTCAGCCCCGCCGACGCGGTGGAGATGGGGTTGGCCAATGCGGTGCTGCCGGCCGGCGAGGTGGTGAACCACGCCCGCCGCGTGGCCGAGCGCTTCAACCACCTGCCGCCGGGGGCCGTGCGCGAGGCCAAGCGCCTGCTGCGCGCGCCGCAGGCCGACGCCGTGCAGCAGACCATCC
>JAFLDH010000233.1 GCA_017302505.1 Burkholderiales bacterium
GCCCGCCGCCGGCGGCGCGCCGCCCTTTGCGGTGGTGACCAAGGACGCCAAGCAGATCGACGGGCCGATCATCGCCTGGCAGAAGGACGACAAGCTGTGGCTGGAACTGAAGCCGGAGCAGTTCGGCAAGCCCTTCATGCTGTCGCCCAAGCTGTCCACCGGCATCGGCGAGGCGGTGATCATCGGCGGGCTGATGGCCTATCCGGTCAGCGGCGCCGGCGGGCCGCAGTTGATCGAGTTCGTGCGCGTGCACAACACGGTGCGGCTGCAGGCGCGCAACACCGACGTCATCGCCACGCCGGGCACGCCGGAGGCTCGCGCCACCGCCGTGTCCTATTCGCCCAGCCTGCTGGGCAGCATGCCGGTGGCCAGCCAGCCGCACCCGCAGCGCAAGTCGGTGCTGGTGGAGGTGAACGGCATCTTCCTGTCGGACATGCTGGGCGTGGGCATGCAACTGCAGCGCGCCTTCCGCCAGGGCTATTCGCTGGACCCGCGCAACAGCACCATCACTGCGGTGCGCGGTTCGGCGCAGTCGCTGGAGATCCAGACCCAGCACCATTTCTACACCGCGTCGATCGGCGTGCCGCAGCCGGGCACGCCGCCCAGCCCGGTGTCGCCGACGGTGCCGCGCTACCTGCCCGACACGCGCAGCCTGTTCGTCGGCCACCATTTCTCGATCGCCGCACTGCCCGAGCAACCGATGGCACCGCGCCGCGCCGACGCGCGCATCGGCCTGATGACCAACACCGTGCTCGATTTCAGCGACGACCTGCAGCGTTCGCCAAGGGTGCGCATGGTCGAGCGCTGGCGGCTGGAGAAGAAGGACCCAGCGGCCGAGCTGTCCGAGCCGGTGAAGCCGATCACCTTCTGGATCGACCGCAACGTGCCGCTGAAGTACCGCGCCACGGTCAGCGAAGGCATCCTCGAATGGAACAAGGCCTTCGAGAAGATCGGCTTCCAGAACGCGATCGTCGTCAAGCAGCAGCCCGACGATGCCGAATTCGACACGCTGGATATCGGCTATTCGTCGGTGCGCTGGCTGATGTCGGCCTCGCCGGGCTTCGGCGCCATCGGGCCCAAGCATGTCGACCCGCGCAGCGGCGAGATCCTGGATGCCGACATCGGCTTCGAGAGCCTGAGCTCGCGTTCGCTGCGCTCGGTGCGCGCGCAGACGCTGGGCGGTGCGGCCGCGTTCAGCACGGTGCTGGGAGGCCATGCGCCGCATGCCGGGCATGAGTTCTGCCAGCACGGCGACCTGGCGGCCGAGCAATTGGGCTATGCGTTGGACGTGCTGCAGGCCCGTGGCGAACTCGATCCCGACAGCCCCGAGGCCGAGTCCTTCGTGCGCGACTACGTGAAGGACACGATCATGCACGAGGTGGGCCATGCGCTGGGCCTGCGCCACAACTTCCGCGCGTCGCGGGTGTACACCGAGCAGCAGCTGTCCGACCCGGCCTTCACGCGCACCTTCGGCACCACCGGCTCGGTGATGGAATACAACGCCATCAACCTGCCGCGGCCCGGCCAGCGCGGCGGCACGCCCTTCATGACCACGCTGGGCCCCTACGACTATTGGGCCATCGAATACGCCTACAAGCCGATCGCGCCGGAGCAGGAACGCGCCGAGCTGCTGCGCATCGCCGCGCGCAGCAACGAGCCGCAGCTGGCCTTCGGCACTGACGAGGACGCGGCCTTCGGCATCGACCCCGAGACCATCCAGCTCGACCTGGGTGCCGACCCGATCGCCTATGCCGCCAAGCGGCTGGAGATCGCACGCGACCTGTTCGCGCGGCAGGAGCGCCGCGAGCTGAAGCCCGACGAGAACTATGCGGTGCTGCGCCGCTCGCTGGCCTATGCGATTGCCGATGCCGGCCGCGCGGTGGGCGTGCTGGTGCGGCAGATCGGCGGCGTGCGCACGCTGCGCGACCACCCGGGCAGCGGCCGCGATCCGCTGCAGCCCACCGACGCGGCCACGCAGCGCGCGGCCCTGCAGCTGATCGCGCTGAACGTGCTGTCCATCGACAGCCTGGCGGTCACGCCGACGCTGCAGCGCCGTCTGGCGCCCGACTACGATGACCGCGGCGACAACCCCACGTTGTCCACCGACTACCCGGTACCGCAGCGGTTGCTGGATCTGCAGCGGGCGGTGCTGGCGCAGCTGATGAGCGATGCGGTGGCCGCGCGCATCCTCGACAACGTCGGCAAGGCCGACCGGCCCGACAGCGCGTTCCAGCTATCCGAGTTGTACGGGCAGCTCAACCGCGACATCTGGAGCGAACTGGCCCAGGCCGGCGACATCAGCGCCGCGCGCCGCGAACTGCAGCGCGAGCACCTGAACCGCGTCAGCGCCGTGCTGCTGCGCACCAGCCCGCAGACCCGGGCCGATGCGCGCAGCCTGATGCGCGCGCAGGCGCTGCAGTTGCAGGCGCAGCTGGACAAGGCGCTGAAGCGCAAGGGTGCGATGAACGCCGAGACCCGCGCCCACCTGCAGGACAGCGCCGACGCGCTGGCCCAGGCGCTGTCGGCCAAGGTGCTGCGCGCCGGGGTCTAGCCTCTCAGCCCCGGTAGCGGGCCATCGTCAGGCCCTCGATGTCGATATCGGGCTGGCGGCCGGCCACCAGGTCGGCAATGACGCGGCCGGTGCCGGCGGCCATGGTCCAGCCCAGCGTGCCGTGGCCGGTGGCCAGCAGCAGGTTGTCCAGCGGCGTCGGCCCGACGATCGGCGTGCCGTCGGGCGTCATCGGCCGCAGGCCGCACCAGAAGCTGGCCTTCGACACATCGCCGCCCTGTGGAAACAGGTCGGTCACCACATGCTCCAGCGTGGCGCGCCGCGCCTCGCGCAGCGCCAGGCTGTAGCCGGCCAGCTCGGCCGTGCCGCCGACGCGGATGCGGTCGCCCAGCCGGGTCACGGCCACCTTGTGGGTCTCGTCCATGATGGTCGATTCGGGCGCGCCGGCCGGGTCGGTGATCGGCACCGTGATCGAATAGCCCTTCACCGGATACACCGGGATGCGCAGGCCCAGCGGCTTCAGCAGCAGCGGCGAATAGCTGCCCAGGGCCAGCAGGTAGCGGTCGGCCTGCAGCAGCCCGGCGTCGGTGCGCACGCCACTCAGGCGGTTGCCGTCGCGCTGCAGCCCTTCGATGGTCGTGCCCCAGCGGAAATCGACACCCAGCCCGGCCGCCATCTCGGCCAACCGGTTGCTGAACTTGAAGCAGTCGCCGGTCTCGTCACCGGGCAGGCGCAGTGCGCCGACGAACTTCTCTTGGGTCAGGGCCAGTGCCGGTTCCACCTTGACGAAGCCGGCCCGGTCCAGCACCTCGTAGGGCACGCCGTACTGCTTCAGCACCGCCACGTCGCCGCCGATGCCGTCCAGCTGCTTCTGCGTGCGGAACAGTTGCAGCGTGCCCATCGCGCGGTCGTCGTAGGCGATGCCGGTCTCGGCGCGCAGGGCCTTCAGGCAATCGCGGCTGTATTCGGCGATCGGCACCATGCGGCTCTTGTTCAGCGCATAGGCGCGCTCGGTGCAGTTGGCCAGCATCGCCGCGCCCCAGCGCCACATCGCCGGGTCCAGCAGCGGCCAGATGACCAGCGGGCTGTGCGTCATCAGCATCCACTTGATGGCCTTCACCGGCACGCCGGGGCCGGCCCAGGGCGCCGAATAGCCGGGCGAGACCTCGCCGGCGTTGGCGAAGCTGGTTTCCAGCGCCGGGCCGGTCTGCCGGTCGATCACCTGCACTTCGTGGCCGTCGCGCGCCAGGTAGTAGGCGGCGGTCGTGCCGATCACGCCGCTGCCGAGTACGAGAATCTTCAAGTCGTCACCTCGCCAATGGGACGCAATGTAGCCGCAGCGCCGTGCCGCCGGATTGCGCTAGATTTGCCGGATGACCTTACCCGCAAGCTCCGCGCCCGCCCGCCTGTCGATGACGCAGGTGCTGATCTGCGGCGCCGCCGTCGTCACGCTGTCGATGGGCATCCGCCACGGCTTCGGCCTGTTCCTGCAGCCGATCACGATGGACCGCGGCTGGTCGCGCGAGACCTTCGCCTTCGCGCTGGCCATCCAGAACCTGGCCTGGGGCCTGTTTGGCCCGCTGGCCGGCATGGTGGCCGACCGCTACGGCGCCTTCCGCGTGCTGCTGGTGGGCGGGCTGCTCTATGCCGGCGGGCTGGTGACGATGGCGCTGGCCACCTCGGGCCTGGCCTTCACCGGCAGCGCCGGGCTGCTGCTGGGCATGGCGCAGGCGGGCACCACCTATGCCATCGTCTTCGGCGTCATCGCCCGCAACGTGGCGCCGGAGAAGCGCTCGTGGGCCATGGGCATGGCGGCGGCGGCCGGCTCCTTCGGCCAGTTCCTGATGGTGCCGGTGGAAAACTGGCTGATCGGCGGCCTGGGCTGGCAGAACGCGCTCTTCGTGCTGGGCCTGATGGCCATGCTGATCCTGCCGCTGGCCTTCGGCCTGCGCGAGCCGGCCTTCGCCGCGGCCCATGCTGGCCCGCAGCAGAGCGTGCGTGCCGCGCTGCGCGAGGCCTTCGGCCACAACGGCTTCCGCCTGCTGACGGCCGGCTACTTCGTCTGCGGCTTCCAGGTGGTGTTCATCGGCGTGCACCTGCCCAGCTACCTGAAGGACCATGGCCTGCAGCCCGGCGTGGCCAGCACCGCGCTGGCGCTGATCGGCCTGTTCAACGTGTTCGGCACCTACCTGGCCGGCAGCCTGGGCCAGCGCCTGTCCAAGCCGCGCATGCTGTCGGGCATCTACCTGCTTCGGTCTGTGGTGATCGTCGCCTTCCTGGCCGCGCCGCTCACGCCCTGGAGCGTGTACCTGTTCGCCGCAGCGATGGGGCTGCTGTGGCTGTCCACCGTGCCGCCCACCAATGCGGTGGTGGCACAGATCTTCGGCGTGCAGTACATGTCGATGCTGGGCGGCATCGTCTTCCTGAACCACCAACTGGGCTCCTTCCTCGGCGCCTGGCCGGGCTGGCGCTGGCGGCGGTGTTCCTCAGTTACCTTGATCCGCACCTGGCGGTGGACCTGGCCAACCGTGTCTGGGCCTGTTTCTAGCCCTGGCCTGCATGGCGGCCTGGCGCCTTCGCCCTGGGTCTGCCGCTGGGCGCCGCTGATCCGCCCTGGCAGCCGCGTGCTCGACCTGGCCTGCGGCAGCGGCCGGCATGTGCGCTGGCTGGCCGCGCAGGGCTTCCGGGTCACCGGCATCGATCGCGATGCGGCCGCGCTGCAGCCGCTGCAGGGCCTTGCCGAGGTGCGGGTGGCCGATCTGGAAGACGATGCCTGGCCGCTGTCTGGCGAGCGCTTCGACGCGGTGGTGGTGACCAACTACCTCTGGCGCCCCACCTGGCCGCAGTTGCGCGACTTGCTGGCCGAAGGCGGCGTGTTGATCTACGAGACCTTCGCGCTGGGCCACGAGCGCTTCGGCAAGCCGTCGCGGCCGGAATTCCTGCTGCAGCCCGGCGAACTGCTGGCGCTGGCCCGCGGCTGGCAGGTGGTGGCCTACGAGGACGGCCTGCTCGACGGCCCGCCGCGCCGGGTGCAGCGCATTGCCGCCGTCGCCAGCACCGAGGCGGGCGCCTGGCCGCTACAGGCTGCGCCGACGCCCGGCGCGTAAAATCGGCGCACTTCGAGGAATGCGCATGAACCCGATTGTTGGCAGCATCGTCGCCCTGGTCACCCCGATGGCCGAAGACGGCAGCGTGGACTACGCGGCGCTGCGCCGCCTGGTCGACTGGCACATCGCCGAAGGCACCGACTGCATCGGCGTGGTCGGCACCACCGGTGAATCGCCGACGGTGTCGATGGACGAGAACTGCGAGATCATCCGCGTGGCCGTCGAGCAGGCGGCCGGCCGCGTGCCGATCATGGCCGGCACGGGCGCCAATTCCACGGCCGAGGCGATCGAGCTGACGCGCTATGCCAAGAAGGTGGGCGCCGATTGCCACCTGTCGGTGGTGCCCTACTACAACAAGCCCTCGCAGGAAGGCATCTACCGGCATTTCCGCGCGGTGGCCGAAGCAGTGGACCTGCCGATGGTGCTGTACAACGTGCCCGGCCGCACCGTGGCCGACCTGCAGAACGACACCGTGCTGCGCCTGACCCAGGTGCCCGGCGTCATCGGCCTGAAGGACGCCACCGGCGACATCGCCCGCGCGGCCTGGCTGATCAAGCGGGCGCCGAAGGAGTTTTCGCTGTATTCCGGCGACGACGGCACCGCCGTCGCGCTGATGCTGCTGGGCGGCCGCGGCAACGTCAGCGTCACCGCCAACGTGGCCCCGAAGCTGATGCACGAGATGTGCATGGCCGCCATCGAAGGCCAGGTGCGCAAGGCCACCGACATCCACCTGCGGCTGCTGCCGCTGCACCGCGACCTGTTCTGCGAGCCCAGCCCCGCACCCACCAAGTGGGCGATGGCCCAGCTGGGCCTGTGCAGCCCGGCCGTGCGCCTGCCGATCGTGCCGCTGACCGACGCCGGCCAGGCCACGGTGAGCCAGGCGCTGCGCGACAGCGGGCTGCGTTGAGCACGCCGTGCCGGAACTTGCGCCCCCGCCAGCGCCCTAACCGAGGCTTGATTCGCGTGCCGTGCGCGGCCCGCTGGAGACCCGATGTGAAGCTTTTTCCTGGTGGCAAGACCCCGGCCGCGCTCGCGCTGGCCCTCCTGTTGGGGGGCTGCTCGTTCGGCGGCATCATGAGCAGCGACCGTGTCGACTACCGCAGCAACACCACCAAGATCAACCCGCTGGAGGTGCCGCCCGATCTGACGCAGCTGAGCCGCGATTCGCGCTACCAGCAGCAGACGCAACGCGGCGTGGTCACGGCCAGCGCCATGCCCACCGGCGCGCCGACCACCGTCCGCACCGCCGCAGCCGCCACGGTCGCACCCGGCGCCCTGGGCGAGTTCAAGGTCGAGCGCGACGAACACCGCCGCTGGCTCAGCGTGCCGAAGCCACCCGAGCAGGTGTGGCCTCTGCTGATCAGCTTCTGGCAGGACCTGGGCTTCACCCTGGTGAAGAACGATGCGACGGCCGGCGTGATGGAAACCAACTGGGCCGAGAACCGCGCCAACCTGCCGCAGGACGTCATCCGCAGGACGCTGGGCTCGGTGCTCGATTCGGTCTATTCCACCGGCGAGCTCGACCAGTACCGCACGCGTGTCGAACGCACCGCCACCGGCAGCGAGATCTTCGTCACCCACCGCGGCATGGTCGAGGTCTACACCACGCCGATGAAGGACAACACGCGCTGGGAGCCGCGGCCGCCCGATCCGCAGCTGGAAAGCGAGATGCTGGGCCGCCTGCTGGTCAAGCTGGGGGCCACCGAGACGGTGGCTCGCGAAGCGGTCGACAACCCGGTCTCCGCCGTGCCGGCGCAGCCGCGCGCGCGCATCGTCGCCGGCAATCCTTCGTCCTTGGAGGTCGATGACAGCCTGGACCGCGCCTGGCGGCGCGTGGGCATCGCGCTCGACCGCTCGGGCTTCACCGTCGAGGACCGCGACCGGGCGGCCGGCCTGTACTTCGTGCGCTATGTCGATCCGAAGACGGCCGGTCAGGACGCGACGCCGGGCTTCTTCTCCAAGCTCTTCGGCGGCAGCAGCGACAGCAGCGCCGCGGCCGTGAAGTACCAGGTGGCGCTGAAGAGCGACGGGCCGAAGACCATCGTCTCGGTACTGAACTCGCAGGGCGGCCCCGACACCGGCGAGAACAGCCGGCGCATCGCCACCACGCTGGCGGCCGAGCTGAAGTAGGCCGCCCGCATCCCCAAAGAAGAAGCCGCCCGAGGGCGGCTTCTTCGTGCCGGGCGCCGAAGGGCGGCGCGACGGGTTTACTGCTTGACGGCCGAAGCGGCGGCCGCGGCGGCTTCCTTGGCCGCGTCCTTCACTTCCACGGCCGTGGCGGCAGCGGCAGACGCCGCATTCACCGCGGCCGAAGCGGCGCTGTCGGCCGCACCGGCCACCGCCGAAGCGGCGTTCCCGACGGCCGAAGCCGCCGCAGCGGCAGGGGCAGCCACGGCC
>JAFLDH010000234.1 GCA_017302505.1 Burkholderiales bacterium
GCCGCCACCCGAGCCGCCCAGCGCCGAGGAACGCCGCCGCATCGACCGGCTGATCATCGTCGCGCTCGATCCCGGCCACGGCGGCGAGGACCCCGGCGCCATCGGCCCGGCCGGCACGCGCGAGAAGGACGTGGTGCTGCAGATCGCGCTGCAGCTGCGCGACAAGCTGAATGCGCTGCCCAACGTGCGCGTGATGATGACCCGCGATGCCGATTTCTTCGTGCCGCTGCACGAGCGGGTGCGCAAGGCGCGGCGCGTGCAGGCCGATCTGTTCGTGTCGATCCATGCCGACGCCTTCATGCGGCCCGAGGCGCGCGGCGCCAGTGTCTTCGCGCTCAGCGAGGGGGGCGCCAGCAGTGCGGCGGCCCGCTGGATGGCGCAGCGCGAAAACGCCGCCGATCTGGTGGGCGGCATCAATGTGGCCACGGTGAAGGACGAGCAGGTGATGCGCGCCATGCTCGACATGAGCACCGCTGCGCAGATCAAGGACAGCCTGAAGCTGGGCAACGAAGTGCTGGCGCCGCTGGGTCGCGTGGGCCGGCTGCACAAGCGGCGTGTCGAGCAGGCGGGCTTCGCGGTGCTGAAGGCGCCCGACGTGCCCAGCATCCTGGTGGAGACGGCCTTCATCTCCAACCCCGAGGAAGAGCAGCGCCTGCGCGACCCGGCCTACCAGGCCGAGCTGGTGGAGGCGCTGGCCACCGGCATCCGCCGCTACTTCGCCAAGAACCCGCCGCTGGCGCGCAACCGGCAGCTTTGAGCGCGCGGTGCGCCGAAGCCGAAAGCCCGAGCGCCGACGTCAATATAAGCGTTGAGTAATACTTGCGACATGAACTTGCCGAAGCCATTGCGCCGCCTGGCCCTGCCGGCGCTGCTGATCGTGCCGCTGGGGCTGGGCATGGGCCTGGCGTTGTCGTCCGGGCCGGGTGCACAGACCGCCGATGCGGTGACGCTGCAGGCCGCGCGCGATGCGCACGAGGCCGGCCGTGCCGTGCTGATCGACATCCGCGAGCCGAACGAGCACGCGCGTGGCGTGGCCGCCGGTGCACGCCTGCTGCCGATGTCGCAGCTGCCGCAGCGGCTGGCCGAGATCCCGACCGACCCGGCCATGCCGGTGCTGCTGATCTGCAACACGCAGAACCGCTCGTCGGCCACGCTGAAGGCGCTGCGCCAGCAGGGCTACGCGCATGTGCGCTATGTCGATGGCGGCATGGCCGCGTGGGTGCGTCGTGGCTGGCCGGTGGTGCCGCCGGGCCCCTGAGGCCACAGCACATCGCCGAACGCGCCATGCAGCGGCCGGCTGGTGTACGGTACGGCCATGAAGACCCTGCTGATCGTCTGGCACACCGCGACCGGGGGCACGCGGCAGATGGCCGAGGCCGCGGCCGAAGGCGCGCGTCACGAGACCGGCGTGACCGTGCGGCTGCAAGCCGCGGTCCACAGCGGGCCGGCCGACCTGCTCGGCGCCGATGGCTTGCTGTTCGCCACGCCGGAGACCCTGGCCTCGATGGCCGGGCTGATGAAGGATTTCTTCGACCGCTGCTACTACCCGGCGCTGGGCCGTATCGAAGGCCGACCCTATGCGGCGATGGTCTGCGCCGGCAGCGATGGCAGCGGGGCGGCGCGGCAGATCGAGCGCATCTGCACGGGCTGGCGGCTCAAGGCCGTGGCGCCCCCGCTGATCGTATGCACCCATGCGCAGACGCCCGAGGCGATCCTGGCCGCCAAGCGGATCGGTGCCGAAGACCTGCAGCGCTGCCGTGACCTGGGTGAGGCATTGGCCGCAGGCCTGGCCCTGGGCGTGTATTGACATAGCATGCCGGCCGCCGGCGTGACGCCGGTGCCCACCCCCGCACCGCCATGCCGACCCTTGATCGCGCGCCCGCCGCGCTTGCCCTGTCTGCCCTGGCCGCCTGCCTGCCCGCACTGGCTCAGGATCAGGCTGCATCCATGGCAGCCTGCGCCGCCATTGCCGCCGATGCCGATCGGCTGGCCTGCTTCGACCGTCTGAGCGGCCGCACCGCCACGGCACCGGCGGCCAGGCCCGACGCGCAGGCCGCGGCCAACACCAGTGCCGCGGCCGGCCAGACGACCACCGTCGTGGCCACGCCCGAGGCCGGCGGCAGCGGCTCGATGTACGACAAGGCCTGGGGTTTCGAGCCCGGCAGCACCCGCTACGACATCTCGCTGTACGCGCCGAACTATTTCCTGTTCGGCCGCTACACCACCGACCTGAACACCGCGCCCTTCGACCCGCTGGTCAACGGCGGGCTGATCGAGCCCGGCACGCAGCTCGACTCCACCGAGGCCGCGTTCCAGCTGAGCTTCAAGTTCCGCCTGTGGACCACCGACGACCGCCGCTGGGGCGTGTGGGCGGCCTACACGCAGCAGAGCCAATGGCAGCTGTACAACGATTCGGGCAATGCCTCGCGGCCCTTCCGCGAGACCAACTACATGCCCGAGCTGATCCTGAGCACCAAGCCGGGGCTGCAATGGGGTGGCCTGCAGTGGAACCTGCTGAACCTGGCCTTCAACCACCAGTCCAACGGCCGTTCGGACCAGTTGTCGCGCAGCTGGAACCGGCTGATCGTCAGCGCCGGCATCGAGCAAGGCAACCTGGCGCTGCTGGGCCGGCTGTGGTGGCGCATCCCCGAGAGCGCGGACACCGACGACAACCCGACCATCAGCGACTACTACGGCTGGGGCGACCTGTCGCTGCTGTACAAGTGGCGCGGCCAGAGCTTCGCCGCCACGATCCGCGGCAACCCCAGCACAGGCAAGGGCGCCGGCCAGCTCAGCTACACCAGCGCGCCGCTGCTCGGCCCGCTGCGCGGCTATGTCAAGCTCTTCAGCGGCTATGGCGAGTCGCTGATCGACTACAACTGGAACCAGTCGACCATCGGCATCGGCATCACGCTGAACGACTGGCTCTAGGCGCGCGGCCAAAAGGCCGAGCTTGGTTGACGCAAACGCGGCCTGCGAACTCCGCGCCAGCCGCGCCGCAACAGCGTGAAGCGAGTGCGAACGCCGAATCCGGTTATGATTCTTCATGCAACATAGTTGCATTTACGATCATCATCTGGAGGACAGCACATGAAACGGATTTGCCTACGCACGTGGGTCGCTCTGGCCGGCGCGCTCGCCGTCTGCGCGGCGCAGGCCGACGAGGGCTCGCGCTGGGACGACGGCATTGGCTTCTATGTCGGCATCGACTCTCGCATCACCTTCCCCAGCGGCACCTATGCTGGGCAGACCAACCCCAACGCCGGCCGGCTGACCTTCCTGTTCGATCACGGCGACCACTTCCACGGCATCGGCACCTACAGCCTGAGCGGCCCGGCCGACGCGCCAGTGACGCTGCCGACCAGCACCAACAACCGCATACCCGAGACCTACACAGGGCTGAGCTCGATCCCGCTGAAGGCGGGCAGCGGCGCCTTCGCCGGCACCTGGGCCAGCAAGGTGCTGCCCGACAGCGATCCGGCGCACGAGTACAGCCACCTGGGCATTGCCTCGATCCAGTCGCTGAAGGGTCTGAGCCCGATGGCCGACGTGCTGTTCCACAGCAGCGGCGACCGCTGGAGCGCGCACTACCAGAACACCACCGTGGCGCTGAAGCTGCTGTCGGCCACGCCGGGACTGAAGGTTGCGGCCGGCGGCATGATGGACATCTTCGGCGGCAGCGACACCTACGCCCTCGGCCCCAGCGGCAATTTCGAGTTCCTGCCCACCTACTACGTCGATTCGGGTGCCGCCCCTGGCAACTACACGGCGAAGTTCATGCTCGTCAACCTGGGCAGCAATGCCAATGCCCGCGCCAGCGGCGAGTTCTACATCGACTTCGGCGTGCCCACGCCGGTGCCCGAGCCGGGCACCTGGGCGCTGTTCGGCGCCGGTCTGCTGGCATTGGGCTGGGTCGCGCGGCGCCGCCGCGCTGGCTCAGCGCGCTGAAGGCGACGATGACGCGTTGCCGCCCCACGGCAGCACGGGCGGGGCGGACCAATGTGCGCGCGGCACCGGGGCACCTTGTCTTGAAGGTGCCGCCGGTCGCGCCTCGATGCGCGAGCGCAGCGCCTGCGCCAGCTGCGCTTCGCTGATGCCGCGTTCGAAGAGCACCTGGATCGGCTCGGACGGCAGGTACTTCGGCGCGCCGTCCTGCAGTGTGGGCGACCACAGCTGCAGTGTCACCATGTAGGCGCCCACCGGTGGCGCCGCGCCGGGCGGGGCAGTGATCTTCCAGTCCAGGTGCGCATGGAATTCGCCGCGCCGGCGCGCCGCATCGATGATGGCCGTCAGCGGCCCGCCGATGCCGTTGGCGCCGAAGCGGGTGCCGCCGCGGTGGAACTCGTACTGTTCGCGCCAGGCGGCCGGATCACTGTCGAAGCCGATCTCGACCTCGATGGGGATGTTGCCGTAGAGGATCACCTCCACCCCCTGCGGCGCGGCGCTCCAGCGCAGCGTCTGCGGGTTCCAGTAGCGCAGCGTGCCCAGCGCGCGAAAGGACACGATCTCGTCGCGCAGGAAGGTGCCCGGGAAGGCCTGGAAGCCCGGGTCGTCGGTCAGGAAGGGGCCGCCTTCCAGGTCACCGAAGTAGCCCGGGTAGATGCGCTGGCCGGTCTCGCCGTCGATTGGCAGCGCACCGGCGAGGCCCAGGTCACCGAAGAAGTCGGTGGTGATGCGCGCGCCAGCCACCGGCCCCGGCACGGTGCGTAGCTCGACGTCGAAGTGCACCGCCGAGGCCTGAAACGACAACGCCGCCGCGGCAGCCGCGGCGGCGCGCCGGAACGTGGTGTTCAACGGCTGCGGCGGCGCTTGGCGCTATAGCCCACTGCCGCCAGACCCAGCAGCAGCATCGCGTAGGTGGAAGGCTCCGGCACGGCCATCACGGCGGCTTCGAAGGCTTCTTCATCGAGGCCGCGGTTCAGCACGATGTGGTACGGGTCGGAAGCCTGCAATGCGGTCGATGTCGAGCTCAGCTTCAGTGAGATCATGTAGGCGCCGACGGTCGCCTTGTTGGTGCCGACCACCGACATGTCCAGGTGCTCATGGATGCTGCCACCGGCCCCGGCCTCACCGATCAGGCCCGAGAGGTCGCCGCTGACGCCGCTGGCGCCCCAGAAGGTCTCTTCGCCCAGGTTGCCGTCGATGCGGACCTGCACGTCGGCAGGCACCCAGGCGGCGCTCCAGCTGCTGCCGTTCCAGAACTTCAGCGTGCCCAGCGCCATGTAGTTGATGACCGTGCCGCTGGCGAAGGTGCCCGCATCGCTGTCGTAGCCCGGGTCGTCGGTCTTGTAAGGGCCGCCCGCCACGTCGCCGAAGTCACCCTCGAAGATCGTGTCGGTGTGTCCGCCACTGGTCTTCAGCTTGCCGTTGACCACCGAAATCAGGATGTCGCCTTCATGCAGGCCATCAGCCCAGGCGGGCGCGAAGGACAGCATGGCAGACAGCGCCATGGCGCCAAGCAGGGGTTTGTGCATCGGGAGCTCCTCGGGTGAACGGCATTGTTGCAACTGAAGTGCAATCATAATGCGATTCTGTTGCACATCAAGCGCAGGCGTCGATTGTTACGCCTGCAGCCCGCTTCCGAGTCCGAATGAGTTACCCCCGTCGCGCCTGGCCGCCGCTGGCTGCGAGCATCCTGTCGACATCCTTGCTGCCCTTGCCCGCTTACGCCCAGGACGCCGACCGCGTGCAGGTGCAGGGCCAGCGGACGGCGGCGCCGTCGGCCGAGCCGGTGCAGGTCCTGCGCGGCGAGGCGCTGCAACGCCGCGTGGCGCCCACGCTGGGGGCCACGCTGCAGTACGAGCCGGGCGTGGCCAATGCCAGCTTCGGCCCCAATGTCGGCCTGCCGGTGATCCGCGGGCAGTCGGGGCCGCGCGTCGGCGTCACGGTGGGTGGCACCGGCACGCACGACGCGTCGACCTTCAGCGCCGACCATGCGGTGATGACCGAGCCGCTGCTGGCAACGCGCGCCACCGTCTGGCGCGGCCCGGCGGCGGTGCGCTTCGGCGGCGGCGCCATTGGCGGCGCGGTGGAACTGGAGAACGCGCGCATCCCCCAGCAGTTGCCCGAAAGCCCGCAGCTGGCGGCCACGGTCATGGGCGGGCCGAACATCGTCGCCGGGGTGGCCTCGGCCACCGGCAGCACGGGCGCCTTCGCCTGGTACGCGGATGCGCATGGCCGGCAGCAGGGCGACGTGCCGATCCCCGGCTGGGCGCTGGACAGCGCCGCGCTGGAGCAGCAGTTCGGCCTGGTGACCGCACGCAACACCTACGGCTACATCGCCAACACCAACTCGCGCAGCGACGGCGGCTCGCTGGGCGGCAGCTGGGTCGGCCCGCAGGGCTGGCTGGGCGCGTCCTTGTCCACCTTCCGCATGGACTACGGCATCCCGCCCGGCGGGCACAGCCATGCGGTGTCGATCCCGGGCGTGATCGAGACCGCCGACGAGCAGGTGCGCATCGACGCGCAGCAGACGCGGCTGGACCTGCGCGGCGAGTTCGATCTGGCCTGGCCGGCGGCCTCGCTGCTGCAGCTGAACGGCTCGCTCAGCGACTACGGCCATGACGAGACCGACAACGGCCGCGTGGTCACCACCTTCGAGAACCGCGCCGCCGAACTGCGCGCCGAGCTGACGCACCGGCTGCTGCGCCCGCTGCTGGGCGCCGGCGCCGCCGAGGGCACGCTGGGCCTGCATGCCGAGCGCAGCGATGTCTCGGCGCTGGGCCTGGAAGTGTTCATGCCGAAGACGCTGGGGCAGAGCGCGGCGCTGTTCGGCGTGCAAGGCTGGCGCTCGGGTGACTGGCTGCTGGAAGCCGGTGCGCGCATCGAATACGTGGACTACGTGCCGCAGCGCTACCAGGTGGTGCGCGACGGCGCGTTGCTGCTGAAGATCCCGCCGGACCGTCGCTTCCAGCCTTTCAGCCTGTCGCTGGCCACCACCCGCCGCTGGGACGACGGTTCGGCCACGCTGACGGCCTGGTCGGCGCAGCGCGCACCGGCGATGCAGGAGCTGTACGCCGACGGCCCGCATCTGGCCACGCGGACCTACGACATCGGCAACCCGAACCTGCAGCTGGAAAAGCTGCTGGGCCTGAACCTCGGCGCGCAGCAGCTGCTGCAGGACATCACGCTGCAGGGCAATGTGTACGGCTACCGCAGCGACAGCTACATCTACCTGCGCAGCCTGGGCCGCTTCTACAACGCGGACACCGGTGGCATCCGCTTCGAATGCGTGCGCCTGGAGATCTGCCTGCCGGTGATGCGCTACGAGCAGGCGCCGGCTACGCTGGCCGGCTTCGAGCTGGGTGCGAGCCGGCCGTGGGTCGTGCAGGGCTTGGCCCAGGGCCAGGTGCGGCTGGAGGCCGACCTGGTGCGCGGCCGGCTGGACGACGGGCAGAACCTGCCCAACCTGCCACCCGCGCGCCTGTCGCTGACGGTGGAGGCGCAGCGGGCGGCCTGGTCGGGCGAAGCGCGGCTGGTGCACGGCTTCGCACAGCGCTGGCCTGGCGAGAACCAGACACCGACCGCGGCCTACACCCAGCTGAACGTGGCGCTGCGCTATGCGCCGCCGCCGCAGGGTGATCGCGCTTGGTCTGTCTTCCTCAGTGCCAATAACATCACCAATGCCGAGATCCGCAACAGCGCCTCGCTGCTGCGCAACTACGCGCCCGAGCCCGGGCGGGTGGTGCAGCTCGGCCTGCAGGTCCAGCTATGAACCAACGACTTGCAATGCTTGGCGCCGCCCTGCTGCTGGGGCTGGCCGCCTGCGGGGGTGGCGACGGCGGTGGCAGCACCCAGGTGATCGACATCACGCCACGCCCGCCGCAGGGGCCGGCCTGCGCGCAATGCGCGGTGGGGGTGCTCAGCGGTGTGGCGGCGGTGGGCGCGCCGTTGGCCGCGGCCGAGGTGCGCATCGTCGACGCCGCGGGCCGCACAGTGAACGGCCGCAC
>JAFLDH010000235.1 GCA_017302505.1 Burkholderiales bacterium
CTTGCCACAGCCGGCGAGCAGGGCGGCCATCAGGCCGAGGCCCACGGCGCCGGCTTGCAGCTTGCGTTTCGACTGGTTCATTCGAGCTCCTGGGTTGGATGAGACGAGGGAGGAAGTGCGCTAGACGGGATGCCAGGCCCTGGCCGGCGGTGCTGCCGCCTTCGCCGAGGTCGCCGGCGCGCGCGCCAGCAATGCGCGCGCGGCCGTCGGGCAGACCAGCAGCGACAGCAGGGCGGCGCCGATCAGGGCCTGTGACACGTCGGCATCCAGCTGACCCGACTTCAGGCCGACGCCGGCGACGACGACCACGATGCCCAGCGAGGCCACCGACGAGGCCATCGCCAGCGGCGCCAGATCGTGCCGGGGCAGATCGCGCCGGTACAGCACCACGGGCAGGCCGCGCGCCAGCACGAACAGCGCCAGGAAGGCCGGCACCAGCAGCAGCGTCTTCAGGTCGCGGCCCAGCGCCGCCAGGTCGAAGGCGATGCCGGTGCCGACGAAGAAGAAGGGCGCGAACCAGCCGAAGCACACGGCGTCGACCTTCTTGCGGAAGTCCTCGCCGTCCGGGCCGCGTGCCGCGACGCCGACGATCATGCCGGCCGCGAAGGCGCCGATGGCCGCCTCGAAGCCGAAGCGCTGCGACAGGTAGATCAGCGTGGCCAGCAGCAGCAGCGCCAGCCGCACCGGCAGCTGCGTGCTGCTGTGCATGGTGCGCGACAGCAGCGCCAGCAGCCTGGGCGGCCGCAGCCCGGCCCCCAGCGCCACGGCCAGCGCGACCAGGCCCAGGAAGACGGCCAGCAGCGCAAACTCCTGCCAGGTGCTGAAGCGCGTGGACAGCGCCAGCGATGCGGCGACGATGGGCCCGACCTCGCCGACGGTGGCAGCGGCCAGCAGCATGGCCCCGAAGGGCGTGGCCAGCAGGCCGCCGTCGCGCAGCATCGGCAGCAGCGTGCCCAGGCCGGTGGTCGCCAGTGCAATGACCAGCATCGCCGGCAGCGCCAGCCCGGTGGGCTGCAGCAGCAGCAGCGCGGCCGCGGCAACGGCCACTGATGCCAGCCAGCCGGCGGCGCCCAGCGCCAGCGGCCGACCGCGGATGCGCGCGAAATCGATCTCCATGCCGGCCATGAACATCACGGCCACCATGCCGACCTCGCGCATGAAGGCCAGGAAGCCCTGGTCGGCCACCAGCTGCAGCACCTGCGGGCCGATGACGATGCCGAGCACCACCTCGAACACCACCACCGGCACCCGGCCGCCCGGGCGCGTCTGCGCCAGCAGCGGCGCGGCCACCGCCACCAGGAAGACGACGAAGATCGGATGGTCGGCCAGCATGACGGCAGTCGCGGCCGGCACTCAGCGGCCGCCGCGCGACGCAGGCTCGCGGCAGGCGGCGGCGACATAGCGCCGGCCGGCCAGCACGGTGTCGACCGCGGTGAACAGTTCGGCCGCCAGCGTGGCCCGGTGCACCACGCCGTCGACCCCGGCCGACAGCGCCGCCGCGTCGGCGCCGGCGTCTTCGTAGTCGCTGAGCAGCAGCAGCCGGCTGGCCGGGCTGCGGCGGTGCAGCTCGGCCGACAGCGCGGCCAGGTCGCCCTCGGCCAGCCCCAGGTCCACCACCATCAGTGCCGGCTGCAGGCGCATGGCGCCGTCCAGCAGCGAGGCCCGGTCGCCGACCACGTACACCGCATCGAAAGACGCCTTGAGACAGTGGCGCAGCCCTTCGGACAGGCGCGGGTGCGCATGGCCCACCAGCACGCCGCCGGCGTGTACGGTCACGGCGCGGTCACCACCGTGTAATGCACGCCGTTGGCCCCGTAGGCCGGCAGGAACCAGGTGTTGCCGCTGAGGTAGTAGGTCTGGCCGTTTTTCTGGATGACCATGGCACCGGCCGGCAGTGCCGCGTAGCTGGCACCCATGGCGTAGCTCACCGGCGCGGTGGTGGTGACGGTGGTCGTGGTGGTGCGCGTGCTGCCCGGCGGCGGCGCGGTGCCGGTGGTGGCCCCGGCCGCGTAGCCCTGCTGGTAGGCCGCCGCGGCGTTTGCGCTGCCGGTGGCTACGCCGGCGGCATAGGCGTTGGAGGTGGCGGCCGCGTTGGCCGATGAGGCGATGGCCGCGCCGGTGGCCATGCCGACCACCGCCCCGGCCGCAGCCGCGCAGCCCATGCAGCCGGTGGAGTAGTACGGCACCGCCACCGGCGGGTGGTAGGCCGGGTAGGCCGGGTAGGCGCCATAGGCCGGCGGGTGGTAGTAGCTGGCCCCGCCGGGCGTGGTGCTGACCGCGCCGTAGCCGGCTTTGCCGTAGGTGGTGGTGCCGGTGGTGCTGGTGTGCTCGGTGCCGCCGTACACCGAATGCGCGGTGCTGCCGCCGTAGGCGTTGGTGTGCTCGGTGCCTTCGCCGGCCACGTGCTGGGTGCTGCCACCCCAGCGGTTTTCGTGGGCGGTGTCGCCGAAGCTGTGGGCGGTGGCGCCGCCGAAGCGGTTGGCCGAGGCCCAGGCCTCGGCGGGCGGCGTCCAGCTGCTCAGCGCGCCACCGAGCGCGGCGACGGCCAGCAGGGCCAGAGGAGCGTGCTTCATGGTCTGCCTTTCGATCATTGCGGTTTGGCCGCCGGCTTGGCCGCAGGCTGCAGCGCCACCGGCTTGGCACCGATGGGCACCTTGCGCCCTGGCGTGGCGAAGGCCATCGGCAGGCCGGCCTTGGCCTTGGCGGTGCTGAAGGTCTCGGGGGGAAGAGCGCCGTCGAGCTTCCAGTTGCTCAGCTCCAGATCGTGGCGCAGGCCCTTCGGGTCGGCACGGAACTGCGCGCGGATGCGCCGCGGCAGCTTGTCCTCGGCCCCCAGCCAGATCTGCAGGAAGACCTCGTTGTTGGCCCAGACCAGCATGTCGGTCTTGACGCCGCCAACGATGCCCGACGGGCCGATCACGTAGGCCAGTATCGCCCCCGGGCTGATGGCGCCGTAGGGGTCGTTCAGCAGCAGGTCGGTGAAGGGGAAGTAGATCGCCGCGGTGTCGAAAGCCTGCTTCAGCGCGCCTTCCAGCGTCGGCGGGGCGGCGCTCACGGCCACCAGGTTCTCTGCCGGGGCAAAGGCGACCATTTCCTTGCCGTCCCAGGTGAACTCGCTGGCCGGGCCGTCGCCGGGCACCACCACCTTCAGCAGGTTGGGCCGCTGCAGCGACACGTCGTAGCGCATCGTGTAGACGATCGGCGGGCCGAGCCGGCTGGGGTATTCGTAGCTGGCCACCGCCGTGAAGCTCAGGCTCCTGGCCGCAGCCAGCCGGGCGCTCATGGCCTGCAGCATCTCCACCGCGCGCGGCTCGAGCACGGGCTTGAAGGCTGGCTTGGCCGGGGCCTTCTTGGCACCCGGCTGGGCGGCGGCCTTTGCTGCCGGGGTGGTGCTGCCTTGCGCGGCGGCCGGGCCGGCCAGCGCGACGCCGAGCAGCAGGGCGCCGCTGATCAGTGCGCGTCTCACGGGATCATTCCGCAGTCGAACATCTTGTTGGCGATCGGCCCGGCGACCTTGTTCATGAAGGCCACGCGAAGCTGCGGATCGTTCTTCAGCAGGCCGATCAGGCGCTGCTCCTGCTCGCTCTTGGGCTGCTGCTTCTGCGCCCACAACTGCTCGCAGCTGGCCGACTGGTACTTCTGGATCACCTTGTCGGCCACCAGGTTCATCAGCGGGTAGTCGGCCGCGGCATGGCCGGCCAGGGCCAGCAGGCCGGTGGCGGCCAGGAACTTCAGGGACGGGTTGCGCATTCGGACCTCCTTCGGTTGCACCAGGGCTCGGATGCTGGGCCGCGGGCTGTCGGGCGTCACCTCGTAGGACTACGAGGCGCCCCGTAGAGGGATCCTTCGTCAGGGGCCGACGATCTGCAGCCGCAAGGCCAGCTGGATCAGCTCGGCGCTGGTGCCTGCGCCCAGCGTCTCCATCGCCTGGTACTTGTGGTACTCCACCGTGCGGTGCGAGATGTCCAGCAGCCGGGCGATCTCCTTGGCCGACCGGCCATCGACCAGCAAGCGCAGGATCTCGCGCTGCCGCGGCGTCAGGCCCGAGGCCGGATCGCGCTCCGGCCTCTGCGCGGTGGCGCCCAGCACCTCGGCGGCGATCTCGCGGCTGATGTAGATGCCACCCTGCGCCGCCACCTGCAGCGCCTGCAGCAGCTCCTGCGGCGCGGCATGCTTGAGCACGTAGCCGGCGGCGCCGGCCTCCAGCGCACGCCGCGCATAGGCGGGCTCGGTGTGCATGGTCAGGAAGATCACCGGCAGGTCCAGGCCCTCGCGGCGCATGGCCTGCAGCGCGTCGATGCCGTTCAGCCCCGGCATCGAGATGTCGGCGACGATGTAGTCGGCCGCCGTGCCACGCACCATCTCCAGCAGCGATCGGCCATCCTGCGCCCGCCCCACCAGTTCGAAGTCGTCGCGCAGCAGGGCCTCGAGCCCCGCCAGCACGATGCGGTGGTCGTCGGCCAGCAGCACGCGCGGGCGGGTCATGGAGCCTTCTCCGCCGCCGGCACCCAGGCCGTCACGCGCGTGCCCTGGCCGCGACGGCTGTGGATTTCGAGCCGCCCGCCAAGCAGCGCCACGCGCTCGCGCATGCTGGCCAGGCCGAGCGAGGCATGCCCGCGGGCAGCCTCGGTGTCGAAGCCGTGGCCATCGTCGCGCACGCTCACCTCCAGCCCGCCATCGGTGGCCCGCAGTTCAACCTGGATGCGGTGCGGCCCGGCGTGGCGCACGGCATTGCGCAGGGCCTCTTGCACCACGCGGAACAGGCACAGCGCACGGTCGCCACGGGCCCGGCCGGCGCTCTCGTCGCCTTCGAAATCCACCGCGACCTGGCCGCGCCGCGCGGCGCGCTGGCATTCGATGCGCAGCGCCTCGCCCAGCCCCAGGTCGTCGATCACCGACGGATGCAGCCGGTAGGACATGGCGTGCACGTCGCGGCTCAGCGTGGCCAGTTCGCTGCCGATGGACTGCTCGGCCGCCTGGCGTGCCGCGGGGTCGCCGAGCCGCCCCAGCATGGCGGCCTCGATCGACACGCCGGCCAGCCGCTGCGTGATGTCGTCGTGCAACTCGCGCGCCAGGCGGCGGCCTTCATCCTCGTAGGCGGTGATCAGCCGGCCACCCAGCGCGCGCGCCTCCTGCTCGGCGCGCCGGCGGCGGCTGCGCTGCACCAGCAGCGCGGCGATCAGTGCGGCCTGTGCAGCGATCACCAGCGAGGCCACCACGATCTGGGCGCGGTAGCGAACCCAGGGCGAAGGCTCGCGGAAACGAACCTCGCTGCCCGGCGGCAGCCGTGATTCGGCGATGCCCCAGCGCCGCAGTTCGCGCGCGTCGTAGACCGGGGCATCCATGCCGACGGTCACGAGCTCCGGCGGCGCCGGAGTGGCGGCGTTCAGCAGGCGCAGCGCGACGCGCGCGGCCTCCTGGCCGACGCGCGTCTGCGAGTTGTACGGCCCGCCGACGACACCCTGGCCGAGCTCGTTCTCGTACAGCCCGAAGATCGGCACCGGGGCCGCGCGCTTCAGCTGGCCCAGCGCGTCCAGCCGCTCGTGCGGCACGCCTGCGGCATCCACCAGCAGCAAGGCATAGAACACGGCGCTGTCCGGTGGCAGCGCCGCGATGCGCTGGATCATCTGGGGAAGCGACAGGCGGTCGAGCCAGACGAAGCGCACCCGGTCGGCGAGCGACGCGCTGTCACGCTCCAGCTGCTGGCGCCAGTAGCGCTCCAGTGGCGTGTCGCCCAAGACGACGGCAATGGTGCGGGTGTCGGGCAGCACGGCCAGGATGCTTTCGAATGCGCGCGGCAGGTCCAGCTGGGTGCCTACCATCGCGTCGCCGGGCCGCAACGCGGCACGCGGCAAGACGCGTGACTCGAAGGCGGTGGGCATGATCGGCACGCCGGCGAACAGCTGCTCGCGATGCCGGATCAGGAATTGCGCCGCGGGCCCGCCCGAACTGACCACCAGGTCCGGCGCCGGCTGCGAGAAGCGCGCCGACAGGTAGGCGACGAACGCGGCCTCTTCGTCGGGCCCGATCGCCCGTCCCGCGTCGAGCGCGGCCTCGACGAAGACCACCGGATTGGGCGAACGTGATGCCAGCTCGCGCCGGAGGGTGGCAATCGCGGCGTCGAAGGGTGCGAAGTCGCGGCCGAAGGAATGCACGATCAGCACCCGCTGCGGCGTCGGCTCGGCCAGGGCCGGCCCCACGATGCACAGGCAGGCGAGCCACAGGGCCCACGGCAGCCAGTGGGCGCAGCGCCTGGCGACGACAGGGGGGAGGGGTGCCGGGCTCAGGCGCGCATCCAGTGGCCGTCGCCGGCTTCGACGAGCACGCCGTCGTCGCGCAGCTTCAGCAGGTGCGCCATCAGGCTGCGCCGCGCCATCGTGTGCAGCTGCGGCGGCACGTCGTCGTACACGCGCGCCAGCAGCGCGTCGGTGCTGTGCTTGCCCTGCGCCGGCAGCGCGGCCAGCACCTTGGCCTCGCGCTTCAGCCGGTGGTCGATGATGGCCTGCATCGCGCGCCGCGGCTCGGGGATCAGGAAGCCGTGTCCGGGCGCCAGCCAGTCGATGTCCAGCGCCAGCAGCTCGCGCAGCGAGCGCAGGTAGGCGCCCATGTCGCCGTCCGGCGGGTTGATGACCACCGTGGAGCCCTGCATCACATGGTCGCCGGTGAAGAGCATGCGCTCCTCGTCCAGCAGGTAGCACAGGTGGTTGCCGGCATGGCCGGGGGTGTGCACCGCGCGCAGCGTGCTGTCACCGGGCAGGTGGAAGACCTCGCCGCCGCGCAGCGGCACCTCGGGCTGGAAATCGGTGTCCTGCCATTCAGCGTGCAGCGCGGCCATGCCCAGCAGCTGCGCGCCGGTCAGGCGCTTCAGCTCCTGCGCGGCCGGCGAATGGTCCTTGTGGGTGTGGGTGACGAAGATCCAGCGGATGGGGCCCGGCGCGGCGTCGACGATGGCCTGCACGTGCGCGCTGCTGGGCGGGCCGGGGTCGATGGCCGCCCATTCGTTGCGTTCGCCGCCGCCGATCAGGTAGCAGTTGGTGCCCGGCCCGGTCATGATGCTGCCGTTGTCGGCAGTGATGCGGATCAGCCGCGGCGACAGCCGCACCGCCACCGCAGGCGCCAGGTCGTAGCTGTGCGTGCCGCGGCCTTCGGGGTCGCAGCGGCCGATCTCGGCATACGGCGGCTCTTCGGGCATCACCGGCCGCAGGCCCTTGGCGCCGGTGGCCAGCCGCGGCATCGTGCAGCGCACGCTCTTCAGGCCGCGCGCATGGGCCAGCACCGCGTCCACGCTGCCCAGCTTGTCCAGCAGTTCCAGGATCTTGTAGGTGGGTGGCGCGAGCTTAAGTTCCTTGCGCCGCGCCAGGCCTTCGGCCGGCGTCAGCCATTGCTGGTCGTCGGTCTCGTGGTCGTCCTGCGTGGCCACCTGCAGGGCCGGCGCCTCGGTGACGAAGAAGCGCGTGTCGTAGCGCTTCGGCACGCCGGGCGGCGTCAGCCAGTGGTCCAGGTAGAGCAGCCGGTCGGCCGCCAGGTGGATGCCGTGGCGGCGGCAGATCTCGGCCATCGTGGTCTCGCGCCGGTTCAGCGCGACGCGTTCCTCGGCGATGGCCGCCAGCTGCGCGGCGTCCAGATGGGCGCGGTCCTGCGTGGTGGCGTACAGCAGGCCGGCTTCCTCGAAGCATTCGCGCATTGCCGCGAACCAGTAGGCCAGGCCGCCGCCCGGCAGGCCCAGGCAGGCACAGGCCTGCGTCTCTTCGACGCCGGTACACAGCGCCGCGCCTTCGGCATCGGCCACATCCACCAGCCCGCCGGGGAAGACGCTGGCGCCGCTGTGGATGTCGCCGGGCCGCGGTGCGCGGCGCATCAGCAGCACCTGCAGGCCGGGCTCGGCGCGGCGCAGC
>JAFLDH010000236.1 GCA_017302505.1 Burkholderiales bacterium
GACCGGCCGCGTGGTCGTGGTCGGCGGCGGCTACGGCGGCGCCACTGCCGCGCGCTATCTCAAGCTGTGGGGCAATGTCGACGTGACGCTGGTCGAGCGCAACACCGACTTCGTCTCCTGCCCGATCAGCAACCTGGTGCTGGGCGGCTACAAGCAGATGGCCGACATCACCCGCGGCTATGACGGCCTGAAGGCGGTGGGCGTGAAGGTGGTGCAGGGCGAGGTTACCGCCATCGACGTGGCCGGCAAGAAGGTGCGCCTGGCCGGCGGCGGCGAGATTGCCTACGACCGGCTGGTGCTGTCGCCCGGCATCGACTTCATGGCCGACCAGGTGGGCGGCCTGCAGCCGGCGCTGGACAGTGGCCGCATCGCCCATGCCTGGAAGGCCGGCCCGCAGACCGTGGCGCTGCGCCGGCAGATCGAAGCCATGCCCGATGGCGGCGTGTTCGCGATGTTCATCCCCAAGGCGCCGTACCGCTGCCCGCCGGGGCCCTACGAGCGCGCCTGCGTGGTGGCCAGCTATCTGAAGACGGCCAAGCCGAAGTCGAAGGTGCTGGTGCTGGATGCCAACCCCGAGATCCAGTCGAAGAAGGCGCTGTTCGAGAAGGCCTTCAAGGACCGCTACACCGGCATGCTGGAGTACCGCGCGAATGCCGAGCTGAAGGAGGTGTCAGGCAACATCGCCAAGCTCGATTTCGAGGACGTGCGGGCCGACGTGCTGAACGTCATCCCGCCGCAGCGCGCGGGCGATCTGGCGCGCAGCGCCGGGCTTCTGAACATGAACAATCGCTGGGTTGGTGTGAACTGGCTGACGATGGAATCCACCGCGGCGCCCAACGTGCACGTGCTGGGTGATGCCACGTTCTCTGCACCTGCCATGCCCAAGTCGGGCCACATGGCCAACCAGCATGCCAAGGTGGCCGCCGCGGCCATCCTGCAGCTGCTGAAGGGCGAAGCCGTCAGCACGACGCCGGTGGTGATGAACACCTGCTACAGCTTCGTGGCCCAGCGGGACGCGATGCACGTGGCTTCGGTGCACCAGTACGATGCTGCCGACAAGACCTTCAAGACGGTGCCCGGCTCGGGCGGCGTGTCCGCGGCGGCCAACCAGATCGAAGGCCGCTATGCGCTGGGCTGGGCCGAGAACATCTGGGCCGACTCGCTGGCGCTTTGAGGCCGGCTGCGGGCTCGGCCTTCAGTCGAGCCCGCTGATGTAGGACGACACGGCCTTCAGCTCCAGTTCGCTGAGCTTGCTGGCAATGGCGTGCATCACCGCGTTGTCGTTGGTGCGCTCGCGCTTGTTGAAGGCCTTCAGCTGGTTCTCGGTGTATTGCGCATGCTGGCCGGCCAGCCGCGGCAATGTCTCGGTACCGCCGCCCTTGGCGCCATGGCAGGAGCTGCAGGCGGCCACGCCGCTGTAGGGGTTGCCTCGCACGAAGATGAAGCGACCCACCTGCGCCAGCTCGGGGTCGGCCACGGCATGCGCCTGGGGCTTGCGCGATTCGAAGTAGAGGCCCAGGGCCTTGAAGTCGGCGGGCGTCAGGTCCTCGACCATCGGCTGCATGGCGCTGCTCTTGCGTCGGCCCGATTTGTAGTCGGCCAGCTGGCGTTCGATGTAGCGAGCATGCTGGCCGGCCAGGCGCGGGAACACCGGGCTGGAGCTTTCGCCGTCGGCACCGTGGCAGACGAAGCACTTGCCCTGCACGATCTCCTCGGCCCGTTTGATGTCGTCGGCCCAGGCCAACGGGGCGGTCCCCAACAGCAGGGCAGTGGCCAGGATGCGCAGGCGTCGCATGTCGTCTCCGTGTCGATGTCGGGAATGTCTACGCGGGGGCGCCGGCCGCGGGCGGGCCGGGCACCGGCTGGTCTAGCGTGCCGGTGTCGCGCTGGTCGACCAGGCGGTCGGTCAACGCTGCGGCCGCCCACATGGTGCACAGCGTGACCCAGGAAGTGATGGTGAACACCGCCGCACCCGACAGGCCGGCGCCCACGGCGCAGCCGCCGGCCAGCATGCCGCCGAAGCCCATGGCCATGGCACCCACCAGGTAACGGCGCATGCTGGCGCCGCCGGAGAAACCTTCGAGCTTGAGCTCGCCGAACAGCGCTGCCGCCAGGAAGGACCCGAGGAACACGCCGGGCACCAGGCCCAGGTCGAAATTGGGCGGCTTGTCGGTGGCGAAGAGCACGCGCGTCAGCACTTCGGCAGACGGGCCGGTGAAGCTCAAGGCCTGGATCGGATGCGGGTCGAAGGATGCGCCGGAGATGGCATAGGTGGCCCACCAGGCGGCGGCGATGCACAGCCCCACGCCGATGGCACCGGCCCAGCCCCAGAAAGGCACCTTCTGGCGCCGCGTCCAGAAGACCGCTGCCGCCAGCCACACGGCGCCAAAGAGCAATGCGCCGCCATGGCCGATGCCGGTGCGCGCGATCAGGTCGCGCGAAGCGCCGCCGTCCACCGTCCACCATTCGGAGATGGCCACACGCAGCGGCGACAAGGCGCCGGTCCAGGCGGCCTGGGCGGTGACGGCGAAGACCAGACCGGAGAGCACGGAACGCAGGTTGCCTTGCGCGGCCAGCACCAGCAGCCGGCTGGAACAGCCGCGCGCCAGGATCATGCCCATGCCGAACAGCGCGCCGCCAATGGCCGCGCCGGACAGGCTGCCGCGCGCTGCGATCTGCCGCGCATCGCGGGCGTCGAAGGCGCCGGCCAGCACCAGCAACTGGGTGGCCATCACCGCGGTGGCAAAGGCAAACAGCCAGACCGTCAGCTTGCCGCCCGTCAGGTTGCGCGAGAACTCGATCACCGCCGAGCGCAGGCAGAAGCGCGAGCGTTGCGCCAGGAAGCCGAAGGCCAGCCCGATCGCCAGCCCGGTGAGGGCCAGCGTCCAGTTCTCGCCAAACCGGTCAATCAGCGACTGCATTGCAAGGTTCCGGGCCGGATTCGGGCGGCGGCCCTCACTGGCCCCTCAGGGCTTGATGTAGGCCTGGCCGGCCAGCTGCAACTTGGCGATGCGCACCACGCCGGAGGGCGTGAAGTTCGCCTCCTGGATGAACTGCTCCTTCTTCAGGTTGCGGTTCTTCAGCGTGATCTCGCAGATCTCGAAGGTGACGCCGCGCGCCGTCAGCGCGGCCACCGGGCCGGCAAACAGGCTGCCGTTGACGTCCTTTGCGCCCTCGAGCAGGAAGTCCACGCCCAGCGCATGCGTGACCACCGTGATCTTGGTGTTCGGCTCGGTATCCAGGTGGTTGCGAATATTGCGCAAGCCCTTCAGCGCCTGCAGCGACATGTCGTCGATGTGATAGACCACCTTGTCCTGCGCCCAGACCGCAAGGCTGGCACAGGCAAGCATCAAGGCAACCAAAGACTGGCGCACGGACATGGCATCTCCTCGTGGGTTTCGCGGGTTTCGTTTCAGGCCAGGCCCGGGTTGCCCTGGACGCCGACCAGTTTGGGCGTGTTGATGCTACGCGGCTTGATTCGCCCGCCCTGCTGCGCCTTCAGCCAGGTCTCCAGGATTTCCCATACCGGCTTGTTGCCGGCGTTCTTGGCCTCTTCGGCCACCGGTGCCCAGCCGGCCACCTTGTAGGTCTTGCCGGCCTCGATGGGCTTGCCGCCCAGGCGCATGTCGGTGATGCGCGAGCCCATCGCCGCGCCCGGCGTCATCGTGTACTGCAGGCCGCCCACGCGCACCATGTCGCCGCCCTGCTGGTAGTACGGGTCGGGGTTGAACAGGTTGTCGGCCACGTCCTCGAGGATGGTCTTGATCATCTCGCCACTGATCGGCGTCACCGTCGCGTAGGGGTAGGTGATGGCCACCTGGTCCATCATCAGCTCGCGGGTGATGGTGTCGCCCGGCAGCAGGCTGGTGCCCCAGCGGAAGCCCGGCGAGAAGGCGATCTCCGCCCCCTGCACGTCCATCAGCGCGTCGCACAGCAGCTGGTCCCAGCTGCCGTTGAAGTTGCCGCGGCGGTACAGCAGCCCGTCGGTCACCGCCAGCTTCTCGTTCAGCTTCGCTTCGTAGGGGGCGCGGATCTTCGCGATCAGCGCGTCCATCGCCTTGTCGGGCGCCAGCAGGTTGCTGAACACCGGCAGCAGCCGGTAGCGGTGGTTGGCGACCTTGCCGCCCTTCACCTCGAAGTCCATCACGCCCAGGAACTTGCCGTTGCTGCCTGCGTTGGTGACCAGCGTGGTGCCGCCAGGGTTGGACACCGGCACGGCCAGCGGCACGCCGTCATGCGTGTGGCCACCGAAGATGGCGTCGATGCCACGCACGCGGCTGGCCATCTTCAGGTCCACGTCCATGCCGTTGTGCGAGACGACGATGACCAGCTGCGCACCCTTGGCGCGGGCCTCGTCCACCACCTTCTGCATATTGGCGTCCTGGATGCCGAACTCCCAGTCGGCGACCATGTAGCGCGGGTTGGCGATGGGCGTGTACGGAAAGGCCTGGCCGACGATGGCCACCGGCACGCCGTTGATCTCGCGCATCGTGTAGGGCTTGAACACCGGGTCGCCGAAGTCAGCGGTCTTGATGTTCTGCGCGACGAAATCCACCTTGCCGGCAAAGTCCTTGTCGACGATCTGCTTCACCCGCTCCATGCCGTAGGTGAACTCCCAGTGGCCGGTCATCACGTCCACGCCCAGCAGCTTGCAGGCATCGACCATGTCCTGCGCGTTGGTCCACAGGCTGGTGGCGCTGCCCTGCCAGGTGTCGCCGCCGTCGAGCAGCAGCGCGCCGGGGCGGCTGGCCTTCAAGCGCTTGACCAGCGTGCTCAGGTGGGCGAAGCCGCCCACCTTGCCGTAGCGTCGTGCCGCATTGTCGAAGTCCAGGTAGGTCAGCGCATGCGCCATCGCCGTGCCGGCGGGCACGCCGGCCTTCTTCAGCAGGTGCTCGCCCACCAGGTGCGGCAACTGGCCTTCCATGGTGCCGATGCCCAGGTTGACGCTGGGCTCGCGGAAGTAGATCGGCTTGAGCTGCGCATGGCAGTCGGTCATGTGCAGGATCGACACCTGGCCCGGGCCGCGGCCCAGCGGGGGCAGGTCGTACAGCGCGGCCTCGGCCGTCTGCGCGTCGGCGTCCTGGTAGCGGCCCAGTCCCATGCCGGCTACCGCGGCCGCACCCAGCACCTGCAGGAACTCGCGCTTGCTCAGACTCATGATAAGTATCGGCTTATGTTTTGAAGATCAAAAAGCCCGGCACGCGGCCGGGCTGGGCGCGGTCACTGGTTGACCGGCGACTTGGGATCGAGCAGCAACGCCATGATGTCGCGCAGTTGCTGTTCGTTGAGCAGGCCCTTGTGGCCGAAGCGCGGCATGTTGGAGCAGGCCGCATAGGCCTTGGCGTTCCACAGCTTGACCCAGGTGTACTGCGCGATCGGCGCGAAGGCCGGCGACTGCAGGTCGGTGATGCCGCGGGTCTTGCCGTAGTTCCACAGGCTCGGGCCGATGGTGCCGTAGGAGATCTCCTTCTTGTCGATCTGGTGGCAGTTGTAGCAATTGCCGCCGTTCGACTTGGGGTCGGTGGAAGCGTCGGTCCAGGTCATGCCCCGGCCGTCCTGCGCCAGGCGTTCGCCGGCCTTCCAGTCGCCCAGGTACTGACCGTTGGCGGGCCATTTCACCGAGTACAGCGCTTCGGCCATGATCTTGTCGGCCACCGCGTCCGACGGCGGCTTGTCCGACGAGCAGGCCGACTGCCCCAGGTCCTGGTCCAGCCGGTCGGTCTTGGCGATGCCCTGGTCGCGGAAGGAGGCCTTGATGGCCTGGCTGGCCTTGGCGTCCAGCTCGGCCGGCGAGGGCATCGAACTGCAGCCTGCCAGCAGGCCCGCCACCGCAAGGCCGCCAATCAGCAGATGGATCTTGTTCATGCGCTTGGTCCTCAACGCTTGATCGACGGGGCGATGGATTCGGCCCCCTTGGCATTGACACCCATGTAGGTGGCCAGCGCAATGGTCACCTCGGAGCCGAAGCCGGGGTAGGGGAAGCGCTGCTGACGGAAACAATCGTTCAGCCGCAGCTGCATGCTCCACATCTGGCCGTTGGACACGCGATAAGCCGGCCAGGCCGCAAAGCCGATGCCGTCACCGGGGTTCTTGGTCAGGTCGGGCAGGTCCTGCAGGCGGATGCGCTTGCCCGATTCGCCATGACAGGACGCACAGGAAAAGTCGTGCGTGCCGCCGCGGAAATAGAAGGCACGCTTGCCGATCTCGTAGCTCTCGCGCTCGGCCGCGTTGGTTTGCGGCAGGTTGAAGCGCATGCCGCGCGATTCGGCGGCCACCCAGGTGGCCAGCGCGGTCACGTTGGCCATCTCGCCGCGACCGAAGGGCGTCTTGGCAATCTCGGCCGCATCGAAACCCTGCAGCGTGACCATGCAGCTGACCAGCCGCGTCTCCAGATCCTGCACCTTCTGGGTGTCCGGGAAGTAGCGCGGCAGCGTGACGAAAGCGCCCTTGACCACGCCAGGGCCCAGGCCCAGGTCGCATTTCTCCAGCGAGGCGTTCTTCGGGCCGCGCTTCTGCTTCCATAGCGCCTCGCCCTTGGCCTCGAACAGGTCGGCCGGGTTGCCGTCCTCGAGCATCTTGCGGTATTCGGCGATGCCGTCGGCCGTGGACTTCTGCGCCTGCGCGCCGGCGCACAGCGCCAGCACGGCCAGGCCGATCAGCGTCCGAGTTCGGGTGCGTGTTCTCAACGATGTCTCCTGGTTGTTCTGCGGGAGGCGCCGGACCGTTCAGCTCACGGTGGCTTCGTCGGTGCGCTTGTCGCCCTTGTTGTCGGTCCAGGTGACGGCCACCTTGTCACCCGCCTTGCCGCCCTTGATGACGAACTGCAGGAACGGGTTCTTCGAGACCGAGGGGCCCCATTCGGCCACCAGCACCGGCTTGCCGTTGTGGGTGGCGGTGACTTCCTGAATGAACCAGGCGGGGATCACCTTGCCGGCCGAATCCTTGCGCTGGCCGGTTTCCATTTCGTGGCTCATCAGCACGCGCACGGTGACCTTGTCACCGGCGGCCTGGGCGCGGATGCGCATCGGGTCTGCCATGTCTGTTCTCCTTGATTCGTGGGTTCAGCCGCCGCAGCCGCCGAGGGTGACCTTGATTTCCTTGCTCGCGTAGAGCACCTTGCCGTCGTTCATCATCGCCACGGCAAAGACGTTCGACGACTGGCCCATCTTCACGCGGGTGTTCAGATTGGGTTCGATCGAGTCGGTCACGTCGAACACCGCGGCCAGCACGCTGGGGTTCTTCTCCACCAGCAGCAGCAGGCGCTTGACGCCCGGCAGGCTGGTGGCCACGCCCACCGGCACGACGGCACCGTTCTCGGCGATATCCGGGCCGGTGATGGTCACGTCCTTGCTTTCGGTGGGCGCGCCCGTGCCGCCCAGGGCCTTGACGGCCTCGGCCATGTTCTTGGCATCGAAGGCAGCCTGCGGCCAGGCGGCCAGGGCCGACATCGGCAGGAAGCCGGCGGCAGCCAGCAGGCCTGCCACTTTGGCGCTGCGCGCCAGCATTTCGCGTCGGGTTTGCATGGGGGGTCTCTCCTTTTGGGTCTGTCGGTACATGGTGAGGGATGCGTGGCGGCAGGCCAAGAGGGGCTTCCCGGTGCCGCGTCGTCGTTGCCGTGTGTCAGGGCTTTGCGCCGCCGGCGATCCATTGGGCCAGCGCTTTGGCGTCCGCGGCAGGAATGTCCTGCGGCGGCATCGGTATGCTGCCCCAGACGCCGCTGCCCCCGGACACGATCTTCTTCGCCAGATAGTCTGCCGCATCGCCGCGCTGGGCGTACTTGCTGCCGATCTCGCGCAGGCCGGGGCCGACGACCTTGTTGTCGATGCCATGGCAAGTCAGGCAGTTCAGCTTGCGTGCCAGGGCCTGGTTCGACGGGGGGGCC
>JAFLDH010000237.1 GCA_017302505.1 Burkholderiales bacterium
GTGGCCGAGGCCGCACCCCCAGCGCCGCCGCCGGCGCCAAAGAAGGCCGACGCGATAAAGGCCGAAGCGAAGAAGGCAGATGCCAAGAAGGTCGAGGCGAAGAAGGCTGAGCCGAAGCAGGCCGAAACCGCACCGCCAAAGCCGGCAGCGCCCGCAGCCAAGTCAGAGCCTGCGCCGCCGCCGGCCCCATTGCCGGCCCTGGCTGACCTGCCGCCTGATCTGCGCCAGCAGGTGCCGCCCCTGGTGGTGGGCGGCTCGGTCTATTCGCCGCAGGCCAGCGCGCGCATGGTGGTCATCAACGGCCAGGTCTTCCAGGAAGGCAGCCCGCTGACGCCCGAGCTCAAGCTCGAGCAGATCCGCGCCAAGAGCGCGGTCTTCTCGATCCGCGGGCAGCGCTTCGAGGTGCCTCTGTAGCGGCTGCGCTCAGCGCCTGAAGCCGCCGCCGCCGAAGCGGCCGCCGAAGCCGCCACCGCCGAACCGGTCGCCGCCACCGAAGCCACCACCGCCGAAGCGGTCACCGCCGCCAAATCCACCGTAGCCGCCGAAGCGGCTGTCGCCGGCGCTGCGCGCCTGCGATTCGCGGTCGGCCCACGAGTTGTCGCCGCCGGCGGCGCCCCAGCCACTGGACGAATGCTGCTGCCAGCCACTGCCGGTGTTGCGGTAGACGTTGCCATTGACGTCGGCATAGTGGTTGCCGTTGACCGAGGCGGTGTTCCAGGTGTTGGTCTTGCCGGTGTTGGCGTTGTAGGTGGAGCCGCCGCCCACATGCGCGTCACCCTGAGGGCCGGCGGTGCTTGCGCCGCTGCGGTCGTAGCTGCTGCCGCCGGGGCCGGTGGCCGACACGCTGTTGGCCGTGCTGCGCTGGCCGGTGTAGGTGTTGTAGTTGGCGCCACGCGCCACGTTGGCCGTGCCGCCATCGGCACCTGTGGCGGTGCGGTCATAGCCTCGCGTGGCGTTGCCGGTCCAGGCGTTGTACTGGCGGCCGGCGTTGTAGGTGCCGGTGGTGCCGGTGCGTGCGTTGGCATAGGTGCCCGAGGCCGTGCTGCCGGCCACGCCGCCGCCGGCATACCAGCTGCGCGTGCCCGAGTAGGCGGTGTTGCCCCAGTGGCCGTAGACATTGGCACTGGCGCTGGCGCAGCAACCGTAGCCGCCCCAGTAGTACGGGTGGTAGTACGCGCCCCAGTAAGGCTCCATCCAGGCCGCGCTGGCCAGGCCGACGGCAAAGCCGAAGGTGAAACCCACGTAGGGGTTGTAGACCGGCGTGGCGGCCACGCTGTAGGTGTAGGGCGGCGCGTACCAGACGTTGCCGACCCACGGCGTGTAGGCATAGCCGGTGCCGTAGACCACGGTGCCGTAGGGTGAGACCACGGTGCCCAGGTACCCCGGTGTGTAGCCCACGTAGACCACGCTGGGCGTGGCTTCGTAGATGCGCACGTAGGTCACGTAGTGCAACGGCGAGCTGGCCGGGATGGTGTAGACCACGGGCGGTACCGACGTGGCCACGGTCCACGGGCCGGTGACCTGCGGTGCGGTGAACCACACGCCAGCCGTCACGGCATAGAAGCCGCTGCCTTCGACGCGGATCAGCGGCACCGACGAATTGGCCACATAGGTCAGCGGCGTGCCAGGGATCGGCGAGTACTGCGGTGCGCCGTCGAAGCTGGGTGTGAACTTCGGGCCGTTCTTGAGCGGCACGGTGGCGGTCTGGGGGATCGAGTTGGAGATCAGCGCTTCCTGCGCCTGCGGCGTGCCGGCCACAGTGGGCAGCACGGCGCCGGCCTGCGAGGCCGGCGGGATGCGCGCAAAGTCGGCCGGCAGCGCGTTGGCGGCGACGAAGCTCCACGGACCGTTCAGACCCGGTGCGCGGAACCAGCGGCCAGCCATTAACACGAAGTAGTTGTTGCTGGTGGTTTCCACGAACACGTCGCTGGTGGTGTTGGACGCCCACAGCAGCTGCGTGCCGTTGATCGGCACGAAATCCGGCTGGCCCTTGAAGACGATCAGCTCGGTGGGCACCTGGCTGACGACGATGGTCGGCACGCCGTTGGCCAGCGAAGGCTTCGGGTTGGCATTGGGCCCACCGTCCAGCAGGTCCACCGTCCCGGCCTTGCCCAGCTTGCGCGCCACGTCGTCCATGCCCAGCGGTGTGAAGCTGGCCTGCGTCCACGGCCCGGCGATCGCGTCGGCCGTCAGCCAGCCGTCGTAGACATGCATGTACAGCTTGTCGCCCAGGCCGCCCTTCAGGATCAGCGCATGGGTGTTGATGACGCGCTGGAAGCGGGTGTCGTCGGGCACCGGCTTCCACACCGGGGCGCCGTCCACCGGCACCTGGATGGCCGTGGTGTAGCTGACCACCACCTGAGGCGGGTTGTTCTGTACCTCCACAGGCGCGGGCTTGATGCCCGCGGCCGCCAGGGAGGCCTCCAGGCGGTCGAGCGAGATGGTCTGCATCTGCTGGGCCAGGCTGGCCTGCAATGCACTGGTATAGCTTGCGCCGCGGTCGGGCAGCGTCGGGAAGTCGACCTTGCTGATCGCCAGGTTCTGGAAGACCACGGTGCGCGCCGCCCGGTCCACCTGGGTGCGCGCGGTCGCGAACACGGTCCCGAAGGTCTCCTGCGTCGCGCCGGTGGGCTTCAACGCCATGGCCATGCGCATGTCGATCTGGTTGCCAACCCAGCTGTTCACCTGCGGCTGGTACACCAGCACCGCCGCGTTGGCGATGCTGACATCGCGCGGCCAGGGGTCGGCAGGCAGGTTGGCCGGTGCCGCCGCGGCGGGCGCCGGCGCCTGGGCCGATGCGTTGGTGCAAATCGATGACAGCGCAGCGGCAGCGGCCATCAGAAGGGCGGCGGGGCGGGGCAGCAGCATGGTGTTCTTGTGCAGTGCGAAAGGGGATGAATTTTAGGTGGCCGGGGTAGCGTCAACGCTCGCGGAAGGCGTTCTCGCTGACCGCGATCAATGGCTTCAGCAGGTAGCGCAGCACGGTCTTCGAGCCGGTGATGATGTCGACCTGCGCCTGCATGCCGGAGATGATCGGCAGCGCCTTGCCCAGGCTGTCGATGGCGTTCTGCTCGGTCTGGACGCGCACCTGGTAGAAGCTCTCGCCGCGCTCGTTGGTCACCGCGTCGGCGCCCACCTGCACCACCTTGCCCGGCATGGCGCCGTAGATCGAGTAGTCGTAGGCGGTCAGCTTGACGCGGCTGGGCTGCCCCAGCTGGATGAAGCCGATGTCCTTGGGACTGACCAGGGCCTCGACCACCAGCGGGTCGTCGGCGGGCACCAGTTCGACCAGCGGATCGCCGGGCTTGGCCACGCCGCCCACGGTGTTGACGAACACCCGGTTGACCACGCCACGCACCGGCGCCTTCAGCGCGGTGCGGTCGAAGCGGTCCTCCAGCGCCGGCAGGCCCTGCTCGATGGCGCGGAGTTCGGCCAGCGAGCGGTTCATCTCCTCGCGCGCGGTCGCCTTGAAGTTCTGCTGCGCGCTGTCGCGGCGGGCGCGGGTCTCGACGATGGCATCGCGCAGCCGGCTGATGGCCGCGGCAGCGCCTTTCTCGCGCCCTTCGGCGTCGGTGATGATGCGGCCGATGCGCACCAGCTCGATGCGCGGTTCCAGCCCCTGAGCGACGAGCTTCTCCAGCATGTCGCGCTCTTCATTGGCCGCAGCCAGCGTGCGCTGGGCGGTGACCATCGCGATGCGCGCTTCTTCCAGTTCCTGCGTGCGCTGCGCGATCTGCGCCGACAGCACCGCCTGTTGCGACTGCTGCTCGGCCAGCCGCTGGTCGAAGGCGGCCTGCTCGACCTTGACGTACTCGGCGCCCTGTTCGCGCAGCGTGGCCGTGAACTCGGGGCGCAGGCCTTCGCTTTCGGCGCGCAGCCGGGCGATGCGCGCCTCCAGCGCCAGCGCCTGCTGCTGCCGGGTCTGGAAATCGCTGATGGCCTGCGTCGGGCTCAGCGACAGCAGCAGTGTGCCGGCGTCCACCTGATCGCCGGCCTTCACGTGGATGGCGGTGATCAGTCCGCCTTCCAGGCTTTGCATCAGCTGCACGCGGGCCGAGGGCACCACCTTGCCGGTGGCCTGCGCCACGGTGTCGATCTCGGCCACTGAGGCCCAGGCCAGCAGCGCCGTAAAGGCGCCGGCGATCGCGAACAGCAGGATGTTCGAGGCACGGCTGATCTCGCCGATGCGCGTGGCCTCGGCAATCGATTCGCCGGCCCGGCCGTGCGGGGCCAGCCGTTCGGCCAGGCGGTCGACCCATTTCATCGCGCCGCCTCCTTCGCAGGCTGGGCCGCGTTGCGCATGACCTGCTCCTTCGGTCCCTGGGCGATGATGCGGCCGCGATCGAGCACGATGACGCGGTCCACCAGGTCCAGCATCGACGGCTTGTGCGTCACCAGCACCAGCGTCTTGCCCTGCACGGCGGCCTTCAGCCGCTGCAGCAGCAGCCGCTCGGCGGTGGGGTCCATCGCGCTGGTGGGCTCGTCGAACAGCAGGATCGGCGGGTCGCCGATCAGCGCGCGTGCCAGGCCCACCGCCTGGCGCTGGCCGCCAGAGAGACCTTCGCCGCCTTCGCCCAGGCGCAGCTGGTAGCCATCCGGGTGCAGCACGGCGAACTCGTGCACGCCGGCCAGTTCGGAGGCGGCCAGGATCTGCGCATCGGTGGGCCGGTCGGCGCCCAGCGCGATGTTCTGCCGCAGCGTGCCGCTCATCAGCCACACGTCCTGCAGCACCGAGCCGACGTTGCGTCGCAGATCGGCCGGGTCGATCTGGCGCACGTCGCTGCCGCCGACCATCACCGCGCCGCTGCTCGGCTGGTACAGGCCCAGCAGCATCTTGACCAGCGTGGTCTTGCCCGAGCCGACGCGGCCGATCACCGCCACGCGCTCGCCGGGCTCGATGCGCAGCGACACCTTCTCCAGGATCGGCAGCGTCTGGCCGGGGTAGCTGAAGCTGACGTCGCGAAGCTCGATGCTGCCGCGCAGCCGGTCGTGCGCCAACCGCTCCTGGCCGGCCGGATGCTCGCGGGGCAGGGCCATGATGCGGCTCAGCGCGTCATAGCTGGCCAGCGACTGGTTCAGCCGGCCCAGCAGCTGCGCCAGCTGAGCCAGCGGCTGGATCGCCCGGCCGCAGAGGATCGAGCCGGCCACCACCGCGCCCGAGCCGATCTTGCCTTCGATGGCCAGGAACACGCCCACCGTGACCACCGCCACCTGCGAGACCATGAACACCAGGTTCGACCAGTTGGCGGCCAGCGTGGTGAGCAGACGCGACTGCAGGCCGATGCGCGCCTGGTGGGCCACCGCCTCCTGCCAGCGCCGGCGCATCACCGCACCGGCGCCCAGCGCCTTGATCGATTCCAGCCCGTTCAAGGTTTCCACCAGCACGCCCTGCTTGTGCTGGCTGTCCTCGTGGCTCAGCTGCGACTGCCGCTTCATCGTCGGCTGCAGCAGCAGGCCGGCGCCGATCATCAGCGGCCAGGCAATGATCGGCACCCAGGCCATCGGCCCGCCGATCCAGTACAGCACCACGATGAACAGCAGCGCGAAGGGGATGTCGATCAGCGTGGTCAGCGTGGCCGAGGTGAAGAAGTCGCGGATCGTCTCGAACTCCTTCAGGATGCTGGCCAGCGATCCCGACGGGCCGCGCCGGGCGCGCATGTCCAGGTCGATCACCTGGTCGAACACCGCGTCGGCGATCTCCAGGTCGGCACGGCTGCCGGCCACATCCAGGAAATAGGCGCGCAGGCTGCGGATGACGAAATCGCTGGCGAAGACGATGCTCACGCCGATCAGCAGCGCATACAGCGAGGCGATGGCGCTGTTCGGGATGATGCGGTCGTAGACGATCATCGAGAAGATCGAGGTCGCCAGCGCAAACAGGTTGGTCAGCGTGGCGGCCAGCGCGGCCCGCGCGTACAGCGGCTTGGCCATGCCCACCGGGCCCCAGAACCAGTGCCCGCGCCGGCCGCGGGCCATGCCCTGCACCATCTGCGACAGCCGCGATGGCGGCCGCACCACCACCCAGCGGCCGTCGTATCGCGTGCGCAGCTCGTCCTCGTCGACGACGCGCGGGCGTTCGGAGCCGGGCACCATCAGTTCGTAGCGGCCCGGTTCGGGCCGGGCCAGCAGCAGACAGGCCTGGCCGTCCGGGCCCAGCAGCGCCAGCGGCTCGTGCGGCGCCGGCTTCGGCGGCTGCGCACTGCGGCCCCGCTTCGTGCGCAGGCCCTGGCTTTCCAGCGCGTCGATGAAGTCTTCCTCGCCCCAGGCCTGCTCGGGGCGGGATACCGTGGCGCGCAGGGCGGCCAGTGACATCGCGCGCTGGTGGTGCGCCAGCAGCATCAGCACGCAGGCCTCCAGCGGCTGCGGGCCGTCTGCAGCAGGCGGCTGCGGTGGCAAGTCGGGTTCGGCCGGGACGGCGGTCAGCATGGGAGGGTGGGGCGCGGCAGCTTCGGACACGGTGTCAGCGCGTCGTCGGGCTGGCGTCCGGCGCGGAGTATGCCGTCGGCTTCTGCGGCAGCCCCAGCAGCGTCCAGAAGGAAGGGGTGAAGTACAGCACGCGCCAGCGCGCCAGTGCGGCGTCGATCTCGGCATCCAGGAAGGCCTGGCCGCTGAGGTTGACGGTCTCCTGCGCGTTCAGCAGGTCCAACAGGCTGCCGCGGCGGTTGACGAACAGCTCGCGTACGGCGCCCAGCGCCACGATGCTCTGCGTGACGCCTTCGGCGCGCGCCTTCAGCACCGTCTCGGCGCTCTCCTGCTCGGCCAGCGCCTGGGCCAGCGCGCGCTCCACCTGCAGGCTGATGCTGCGCACCTGCTCGGTGGCTTCGGTAAGGCGGTAGTTGGCCTGGGCGGTGCGCGCGGTGTCGGCGCCACCGGTGTAGAAGTTGTAGCGCATGACCACGAAGGCGCCCAGGTCGGTGCCCGGCTCGCCCGAGCCGACGACATCGCGGCGGTTGGCCGACAACTCCATGTTGACCTGCGGCAGTGCGCGGGCCGCGCTCTGGTCGCGGTCCTGCTCGGCGGCGCGGCGCGCGGCTTCGGCGCTGCGCACTGCCGGAAAGTCGCGCACCAGTGCCGCGGTGTCCGCGGCCACCGACTTCGCATTCAGCGCCACCTGCACCGGCATGCCGATGTCGCCGGGCTCTTCGCGGTACAGCTCGCGGAACCCGGCCTCGCTGACCTGCTCGCGGGCCTTGGCCGAGGTCCACGATGCGAACGCCGCCGTGACCCGGGTCTGCGCGCGCAGCACGTCGCTGACTGGCCCGCCGCCCAGTTGCATGCGTTGCTCCAGGAACGACTGCATCGAGCGCATCGCTTCCAGGTTCAGCCGGGCCAGCTCGCTCTGCCCGCGGGCGCGCAGCAGGTCGTACCAGGCCTCCACCGAGCGCAGCGCCAGGTCGCCTTCGCGGTTCTGCACGCGCGCGGTGACGGCGTCCTCGCGTTCCCGGGCAGCGCCGACGCCGGCTTGCGCAGCGCCGAAGTCGTAGATCAACTGGCGCAGCGTGATGCCCGCCCCGCCGGTGTCGTAGCGCTGCTTCGGCGTGTTCAGGATCACGTTCGGGTCGTTGTTGCGTGCCGTTCCGTCCACCTGGCCGGTGATGAAGGGCAGGGCAGCGGCCTGGGCCTCGCGCACCGCCTCGGAGGCGGCGCCCACGGTGGATCGCGCCGCCAGTGTGGAAGGGTTGCTCAGCACGGCCCGGGAGACGCGCTGTGCAAACAGATCCACGGGCAGGCCACGCCCGGGCTGCCCCAGCTGCTGCACGCGCTGGCTCAGGTAGGCGGTTTGCGCATCGCCGGCCAGGTCGCGGGCCGGCCCGGCGGCTGGGCCCTGGGCCCAGGCCATGCCCGCGCCGGACAGCAGCAGGCCGGCCAGCCAGGGCCCCAG
>JAFLDH010000238.1 GCA_017302505.1 Burkholderiales bacterium
TCCAGCACCAGCTGGCCGCCGGCATGGTCGACGGTGACCGCCGTGTCGCGGCCGCTGGCATCGGGCAGCAGCACCACCGTGCTCTTGGGCTGGGCAGCGCATCCGGCCAGCAGCGCCAGCGCCAGCACCAGCGCCGCGGCCGCGGCCCGGCTACTCATCGACCGCCACCACGAACTCGGTGCCGCGCACGCCCAGCTGGGCGGCCGGCGTGCGCACCGTCATCGCCTGCGGCGACTGCTTGGCGATGCGGCCGGACACCACCGCCAGCGTGCCGCGCTGCAGCTGGCTGTCGAAGCGGCCCTGGCTGGTGGTGGGGTCGAACTCGAAGCGCTGCAGTGCCAGGATGCTGTTCGGCCCGGCCGACAGCAGGGAGTTGTCACGCATGGTGATGCCCACCGCACTGTCCGGGCCGGTGCGCAGCACGTCGGCCGCCTCCAGCGTCATGCCCACCTCGGCCGGCAGCCGCTGGCCCTGGCGTTCGACGGTGACCTGGCCCTTGCGCGTCTTGATCTGGCCGATGTCGGCCCAGGCGGGCGCGGCCAGCACAGTCAGAAGCAGAGCAAGAACAGGCAGGGGCTTGAGCGGCTTCATCATCGGCTCCAGGGTCGCGCAGCAGCGCGCGGCGGCACAGCTTAACCTCAGCCCCCGATGAACGCAGCCGCCACCTGGCGCTTCCGCGCCCACATGGACGACCTGCAGGCCGCGCTGGCCGCGGCCGAGGCCTTCTGCGCGCAGCAGGGCGTGGACGACGGCGACGCGCTGCGCCTGCGGCTGGTGCTGGAGGAACTGTTCACCAACACCGTGATGCACGGCCACCGCGGCAGCTGCGACGCGCCGGTGCTGCTGGCGCTGCAGCGGACGGGCGGCCAATTGCAGCTGGACTATGCCGACGACGCGCCGCCCTTCGACCCGCGGGTGTACCTGCAGACCGCCTCGCAGGACCCGGAGATCGACCAGGACCGTCTGGGCGGCCACGGCCTGTGGCTGGTGGCCGAGATGGCCGAGCGGCTGGAGCATGCGCACGACGGCCGCTTCAACCGGCTGACGCTGGTGCTGCGCGGCGGTGACTAGTTAGCGAGCCAGGCCCAGGTGGGCCAGGAAGCCGTCGCAGGCATCCTCGATCAGGTCGAGCACATGCTCGAAATCGGCCGCCTGGCCGTAGTAGGGGTCGGGCACTTCCATCGCGTCCTCGTGCACGCGGCAGAAGTCGGTCAGCAGCCGCAGCTTGTGTGCATGCTGCGGCGGGCACAGCCGCACGCAGCGCGCCAGATGGCCTTCGTCCATCACCAGCACCCAATCGGCGGTGATGAACTCCTCGCGGCGGAAGGGCCGGGCGCGCAGGTCGGCCATCTCGTAGCCGCGCTGCCGCGCATGACGGATGCTGCGGCTGTCGGGGCCCTCGCCGGCGTGCCAGGCTTCCAGCCCGGCCGAGGCCACGCTCAGGCGATGGGCCAGCCCGTGCACCTTGATGCGCTGGCGCAGCACCGCGTGCGCGGTCGGGCTGCGGCAGATGTTGCCGGTGCAGACGAAGACGACGTGCTGCGGCTTCACAGCACCAGCAGCGCGCGGAAGTCGTTGACGTTGGTGAAGGTGGGCCCCGGCACCACCAGATCGCCCAGGCCCTGGAAAAAGCTGTAGGCGTCGTTGCGGTCCAGGTACTCCGACGTCTTCATGCCGGCGACCGCGGCGCGGGCCAGCGTATCTGGCGTGACGACGGCACCGGCGTTGTCCTCGATGCCGTCGATGCCGTCGGTGTCGGCCGCCAGCACGTGCACGCCCGGCTGGCCCTGCAGCGCGATCGCGCAGCCGAGCAGGAACTCGCCGGCGCGGCCGCCGCGGCCACCCTTGGCACGCACCGTGACCGTGGTCTCGCCGCCGCTCAGGATCACGCAGGGCCTGGCGAAGGGCTGGCCGCGGTGCGCCACCGCGCGGGCCAGCGCGGCATGCACCTTGCCCACCTCGCGCGATTCGCCCTCGATCTCGTCGCTGAGGATGTGCGCTTGGACACCGGCCGCACTTGCCAGCGCGGCCGCAGCCTCCAGGCTCTGCTGCGGCGTGGCGATCATGTGCACCTGGTGGCCGGCAAAGCGTGCATCGCCGGGCTTCGGCGTTTCGAAGGCGCCGCTCTCCAGCCCGGCGCGCGCGACGGGCGGGATGTCGATGCCATAGCGCTGCAGGATGCGCAGCGCATCGGCGCAGGTCGTCGGGTCGGGCACCGTCGGCCCGCTGCCGATGACCGCCGGCTCGTCGCCGGGCACGTCGCTGATCAGCAGCGTCACCACCTTTGCCGGCGCACAGCGCGCCGCCAGCCGGCCGCCCTTGATGGCCGACAGGTGCTTGCGCACGCAGTTCATCTCGTCGATGGCCGCACCGCTGGCCAGCAGCGCCTTGTTGATCGCGCGCTTGTCCTCCAGGCTCAGGCCCGGCGCCGGCAGCGACAGCAGCGCCGATGCGCCGCCGCTGACCAGGCACAGCACCAGGTCGTCGGCCGTCAGCCCTTCGGTCAGCTCGAGGATGCGCTGCGCGGCACGCTCGCCGGCCGCATCGGGCACCGGGTGCGAGGCCTCGACCACCTCGATGCGGCCCGGCATCGCCCGGTAGGCCGGCGGCACGTGGTGGTAGCGGGTGACGACCAGGCCGGACAGCGGCGCGTCCTGCGGCCACAGCGCATCGACCGCCGCGGCCATCGCGCCGCCTGCCTTGCCGGCGCCGAGCACCAGCGTGCGGCCTTTCGGCGGCGCAGGCAGGTAGCGCTCAGTGTTCTGAGCAGGCAGCGCCCGCGCGACGGCGGCGTCGTACAGCGCGCGAAGGAACTCTCGGGGCTGGGTCTTCGGATCGGGGCTCATCGCCCAATCTTAGGCGCTTGCCACCTCATGGTTCGCCATCAGCTCCAGCGCCCGCACCAGTGCCGAATGGTCCAGATCGGCCATGCCGTTGGCGGCGCAGGCCTGCATCAGCTGCGCGGCGTTGGCAGTGCCCGGCAGTGCCACGCCCAGCGCGCGCGCGCCGGCCAGCGCCAGGCTCAGGTCCTTCTGGTGCAGCTTGATGCGGAAACCCGGGTTGAAGGTGCGCTTGATCATGCGCTCGCCATGCACTTCCAGGATGCGGCTAGAGGCGAAGCCGCCCATCAGCGCCTGCCGCACCTTGGCCGGGTCGGCGCCGGCCTTGGCGGCGAAGACCAGCGCCTCGCCCACGGCAGCGATGTTCAGCGCGACGATGATCTGGTTGGCCACCTTGGTGGTCTGGCCGTCACCATGGCCGCCCACCAGCGTGATGTTCTTGCCCATCAGCTCGAACAGGGGCTTGATGCGCGCGAAGGCTGCTTCGGTGCCGCCGACCATGATGGTCAGCGACGCGGCCTTGGCGCCGACCTCGCCGCCGGACACCGGTGCGTCCAGGTAGTCGCAGCCGAGTGCCACGATCTTCTGCGCGAAGGCCTTGGTCTCGATCGGCGAGATCGAGCTCATGTCGACGACGGTCTTGCCCTTGCTCAGGCCCGCGGCGATGCCGTCCTTGCCGAACAGCACCGCTTCCACGTCCAGCGTGTCGGGCAGCATGGTGAAGATCACGTCGGCGCGTTCGGCCACGCCCTTGGCGCTGGTGCACTGCGTAGCCGCGCTGTCGGCGATCTCGGGATGCACCTTGCCGCGCGTGTGCACGAACAGCTGGTGGCCGGCCTTGATCAGGTGCAGCGCCATCGGCGCGCCCATGATGCCCAGGCCGATGAAGCCCAGCTTCTGCGGGGAGGAAGTCATTCTCGATGGTCTCCGTGGGGTTCAGCGCGCCAGCGCCTGGATCCAGCCCAGGCCGTCCACGGTGCGCGCGGCAGGCTTGTATTCGCAGCCGATCCAGCCCTTGTAGCCGATGCGGTCCAGGTGCTTGAACAGGAACGCGTAGTTGATCTCGCCGGTGCCCGGCTCGTTGCGGCCCGGGTTGTCGGCGAGCTGGATGTGGCCGATGCGTGCCAGCTGCGCGCTCATCGTGTTGGCGAGCTCGCCTTCCATGCGCTGTGCATGGTAGATGTCGTACTGCACGTAGGCGTTGTCGGCGCCCACCTCGTCCAGGATCGAGATCGCCTGCGCGGTGGTGTTCAGGTAGAAGCCGGGGATGTCGAAGCGGTTGATTGGCTCGATCAGCAGGTTAAGCCGTGCCTTCTTCAGCTCGGCGGCGGCGTAGCGCAGGTTGGCGACGAAGGTGCTGCGGAGTGTGGCCGCATCCACGCCGGCCGGCGCCTTGCCGGCCAGGCAGTTCAAGTGCGGCACGCCCAGGGCCGTGCCGTACTCGATGCCGCGCGCCACGCCGGCGCGGAATTCATCGATCCGCGCCGGGTCGCAGGCGACGCCACGATCGCCGGCCTCCCAATTGCCGGCCGGCAAGTTGTGCAGCACCAGCTTCAGACCGTTGTCCGTCAAGCACTTCTGCAACTCGGCGACAGGGTAGGCATAGGGGAACAGGAACTCCACCGCCTTGAAGCCGGCCTTGGCGGCGGCCTCGAAGCGGTCGAGGAAGTCATGCTCGTTGAAGAGCATCGTCAGGTTGGCGGCGAACTGGGGCATGTCCGTTCCTCTAGTCAAGCAGACCAACTGCGGTCGGCGCATCGGCGATGCTAGTCGCCAGTTCCTCGAACTCGTTCACCGCATCGATCTCGGTGCCCATCGAGATGTTGGTCACCCGCTCGAGCATCACTTCGATGACCACCGGCACGCGGTGCTCGGCCATCCAGGCATTGGCCTGCTGGATGGCAGGCTTGATCTCCTCCTGCTTGTGCACGCGCACGAACTTGCAGCCCAGGCCTTCCACCACCTTCTGGTGGTCGACGCCGTAGCCGTCGAGCTCGGGCGCGTTGATGTTGTCGAAGCCCAGCTGCACGCAGTAGTCCATGTTGAAGCCGCGCTGCGCCTGGCGGATCAGGCCCAGGTAGCTGTTGTTGACCAGCATGTGGATGTACGGCAGCTTGAACTGCGCGCCCACCGCCAGCTCCTCGATCAGGAACTGGAAGTCATAGTCGCCCGACAGCGCGACGATGGTGCGCGTGGGGTCGGCCGCGCGCACGCCCAGCGCCGCGGGAATGGTCCAGCCCAGCGGGCCGGCCTGGCCGCAGTTGATCCACTGCCGCGGGCCGAAGACATGTAGGAACTGCGCGCCCGCGATCTGGCTCAGGCCGATCGTCGACACGTAGGTGGTGTCGCGCGGGAAGTTGTTGTTCATGCACTGGTAGACCCGCTGCGGCTTCATCGGCACCGCCTCGTAGTTGGTCTTGCGCAGCATCGTGCGCTTGCGCTCGCGGCACTGCGCCACCCACTCGCTGCGGTCGCGCAGCAGGCCGGCGGCCTTCATCTCCCGCGCCACCTCGACGAACAGCTGCAGCGCCGCCTTGGCGTCCGACACGATGCCCAGGTCCGGCGTGAACACGCGGCCGATCTGCGTGGGCTCGATGTCGACGTGCACGAAGGTGCGGCCCTTGCAGTAGACGTCGGTGCTGCCGGTGTGCCGATTGGCCCAGCGGTTGCCGATGCCGAGCACGAAGTCACTGGCCAGCATCGTCGCGTTGCCGTAGCGGTGCGAAGTCTGCAGCCCGCACATGCCGGCCATCAGCTTGTGGTCGTCGGGGATCGCGCCCCAGCCCATCAGCGTGGGGATCACCGGCACGTCGGTCAGCTCGGCAAACTCCACCAGCAGGTCCGACGCGTCGGCGTTGATGATGCCGCCGCCGGCCACGATCAGCGGCCGCTCGGCGGCCTGGAGCATGGCGATGGCCTTTTCGATCTGCTTGCGGGTGGCCGCCGGCTTGAAGGCGGGCAGCGGCTCGTAGGTGTCGATGTCGAACTCGATCTCGGCCATCTGCACGTCGAAAGGCAGGTCGATCAGCACCGGGCCCGGGCGGCCAGACCGCATCAGATGGAAGGCCTGCTGGAAGGCGCGCGGCACCTGCGCCGGTTCCAGCACCGTGGTCGCCCACTTGGTGACCGGCTTGACGATGGCGGTGATGTCCACCGCCTGGAAGTCTTCCTTGTGCATGCGGGCGCGCGGCGCCTGGCCGGTGATGCACAGGATGGGGATGCTGTCGGCGATGGCCGAGTACAGGCCGGTGACCATGTCGGTGCCCGCCGGGCCGCTGGTGCCGATGCACACGCCGATGTTGCCGGCCACCGCACGGGTGTAGCCCTCGGCCATGTGCGAGGCGCCTTCCACATGGCGCGCCAGCACGTGGGCGATGGTGCCGCGCTCGCGCAGCGCGGCATACAGCGGGTTGATGGCCGCGCCGGGCACGCCGAAGGCCTGGCTCACGCCTTCCTTCTCCATCACCAGCACCGCGGCCATGATCGCCTTCATCTTTGCCATGGAAATCTCCTGGTTGAACTGGCCGCGATGCTCGGGCCGCGGGCCGGTGTTGAGAATCCCAGTGAGCAGATATCTGCTATTCCGTGCAGGAATGGCCAGTGCAGCTTTGCCACCGCTCGCTGTTAAGGCGGCGTTCTGGCGCCGCTGGGGCAAAGCCGACGAGGGGTTGGCCGGCTCCGTTCAGGAAATGCTTATTCACTCCGCCGGCCACCCCCTCGCCGGCTTTGCCGGCACCCGCAACGCGCTTCGGCACCGAGAACACAGCCTGCGAACACCACCGGCCCTGGCCGCCAGCGCGCGCATCAACACGTCGCCAGCAATGTGACGTGCTCGTTCAGCTCACCATCAAGCCCATCAGCTCCCGCGCGTCTGCCAATCGATCCAGCCCACGCAGTGCTTCCAGAAGCGCCGGCACCTGTGTCAACGGCCGCGGTGCATAGGCCATGCAGTCGTCGAAGCGCGCCTGCTGCTGTGCGTCGCTGAGGTCATTGCCCGGGAAGCCGGGGGCGATGTCCAGGCCGCGTTCGAAGACGCGCCCGGCGGTGGTCTGGATCCTCACGTCCACCGCAGTGTGGCCGCGCGGGTTCATGTCCGGCGCGCCTTCGACCCGCACCCGCGGGATCAGCTGCTGCACCTGGGCATCGACGATGTGCTCGGGCCGGAAGTGCGCCAGTTTCGAACTGCGCCGCACGATCGCGTTGGCCACGCAGTACTGCGCGCTGAACTGCGCATCGACACGCGGGTTCTCGCCGATGCGCCAGGGCTGGCCCACCAGCTTGAACGAATACGGCGGCTGGCGCACCTGCACCGAGGCTACCTGCTCAGGCCGCAGGTCCAGCTCGTGCACCGCCTGCAGCACGAGCTCGGTCATGCCCTGCGTGGCGCCGCAGCTGGGGTACTTCTTGAACATCATCTTCAGCAGCCGCCACTCGCGGCCCAGGCCGGCCACCAGGGCCTGCGCGTCGAGCCGGCCGCGGCCGTACAGGTGGCCGTAGCCGTACAGCCCGGTCAGGAACTGGTGCGGGCCGGTGAAGCCGTGCTGCGCCATCTGCGCGCAGACGACGCCGGTCTCGGCCACCCAGCCCTGGATCGCGCGCACCGCCAGCGAGCCGTCGATGTTGCTCTGGAAGCTGCCGCCGCAGCGGTTGAAGGCCAGCGCCAGCGCATGCAGCGTCTGCCGCGGCGTCAGCTTCAGGATGCGCGCGGCCGCGGCCGTGGGCGCGAACACCACCGCGATGCCGGTGGGGTCGAAGCCGTCGTACTGGGATTCGCCCAGGTTGAAGCGCGAGCTCAGTTCGGCACCGGCCGCCAGCGCGGCCAGGAACTCCGCGCCGCTGCAGCCGCCGGCCAGCTCTGCCGCGGCCAGCGCCGCCGGGAACAGCGAGGAGCCGATGTGGATGCCCGGCGCCATCGCATCGCAGTAGTCCAGCGCGCGGCACATCGTGCCGTTCAGCTGCGCCGCGCTGGCCGCGGGCAGCTTGTCGCCGAACGCCAGG
>JAFLDH010000239.1 GCA_017302505.1 Burkholderiales bacterium
CGTCCAGCGTGCGGGGGCGCAGCCGCTCGGCCAGCGGCACCGGCCCGGCCGTTGCGGCCTCGGCCGGCGGCGTGTCGAACAGCGGCTCCTGCGCGTCCATGCGCCGCGTGCCTATTGCTCGATGACGTCGGCGCCGGGCGGCGGCACGAAGCGGAAGCTCTGCGGCGGCAGCGCCGCGTTGGCCGCGTACTGGCTGAACTGCAGCAGCGAGCGCTGGCCGAAGTTGTCGAGGATCTCCACGGCCGCCAGCGCCTTGCCGCGAAAGCCCACGCGCATCGACTGGAAGGCGCCGTCCTTCTGCCGCGGCGTGGCTTGCACCCAGTCGATGCCGTCCGTCGACGGCTGCGCGGCCAGCTCGAATTCCTTGTCGATGGCCGCACCTGCCAGCAGCGCCGCCGGCGTGGCGCCCAGCGCGGCGCCGAGCCTGCGCACGCTGACCTGGTTCAGGTCCACGTCGTGGATCCACACCTTCTGCCCATCGCTGACGATCAGCTGCTCGAAGGGCTTGGCATAGGCAAAGCGGAAGCGGTTGGGCCGTTCGAACTCGAAGCTGCCGCTGGAGCTGCGCTGGCGCTTGCCGTCGGCCGAGGACACGGTTTGCGTGAAGTCGGCGCGGCCGGACTTCACGTCGCGCACGAACTCGCGCAGCGCGTCGACGGCATCGGCTCGCGCGATCACGGCCGCGCCGGACAGCAGGAAGGCGACCGCCCAGCGCTTCATGCGTCCCGCTTCGGCACGATGATGTCGCGGTTGCCGTTGGTGGCCATCGCCGACACCAGGCCGGACTTCTCCATCTGCTCCAGCAGCCGCGCGGCGCGGTTGTAGCCGATGCGCAGGTGCCGTTGCACCAGCGAGATCGACGCGCGCCGGTGCTCCAGCACCACCGCCACCGCCTGGTCGTACATCGGGTCGCTCTCGCCGCTGGCACCGCCTTCGCCGGGCGCGCCGGCCTCGGCCTCGCCTTCCAGCGTACCGCCCTCGAGCAGGCCTTCGATGTAGTTGGGCTCGCCCTGGCTGCGCAGGTAGTCGACGACGCGGTGCACCTCGTCGTCGCTCACGAAGGCGCCGTGCACGCGCACCGGCAGGCCGGTGCCGGAGGGCAGGTAGAGCATGTCGCCCTGGCCCAGCAGCGCCTCGGCGCCCATCTGGTCGAGGATGGTGCGGCTGTCGATCTTGCTGGCCACCTGGAAGGCGATGCGCGTCGGGATGTTGGCCTTGATCAGGCCGGTGATCACGTCCACGCTGGGCCGCTGCGTGGCCAGCACCAGGTGGATGCCGCAGGCCCGCGCCTTCTGCGCCAGCCGCGCGATCAGCTCCTCGATCTTCTTGCCGACCACCATCATCAGGTCGGCCAGCTCGTCGATGACGACGGCGATGTTCGGCAGCCGCTCCAGTGGCTCGGGCGCGTCGGGCGTCAGGCTGAAGGGGTTGGGCAGCTTCTCGCCGCGCTCGGCGGCCTCGGCGATCTTCTTGTTGTAGCCGGCCAGGTTGCGCACGCCCAGCTTGCTCATCAGCTTGTAGCGGCGCTCCATCTCGCCGACGCACCAGTTCAGCGCGTTGGCGGCCTGCTTCATGTCGGTGACCACCGGGCACAGCAGGTGCGGGATGCCCTCGTAGACGCTCATCTCCAGCATCTTCGGGTCGATGAGGATCAGCCGCACATCGCGCGCCTCGGCCTTGTAGAGCAGGCTGAGGATCATCGCGTTGATGCCTACCGACTTGCCGGCGCCGGTGGTGCCGGCCACCAGGCAGTGCGGCATCTTGGCCAGGTCGGCCACCACCGGGTTGCCGATGATGTCCTTGCCCAGCGCGATGGTCAGCATCGACGCGGCGTCGTTGTAGACCTGCGAGCCCAGGATCTCTGCCAGCCGGATGGTCTGGCGCCGCGCGTTGGGCAGTTCCAGCGCCATGTAGTTCTTGCCGGGGATGGTCTCCACCACGCGGATGCTCACCAGCGACAGCGAGCGCGCCAGGTCCTTGGCCAGGTTGACGACCTGCGCGCCCTTGACGCCGGTGGCCGGCTCGATCTCGTAGCGGGTGATCACCGGGCCGGGGCTGGCCGCGACCACACGCACCTCGACGCCGAAGTCCTTCAGCTTCTTCTCGATCAGCCGGCTGGTCATCTCCAGCGATTCGGGCGTGACCGTCTCCACCCGCGCCGGCGCGGCATCCAGCAGGTCCACCTGCGGCAGCTTGGTATCGGCCAGTTCCACGAACAACGGCTTCTGCCGCTCCTTGGCCACGCGCTCGGACTTCGGCACCTCCAGCAGCGTCGGCTCGATCACCAGCGGCAAGTGGTCCATCACCTGCTCGCGCTCGACCTCAACCACCTGCTCGCGTTCGACCAGTGCGGCCTCGCCGATGCGGCGATCCTCGGCCTGCTCCTTCTGCTGCTGGCGGCGTTCGCGCAGGCCGTCGATGGCCGCGCCGATGGCTTCAGCCAGCGCCAGCCACGAGAAGCCCAGCGCCAGCGACATGCCGGCCACCAGCGCGGCGATCCACATCACGCCCGAGCCGGCAAAGCCCAGCCAGTGCATCGACAGCGGCCCGAGGCTAAAGCCCAGCACGCCACCGGCATGGCCCGGCAGGCCCGATTCCCAACGGTACAGGCGCGTCCACTCCAGCGCACAGCTGGCCGACATCAGCAGCGCCAGCCCCAGCCAGAAGGCCAGTCGCGGCAAGGCACCAACGGCCGGTGGTGCATCGCCCTCACGTCGCACCGCGCGGGCCAGACTGGCCAGCCAGGCGCGCAGGCCCACCGGCACCAGCCACCACACCGACCAGCCGAACAGGAACAACCCAAAGTCCGACAGCCACGCGCCGATCAGCCCGGCCTTGTTGCGCAGCGGCTCGCCATCGCCAGTGGTGGAAAAGCCCGGATCGCCACCGTGGTGGGTGGCCAGCGCCAGAAACAACAGCAGCCAGGCCACGGCGCCGACGACCAGCAAGGCCTGGCGGCGCAGCCGCGCCCAGGGCGAGGGCGCCGACGGCTCGGTCGGCGCGCTTCGGGCGGCGGACTTGCCGCGGGTGTAGGTGGCGCCGGATGCGGCGCCTTCGGCGCGCAGGGAACCAAGCGGAAAGGTCATGGGCGCCATTTTGGCCGATCCCTTCGGCCGGCCCGCAGGCGCCCGGGCCGGCTCAATCGTTCTGTAGCCGTTCCTTGATGATCACCGAGCCGTTTTCCTGGGTCTCGATGACGCCGCGCTCTTCCAGGTCCTTCATGACCCGGCTGACCATCTCGCGCGAGGCGCCCACCACCTTGGCCATGTCCTGGCGCGACACCTTGTGGCGGATGATCTTGACGCCCTTGTCGTCCTCGGCCATGTCGAGCAGCGTGCGCGCCACGCGGCCGTAGACGTCCAGCAGCGCCAGCGACTCGATCTGCCGGTCGGCATTGCGCAGGCGCCGCACCAGGCCGCGCATGACACCGTAGGACAACGTGGAGTTCTCGGGCAGGCAACGCGCGAAGTCGGCCCGGGCCAGCACCAGCATGTCGGTCTGCACCTCGGCGCGCACCGTGGCCGAATGCGGCTCGTTGTCGATCAGGCTCATCTCGCCCACGTAGTCGCCGGCCTCCAGCACCGCCAGGATGACCTCGCGGCCGCGTGAGTCGCTGGTCAGCACCCGGGCCCGGCCGTTCAGCAGGATGAACAGCGCGTTGCTCTTGCGGCCCTGCTCGACCACCAGTTCGCCGCGGCGCAGGCGTCGCTTGACGACGGCATCGGCGATGGACTGCGCCTGGTCGTTGGTCAGCATCGAGAACAACGGCACCCGGCGGATCAGGTCCAGGTTGGACATCAGCGACATCGACGGTCCCCTCACTCTTGGTTGGTAGGCATGCAGGCCGCGGTCTGAAGCCACGGTCACTACAATGCCGCGTATTGTGCCCATGGAGCCCAGGGATTCCAGCCGGGCACGCTGCCAACGACCCGGCCCCGTCGGATTCTTGCGACGCCCGCGGCCCCCGATCCCACATCCGGAAGACCTGCCATGAGTGCCACGCCCCAGCATGCCAAGGTGCTGATCCTCGGTTCCGGCCCTGCCGGCTTCACCGCCGCCATCTATGCGGCCCGTGCCAACCTGCAGCCGCTGCTGATCACCGGCGTGGCGCAAGGCGGCCAGCTGATGACCACGACCGACGTCGACAACTGGCCGGCCGATGTCGACGGCGTGATGGGCCCTGACCTGATGCAGCGCTTCCAGAAGCATGCCGAGCGATTCGACACGAAGATCGTCTTCGACCATGTCAACGCGGTCGACCTGTCGCAGCGGCCGTTCAAGCTGCAGGGCGATGCCGGCGCCTACACCTGCGACGCATTGATCGTGGCCACCGGCGCCAGCGCCAAGTACCTGGGACTGCCCAGCGAGCAGGCCTTCATGGGCCGCGGCGTCAGCGGCTGCGCCACCTGCGATGGCTTCTTCTACCGCGCGCAGGAGGTCTGCGTGGTCGGCGGCGGCAACACCGCCGTCGAAGAAGCGTTGTACCTGTCGAACATCGCCGAGCGGGTGCACGTGGTGCACCGGCGCGACAAGTTCCGCGCCGAGGCGATCATGGTCGACAAGCTGATGGCCAAGGCCGCCGCCGGCAAGGTGGTGCTGCACCTGTGGCACACGCTGGACGAGGTGCTGGGCGATGCCAGCGGCGTGACCGGCGTGCGCCTGAAGTCCACCCAGGACGGTGCGAAGACCGAGATCGCACTCAAGGGCTGCTTCATCGCCATCGGCCACCAGCCAAACACCGAGCTGTTCAAGGGCCAGCTGGAGATGAAGGACGGCTACCTGATCACCCGCAGCGGCCTGAACGGCATGGCCACGATGACCAGCGTGCCCGGCGTCTTTGCCGCCGGCGACGTGCAGGACCATGTCTACCGCCAGGCCATCACCAGCGCCGGCACCGGCTGCATGGCGGCGCTGGACGCGCAGCGCTTCCTGGAACAGGGCAACTAGGTTATACTTGAGGGCTTTGCCGCATCCGGCAAGACCAGATTTTTTGGAGAAGCGTCCATGGCACGCGTCTGTCAGGTCACGGGCAAGGGCCCGATGGTGGGAAACAACGTCTCCCACGCCAACAACAAAACCAAGCGCCGCTGGCTGCCTAACCTGCAGTACCGGCGTTTCTGGGTCGAGAGCGAGAACCGCTGGGTGCGCCTGCGCATCAGCAATGCGGCGCTGCGCCTGATCGACAAGGTGGGTATCGACCAGGTCGTCGCCGACCTGCGTGCCCGCGGCGAACTCTGAACTGAACCGGGAGCGACACCATGGCCACCAAAGGCGGACGCGAAAAGATCAAGCTCGAATCCTCGGCGGGCACCGGACACTTCTACACGACCAGCAAGAACAAGAAGACCACCCCGGGCAAGCTGGAGTTCAACAAGTTCGACCCGGTCGCGCGCAAGCACGTGATCTACAAGGAAACCAAGCTGAAGTAAGCCCACCGGGCACGGCCCGCCGCACACGGCGCGGCCGCTTCAGCCAAGAGCAAACGGGGCCCGCGGGCCCCGTTGTCGTTGGTGCGAGGCCTCGGCCTCTGGCCTCAGGCGCGCGCGGCGCGCAGCTTCAGCGAGAACTCCTGCAGCGCGGTGATACCGCTCTCCTCGGCCTTCTTGCACCAGGCCTGCAGGTCGGCCACCAGCTGGTCGGCCGAGACGTTGCTGCGGGTCCACAGGCCGCGCAGTTCCTCGCGCATGGCCACCAGCTTGCCCAGCGCGGGGTTGTCGCCCACGGCCTTGGCCAGCAGCGGCTTCTGGCCCTGCGGGATCTTGTCGGCATCGCGGTGCAGCCAGCGCTTGGCCGCGGTCATGCTCTTCCAGCTGGCGCTGCTGGCGGTGCCCTGCGCCTTCATGCGCGCCAGTTCGGCCGCGCAGGCCCGCTTCAGTTCGGCCGCATAGTTGGCCATCACCTCGTAGCGGTTGGCGATGATCGCCTCCAGCGTCTTGTTGTCGGCCACCGGGCGCACCTCGCCCAGCTTCAGCTGCGGCGGCGTCTTGCGCACCTTGGCCAGGCCGGCCATTTCCATCAGCCGGATGTAGAGCCAGCCGATGTCGAACTCGTAGGGCTTGACCGACAGCTTGGCCGAGGTCGGATAGGTGTGGTGGTTGTTGTGCAGCTCTTCGCCGCCGATCAGGATGCCCCACGGCGAGATGTTGGTGGACGCGTCGGCCGCCTCGAAATTGCGATAACCCCACCAGTGGCCCAGGCCATTGATGATGCCGGCCGCGGTGACCGGGATCCAGGCCATCTGCACCGCCCACACCGCCGCGCCCAGCGCGCCGAACAGCAGCAGGTCGATGACCAGCAGGATGCCCACGCCCTGCCAGGTGTAGCGGCTGTACAGGTTGCGCTCCAGCCAGTCGTCGGGCGTGTTGTGCCCGTACTTGTCCAGGGTCTCCTGCACCTTGGCCTCGGCCCGGTAGAGCTCGCTGCCAGTCAGCAGCACGGTCTTGATGCCCTTGGTGACCGGGCTGTGCGGGTCGTCCACGGTTTCGCACTTGGCGTGGTGCTTGCGGTGGATGGCCACCCATTCCTTGGTCACCATGCCGGTGCCCAGCCACAGCCACAGGCGGAAGAAATGCGAAGGAATCGCATGCAGCTCCAGCGCCCGGTGGGCCTGCGAGCGGTGCAGGAAGATGGTGACGGCGGCAATCGTGATGTGCGTGGTCACCAACGTGAACAGCACCACCTGCCAAAGCGATGCGCCGAGCAGGCCGTGAGCCAGCAGATCGACCACGGCGTCGTGCATCGTCGAGAGAATTTCCATTGTGTTGCTTGCCTTGCCGACCCAGAAATGGGTCATTCCACATTGTAGACGGCCGTTTCCGAAGAAAGTGCCGGGAATCACTTAGTGCAGCAGGTCCAATTCGCGGTTCCGCCAGCGAAGTTGCGGCAGATCAAGCCGCCAGGGGCTTCAGCGCCGTTGCCAGACGGCGGCGAAGAAGCCGTCGGTGCCGTGGCGGTGCGGCCATAGGCGAAGCCGCCCAGCGCTGTCCAGCGCTGCCGCGGCCTCGCCCACCGTCGGCGCCAGCAGCGCGCCGGCCGCCAGCGGCTCGAAATCGGCAGCGTGACGCTCGGCAAAGGCATCGGCCACGTCCTCGTTCTCGGCTCGCAGCAGGCTGCAGGTGGCATAGACCAGCCGGCCGCCGGGCTTCAGCAGCCGTGCGGCGCTGTCCAGGATGGCGGTCTGCTTGGCCTGCAGTTCCTGCACCGCCTGCGGCGACTGCCGCCACTTCAGGTCCGGGTTGCGGCGCAGCGTGCCCAGGCCCGAGCAGGGCGCGTCGATCAGCACCCGGTCGATCTTGCCGGCCATGCGCTTAATGCGCTCATCGCGCTCGTGCGCCAGCTGCACCGGGTGCACGTTGCTCAGGCCGCTGCGCGCCAGCCGCGGCTTCATCGCATCGAGTCGATGGCCCGAGGTGTCGTAGGCGTACAGCCGCCCGGTGTTGCGCATCGCTGCGCCCAGCGCCAGCGTCTTGCCGCCGGCACCGGCGCAGAAATCCACCACCATCTCGCCCCGCTTCGGGTCGGTCAGCAACGCCAGCAGCTGGCTGCCTTCGTCCTGCACCTCGACCTCGCCGCGGGTGAAGACCTCCAGCTTCTGCAGTGCCGGCTTGCCGTGCGCGCGCAGGCCCCAGGGCGAATAGGGCGTCGGCACCGCCTCGATGCCGGCCTCGGCCAGCGCGCGCTGCACCGCCTCGCGCTTGGCCTTGAAGGTGTTCACCCGCAGGTCCAACGGTGCCGGCTGCAGCAGCGCGTCGGCCAGCGGCCAGAACTCGGCCTCGGGCAGCTGCGCGCGCAGCGCGCCGGCCAGCC
>JAFLDH010000024.1 GCA_017302505.1 Burkholderiales bacterium
GGATCGGGCATGGCGGCTCCAGGCCCACCCTAGCCCGCTCCGGGCCCGGGCCCGGCCAGCCTGTGCGCCTCGGAGCAGAAGGCTCCGCGTGCATCCACCAGTGCCTCGGCGCGCGGCAGGTGCACGCCGCAGTGGGCGCACTGCAGCATGGCTTGCGGCTTCCCGGGCTCGGCCGGACGGGGCGCCTTGGCCGCCGGTGGTGCGGCCGGCCGTCGCGGACGGAACATCCACCAAACGACCAGCGCCACCACCAGCACGACGAGCAGGTACTTCAAGGCAGGCCCCCGGATTCCAGAGTCACGGGCGTCAGTCCAGCGGTCGACCGAGTACGAACTGCATGACGAAGCGCGAGCCCGCATAGGCCAGCAGCAACAACAGCGCGCCGGCGTAGAGCCAGCGCGTCGCTCGCCGGCCCCGCCAGCCCTGCAACTTGCGGCCGGCCAGGAGGGCACCGATGACCGCCCAGCCCAGCAGCGAGAACACCGTCTTGTGCGTCCACTGCCAATGCGTGGTGGTCATGGCGCCCAGGATCAGGGCGGCACTCAACACCACGAAGCCCGCTTCAACGAAGCGGAAAGTCAGCCGCTCCAGTTGCAGCAGCGGCATGCCGAAGGCGCTCGGCGGCCCGCCGGTGCGCCGGCGCATGCGCGTCTCGGCAGCGTCCAGCATGGTGGCATGGAGCACGGCCGCGCCAAACAGGCCGTACGAGCCCACCCCCAGCACCCAGTGCAGCGGCGCCCAGGGCGTGCCAGTCAACGCCTGCGGCTCGCCGGGCAGCGCCCAGGCCAGCAGCACCGCCGCAGCGCCCAGCAGGGCCAGCACACGGCGCACGCTGGGTTGCGGCACCAGCCGGCTTTCCAGCGTATGCACCGCCAGAACCAGCCAGACCGTCAGCGAAACCACCGGGCCGAAGCCCAGCCGCGCCCCTCCTGTGGGACTGCCCAATCCGCTGATGTCCAGCACCAGCAACAGCGCATGCAACAACACGCCCACGCCCAGCGCGGTGGGCAGGCGAAGGCCTTCCGCGCGGCCGGGGAAAGCGGCCATCACATAGGCCGCCACGGCGGCCAGCGCCAGCAACCAGGCCCCCGGAAAGGCGGCAGGGGCAGACGATAAAATCATGGCCACAGTGTACTTTCGCGTCCCCCGTGTCCTGCGGCGGACCTGCTCCCCAGATGGCCTCCACCCTCAGCGAACGGCTGTCGCGCCTCGTCAAGACGATGCGCGGCCAGGCGCGCATCACCGAAGCCAACGTGCAGGACATGCTGCGCGAGGTGCGCATGGCCCTGCTCGAGGCCGACGTGGCGCTGCCCGTGGTTCGCGACTTCATCGCCCGCGTCAAGGACAAGGCGCTGGGCCAGGAAGTCGTGGGATCGCTGTCGCCGGGCCAGGCGCTGGTGGGCATCGTGCACCGCGAGCTCACCGCGACGATGGGCGAGATCGACGAGGCGGGCGCGCTGAAGCCGGTGGCCGAGCTGAACTTCGCCACCCAGCCGCCGGCCGTCGTGCTGATGGCCGGCCTGCAGGGCGCAGGCAAGACGACCACCACCGCCAAGCTGGCCAAGCACCTGATCGACAAGCGCAAGAAGAAGGTGCTCACCGTCTCGGCCGACGTCTACCGCCCGGCTGCCATCGAGCAGCTGAAGACCGTCACCAAGCAGGCCGGCGCCGAATGGTTCCCCTCGGCGCCCGACCAGAAGCCGCGCGACATCGCGCTGGCCGCGCTGGACCACGCCAGGCGCCACTACTTCGACGTGCTGCTGGTGGACACTGCCGGCCGCCTGGGCATCGACGAAGCGCTGATGGCCGAGATCCGCGAGCTGCATGCCGCGCTGAAGCCGATCGAGACGCTGTTCGTCGTCGATGCGATGCAGGGCCAGGACGCGGTCAACACCGCCAAGGCCTTCAAGGACGCACTGCCGCTGACCGGCGTGGTGCTGACCAAGCTGGACGGCGATGCCCGCGGCGGCGCCGCGCTGTCGGTGCGCCAGGTGACCGGCGCGCCGATCAAGTTCGCCGGCGTGTCCGAGAAGATCGACGGCCTGGAGGTCTTCGACGCCGAGCGCCATGCCGGCCGCGTGCTGGGCATGGGCGACATCGTCGCGCTGGTCGAGGAGGTTCAGAAGGGCGTCGACGTCAAGGTGGCGCAGAAGCTGGCCGACAAGGTCAAGAGCGGCGGCAACTTCGACCTCAACGACTTCCTCGCGCAGATTTCGCAGATGAAGAGCATGGGCGGCCTGGCCGGGCTGATGGACAAGCTGCCCAGCCAGCTGAGCGCCAAGGCAGCCGGCGCCGACATGGACCGTGCCGAACGCGACGTGCGCCGCATGGAAGGCATCATTTGTTCGATGACGCCGCTGGAGCGGCGCAAGCCCGAGCTCATCAAGGCCAGCCGCAAGCGCCGCATCGCGGCCGGTGCAGGCGTGCAGGTGCAGGAAGTGAACCGCATGCTCAACCAGTTCGAGCAGATGCAGGGCATGATGAAGAAGATGAAGGGCGGCGGCCTGATGAAGATGATGAAGCGCATGGGCGGCGGCGGCAACCCGTTCGGCCGTTGAACACAGGACGCAGTCGAAACTGCGCAATAGTTGGCAAACGGCGGCACCGCCGCCCCGTCAACTTAACGCCCTGATACCACTGTCGCGACTGCCGCGTTGACGCCGCAGCGACGGCTGCCTACCGTAGGAGCTCCACTGCCCGGACCTCCGACGCCATGGCATTCGACCCGATCGCTGTCCTGTCCCTGTGCTGCGCCCTGCTGCTGACGCTGCTGCTCTGGCGGCGGCGCCTGGCGAATCCACAGCGCCGGCCGCAACGTCTGGACGAACTGGACACCGTGCAGGATTGGCAGCCGGAAGCGGCGCGCGTGCTGACGGTAGCCGAGCGCCGCGCCTACGACCTGCTGCGCCAGGCACTGCCAGGCTTGCTGGTGCTGGGGCAGGTACCGCTGTCGCGCTTCCTGCGCGTGCCGACCCGGCATTCGCACGCCGAGTGGATGCAGCGTGTCGGCAGCTTGAGCGCCGACCTGCTGGTGTGCAATGCCGGCTCGCGGGTGCTGGCTGTGATCGACATCCGCCCTGCCGAGCAGACCGAGCGCAGCCGCCGCCGCCACGAGCGCATGGCGCGCGTGCTCAAGGCCGCGGGCATCGAGGTGCAGGTCTGGCAGGAGGACCGCCTGCCCTCGCCTGCCGAGGTGCGGACCGTACTCGGCAGCGTACTGGAGCGCGGCGCCGTGCCGGCCTCCCAGAGCAAGCCGGTCTCGTCGCGGCCCATGCCGTTGATCCCTGTGGCCGAGATCGAGGAACTGCTGGTGCATGGCGACGCTGCGGCGCAGGACACCTCCTTCGAGCCGGTGGCCTCGGCCTTCTTCGACGAGTTGGAACCCGCCCCCACCGCAGCGCGCGCTGCGGCTTGAGACGGCTCAGGACACCAGCGCCTGCGCAAACTCCAGCGCATCGAAGCGCTGCAGATCCTCGAGCGTCTCGCCCATGCCGATGAAGTAGACCGGCACCACCCGGCCCTTCTCTGCACCCCAGCGCGCGATGGCCGCCAGCACGCCGCCCTTGGCCGTGCCATCCAGCTTGGTGACCACCAGCCCGGTCAGGCCCAGCGCCTCGTCGAAGGCCTTCAACTGCGCCAGCGCGTTCTGGCCGGTGTTGCCGTCCACCACCAGCAGCACCTCGTGCGGCGCGCCGTCCTGCGCCTTGGCGATCGTGCGGCGGATCTTCTTCAGCTCTTCCATCAGGTGCACCTGCGTGGGCAGGCGGCCGGCGGTGTCGGCGATCACCACGTCGCAGCCGCGGGCCTTGCCGGCCACCACCGCGTCGTAGCTGACGGCCGCCGGATCGCCGCCCTGCTGGCTGACGATCTCCACCTGGTTGCGGCCGGCCCAGACCAGCAACTGCTCGCGCGCCGCGGCGCGGAAGGTGTCGGCCGCGGCCAGCAGCACCTTCTGGTCGGCCTGCGCCAGCCAGCGCGTGAGCTTGCCGATGCTGGTGGTCTTGCCCGCGCCGTTCACGCCCACCACCATGATCACCGTGGGCGTGTTTCGGCCCACCTCCAGCGTGTGCTCCAGCGGTCGCAGCAGGTCGGCCACCGCCTGCACCAGCAGCGCCTTCACCGCCGCGGGGTCGGTGGCCTTCTGTTCCTTGACGCGGCGGCGCAAATCCTGCAGCAGGTACTCGGTGGCCGGCAGTCCGGTGTCGGCCAGCAGCAGCGCGCTTTCCAGTTCCTCGTACAGGTTCTCGTCGATGCGCACGCCGGTGAACACCTGCGTGATGCCGCTGCTGGTCTTGCGCAGGCCCTGGCGCAGGCGCTGCATCCATCCTGCACGCTGCGGCTCGGCAGCAGCCGAGTCCACGGACGCTGGGGCAGCCAATTCGGCCGGGCTCGGCAATGCAGCGGGCAGCGCAGGCGCCGTGGAGCTTGCGGGCGCAACGGCCACCTCGTCGGCAGGCACCGCGGGTGCAGGGGCCTTCTTCTTGAAAAAACTGAACATGGGTGCAGGGCTGGGGGCCGGCAAGGCGGCCGGAGGAACAAGGCCCGCTATAATTGTGGGCTTAGCTGGCGCTTTAGCTCAGTCGGTTAGAGCGACGGAATCATAATCCGCAGGTCCGGGGTTCGAATCCCTGAAGCGCCACCAACACCCAGACCCCTTGTAGATCAATGATTTACAAGGGGTTTGTCACGTCCGGGGGGACCATTCAGGGGGTCCACTCGGGCAAAAGGGCGCCACGCGTATACCGCAAGAACACAGGGGTCTACTTCGTTCGGGTCCCGATCGACCCGGATCATTTCGACGCAACCGAAACGCGTCCGAAGAAACGGGAGCTTCGTAGGTCCCTCAGGACAAAATGCACGGTGGTCGCACGTAGGATTTCCTTCAACTTGAACGCGCTCCTCAAGAGCGCAACAACGTGTCGAAGGGAAACCATCGTGAGTGACTTTTTTGCGCACGGCATCTGCGCCTGGACATAGCCAGGCGGCGCTTCATGCAACGACGAAGACGACCAGAACCGCCTGGAGCGCTTCCTGACAAGGTTCCCGCAGCTGGTGGACGCGCTCGCGCAGCGCATCAAACCGGCGCTGCATGCGGCAACCGACGTGCCCACGCAGGGGCTGTCCGCCGTGCCGACCGCAGGGCCATTGACGCCTCAAGAGGGTGACACGTTGCGGCGGACCGTCGAGCCGCAAGCAGTCGGGATCTCCGCACTGCCAACATTGCCACAGATCGTCGTGCCCTCCCCGCCTGTTGCACTCGACGACGGTCCGCCGCCGTTCGCATCGCGTCGTCGACCTCCTCGCAGACTTCCGCCGCCCCGGGCATTGCCAAAATTTGCCAGTCGACTTACGCTTGCGACATGAGCACGATGAACATCTCCCTCCCTGAAGCCCTGAAGTCCTTTGTCGATGAGCAGGTCAGTCACCGCGGCTACGGCACCAGCAGCGAGTACGTGCGCGAGCTCATCCGCCGGGACCAGGATCGATTGCAACTTCGCGGCATGCTGATGGCCGGTGGGGCTTCGGCGCCGAGTGCACCGGCAGATGCCAGCTACTTCGAAGGCCTGCGCGCTCGGGTGCGCAAGTCGACCAAGTCCGGCACCAAGGGCTGATGGCCAAGGCGGTCGTCCCGCGCGAGCAGGCCAAACGGGACATCGAAGACGCCGTCGCCTACTATCTGATCGAGGCGACAGCACAAGTCGCACTGGGCTTCATCGACGCGCTCGAGCACGCATACGCCCACGTCGGGCGACACCCAGCGACGGGCTCGCCTCGCTACGCCCACGAGCTTAATCTGCCGGGCCTTCGCGCATGGCCGCTGAAGCGGTACCCCTACATCGTCTTCTACGTCGAACGACCAGACTGCATTGACGTCTGGCGGGTGCTGCACGGCCATCGAGACATTCCTGGATGGATGCACGATCCCGACACCGCGTAATGGCTACGACGGCAGCCACGCTACGCAGCCGTAGTCGCTGGAGCTGACGACAGGCGACACAAGCGGAGGCGGTCGCCAGCGCCGCAACCAAGCGCATGCTGCGCATCCCTCAACTCGATGGGAGACCATCATGGGAACCACAGGTAGTGCTGCTCTTCGCGAGCCGTGGAACAAGGGCAAGCTCGTCGGGCAGAAGGCGCCGTTCAAGCTCAACCTGTCGGCTGAGGGGTGGTTGCCGACCAACGCACCGCTGTTCGTCAACTACGCAGGCATCTCGACGCCACCTACACTGATCGTGCGAGGCATCGCGCCGACAAACGCGAAGTCCACCTCTGGCGCCAGCCCACTGACGATGCGGGCAATGCTCTTGCCCGAGCCGCAGGAGTGGGTCCAGCCCAGCGTGCCATGGCCTGTGTTCAGGTACAGGTTGGCAATCTTCGATTGGCCGATGATCGGCACGTTCGACGGCGTGGCCGGCCGCAGCCCGGTCCAGAACTGCGCCTGTTCGGCATCGCCGGCGCCGGGGAACAGCTCTTCGGTGCGCCGCACGATGGCCTCGCAACGCACCCGGTTCAGGTCGCGGTCGTAGCCGTTGAGCTCCGCGGTGCCGGCAATGCGCAGTCGGTCGCCCAGCCGCGAGAAGACGAGCTTGTACTCGTCGTCGGTGAGCGACACCTTATGCGCCATCGAGGCGTCCTTCACCGGCATCGTCACCGAGTAGCCCTTGGCCGGATAGATCGGCAGGCGGATGCCCACAGGCGCCGGCATCAACGACCTGCGGCGGGGCAATATCGTGAGCGCATCGCCTGCGGACGACGGGACGCAACGATGTGCCCAGGTCGGCTTGCCGAACGGGACGCGCTGCTACGCGGTTGCAGCCTGCCTTGGACCGTCAGCCTCGGGCCTGAAGGCCCGGTTGCTGGGCGACGGTCTTGTGCCGGTGGCCAGCGCACTGGGCCAGCACCGCGACCTCGATCGCCACCTCGAGTTTGACGAGGACCGCCAAGCAACCGTGCAAGAAACGGGGCATCTCGATCTGCTGTCGAGTGCACAGGTGTATTGCCAGCTAAGGCATTGGCTGAATTGACGTCGGCAGTTCAATCTCATTGGCGCTGCAAGGCTCCTTGACCAAGCAAGTTCCGCAGCGTGCTGGACACGGTGGGCGATCCCGCCCAAACACGATTGAGCGTCAAGCGCAATTCTTGGGAAGGCTTGCGCGAGAGGCTCGGCCATCATGACGAAGGCGATTCGAACCCATGGCGAGTTCGGACAACACAAAGCATAAGTCCGCAATCAATGGGTCGCACTCACCTTCGCGGTGCGGCCGTGAATAGGCAGTCTCGGCCATGAGCGGTCATACGCGAATGGCAGATTCGTGACTGGGTTGACCAGCAGTTGCCGGGGTAGTCGAGCGGCTGAGGGATCCCAAAGTGCATCAATCAGCGGCCGACGGGATTTCGATGCCTTCTCTTGATCCGCGCTAACGGCATCTCTTGCTCTGCGCGTAGCCGCCGATCGGACCGACGCATGCGCCAGACCTGCCAGTGGGCTCAGCAGCGGTCCAGCATTCCGCTTGGTACCGCTGAGACCCATCAAGCCCCGCGCAGTGCGCTGCCCGCAGCGGACTGCTGCCACAACCTCACGGTGGCTTCGGCCAACGCCAGAGTCGAATCTACACACTGCCCTTGCAGATCACCGGGAACGGCAGCCAGTGCTATCGGCGCTTCGGTGCAGGCCAATACGACCAAGTCGGCGCCGTGGTCCAACAAGCCCTGGACCGCCTGGGCCATCAGCGGTCCGGCCTGTGCGAGGCGCCCCGCCTTGACATGCGCAATCGCCGGCAGCATGGCCGTGTCGAGCGTCGCGTCGGTCGGGCGCAATACCCGCCGGCCCCGGGCGGCCAGGGCGGCGTCGAACAAGCCTGCGGCCAGCGTCGCCCGGGTCGCAACCAAGCCAATGCAAGCGCTCTCGGTCGTGCGTGCAGCCGCGGCGTCGCAGGCGATGTCGATGAGCGAAGGAAACGGCACCGTGCAGCCGCGCTGGAGATCGGAATGCCAGTGGTGGGCGGTGTTGCACGGCATCACCAGCGCGGTCGCGCCAGCCTGGATCAGGCGGTCGCGAATCTCGAGCAGGCGCGGCAGAGGTGACTCGCCGCCTTGCAGGATGGCCGCCGGGCGCCGAGGGATGCGCGGGTCGTTGCTGATGAGCAGCGGCACGTGCTGCTCGTCGTCTTCGGCCGGCGTTGCGGCGATCACCTTGTGCAGGAAGTCGGCCGTGGCCAAGGGGCCCATGCCACCGATCACACCGATCATCGTCTTTGCTCCCTGTATGAGACTCAGCGCCAGGTATGCAGAAAGGCAGCTGCCAGCATGGCCAGCAAGAGCGTCAGCAGCACCAGCAGCAGCACCGGGCGCCAGCCGAGCGAGGCCACGTCGCGCAGCGAAGTCTTCAAGCCCACGGCGGCGATAGCAACGACCAGACACACCTGGCTGGCCTGGCTCGCCGCCTGTTGCACAGCCACAGCCACGACCCCCGTGCTGTTGAGCAGCATCAGCAGCGCAAAGACCACCGCAAACCACGGCAGCAGCGGGGCGCCGCCACTGCCAGCCGAGCGGCCGCGCAGCACCATCGCCATGCACACCAGCACCGGCATCAGGAAGGCCACGCGGATCAGCTTGGTGATGGTGGCGGCGTCGCCCGCTTCGCGCGACAGCGAGAAGCCGGCGCCCACCACTTGCGCCACGTCGTGGATGGTGGCGCCAATAAAGATGCCGGCCCGGGTGCTGTCCAACCCGAGCCAGACGGTTAGGGTCGGATAGAAGACCATGGCCGCGGTGGACAGCGTGGTGACACCGATGACCACGAGCGTGGTGCGCTTCTCGTGCCCTTCGCGCTCTGGCAGCACACTGGCAATGGCGAGCGCGGCCGAAGCGCCGCAGATCGCGGTGGCGCCGCCCGCCAGCAGACCGAGGTCACGATCCAACCCCAGCATCCTGGCAAACGCCACGCCCGCCAAAACCGTGGCCGTCACGCCAATGGCCAGGGCCAACACCGTGGGTAGGCCGAGCGCAGACACATTCTCGAGCGTCAGCCGCAGGCCGAGCAGCGCCACACCGATGCGCAGCACGCTGCCGGCCACAAACTGTATGCCGGGCGCAAGGCGCTTATCTTCGGTGAGGAAGTTCAGCGCCATGCCCAGCAGCAGCGCAAACAGCAGCATCGACCCCTTGTAGTGGCCGCCCAGAAAGGCAGCGGCCATGCCCACCAGGAGTGCCACCGCAGCACCGGGGAACACGCTGGACCAGGCCGCACGGCCGGCGGCCAGACTGAAATTCATCTTGCTTTCCCGGCCAGCCCCGGCGCGTGGACGCGTGGGGCGGTGCGCACGCGCAGTGCAGCGCAGCACGGCGGCGCAGGCGCCGTCATGCCGCCAGAGCGTCCTTGAAGGCGTGCTGGTAGCCGTACAGCCCCACCGAGCCGCCGGTGTGCAGGAACACCACGTTCTGGCCCTTCTTGAAGTGGCCCTTGCGGCACAGGTCGATCAGGCCCGCGGCGCCCTTGCCCGAATACACCGGGTCGAGCAGCAGCCCTTCGAGCCGGGCGAACATCTTCACCGCTTCGATCATGCCCGGCGTTGGCTTGCCGTAGCCCGGACCGACGTAGTCGCAGTTGGCGAACACGTCCTCGCGCTGCACGCAGCCCGGCACGCCAAGCAGCTCGGCCGTGTCACAGGCCAGCTTGTAGACGCGCTCTTCCTGCGCCGGCTTGGGCGCCCGCACGCCGACACCGTACACCGGGATCTGCGTGCGTGCGCCGTACAAGCCCACCACGAGGCCAGCCTGGGTGCCGGCACTGCCGGTGGCATGGACCAGGCAGTCGAAGGCCACGCCCATTTCGTTGGCCTGGTTGGCGAGTTCGAGCGCACAGGTCACGTAGCCGAGTGCGCCCACCGGATTGGAACCACCGCCAGGGATGACGTAGGGCCTGCGGCCCTGGCTGCGCAGCTTGTCGGCCAGCTGCGCCATCGCCGCGTTCATGTCGGTGTCGACCGGCACTTCGCTGATGCTGGCGCCATACAGGTGATCCAGAAAGACATTGCCCGAATGCTTGTAGTCCTCGAACGTGTAGCCGGTGCGGTCTTCCAGAATGATGTGGCTTTGCATGCCCAGCTTGGCGGCAATGGCCACGGTCTGTCGCGCGTGGTTGGACTGCGTGGCGCCTTGCGTGATGATGGTGTCGGCGCCTTGCTGCACGGCCTCGGCCATCAGGTACTCGAGCTTGCGCGTCTTGTTGCCACCGCTGGCCAGACCGGTGCAGTCGTCGCGCTTGATCCACAGGTTGGGCCCTCCCAGGGCTTCGCTCAGGCGCTTCATCGGCTCCAGCGGCGTGGGGCCGTGGGTGATGCGCAGGCGGGGGAACTTGGCGAGTTTCATGGTATGTCTTTCTTGACGATCAGGGTTTGAAGAGGTCCTGCAGGAAGCCAGCCGTCGCGTGGCGCGCCGCCGGCAGCATCAACAGGGTGTGCGGCGCGCCTGCCACCAGCACGACGGTGGCGTTCTTGTGAGCCTTGAGTGCATCGCCGCAATGACCCAACGCCTGCGGGTTGCCCAACCAGGGGTTGGCCGGCGAAAAGAACGGGTCGGTCAGGCTGATGACGTTGAGCAGAGGTTGCTCGGGCGGCAGCAGCGTGCGGTGGGCTGCGGTGAAGTAGTTGTCTTCACAGCTCCAGGCGTAGAGGATGCGGCCCTTGAAGCCAGCGCCGCTGTGGCGGGCCACGCTGGTGGCGCCCTCGCTGGTGCCGGCCAGCACGAGCCGCGAGGTGTCGGCCCAGGGCACGGCGGCGAGCGCCGCCACGCTAGGCGCCACTTCGGACAGGCGCAACGCATGCACGCGCTCGTAGGTAGCCCTGTCCACAGGCGACTTGTAGCTCAGGCGACCGGCCAGCGCGAAGGAATCGGGTGCGATGCTGGCAATGCCCTGCAACGCCAGCCATTGCTGCCACTCGCCAATGGCCTTGAGGCCCAGGCCGGACGAGCCGTGCAGAAACACCACTACGGGCACCCGCGTGGTGGCTCCCGCCGGCAGGTCCTTGAACTTGCCGAAGTAAGGCGCACCGCCCGTGGCGGCGGCCGGCAGTGCCACTTGTGCCTCTTGGATCAACTTGCGCAGCGACTCGGCGCTGTGTACCGATGGCCCCTCGGTGACTTCGCCCTTCGGGGCCGCAGCAGCCACGGGCGGGGCAGCGGGCGGCGTCGGTGGCGTGGTACAGGCAGCGACCAGATACGCTACTAAGAGGCTGGGAATCAGCTTGCGCACGGCACACCGCCATCGATGGAAGACAAGCTCTCGCGCACGACGGCAGCGATGGCTTCGCAATCGCCCTGCGACAGTGTCAGCGGCAAGCGCATGTCGCACAGGCCGCCGAGCACACGTTCGGCGTTGGGCAGTGATTGTGGTTCGCCGAAATAGCGCCAGTGGGTCCAGACGCTGGTGAAGCCCACGGGATCGTCGGCGCCGAACCACTTGATGTGCACGCCGCGCTCGGCACAGGCAGTGATGAACTGCTGCATCTGTGCGCGCGACAGATCGAGCAGCGAGAACTGTATGGAGCTGGCGACGAACTGCTCGTCTGCGGGCCGCTGCGGCAAGCGCAGATGCGGCGTGCCCGCGAGCAACGCCGCGATCCAGGCATAGCGTTGGTTCCATCGCTTGCAACGGTCGACCAGCAAGGCGCCGAGTTGCGGCCGGGCGATGGCAGCGGCCAGGTTGCTCATGCGCAGGCTGAAGTTGGGCGTGAGGTACTTCCAGCGCTCGAAGACTTCATCGCCCGGGCGTGCGAGGTGCGAGCGGTAGAGCATGTAGCTGCCCGAAAACAGGATCACCTGCGCGGCGATGTCCGCGTCGTCGGTGACCAGCAAGCCGCCCTCTCCGCTGTTGGCGTGTTTGTAGCTTTGCAGGCTGAAACAGCCTGCCCTGCCCCAGGTGCCCGTGGCCTTGCCGGCCCAGCCCGCGCCCATGGTGTGGGCACAGTCCTCGATCACCTGCACACCGTGGCGCTGGCAGATGGCCATCAGCGCGTGCATGTTGCAAATGTGGCCACGCATGTGCGACAGCAGCAGCGTCTTGGCGCCGCTGGCAGCGGCCTTGCGCTCGAGGTCAGCCAGATCGATGGTGTAGTCGTCGCTCACGTCTACCAGCACCGGCCGCGCACCCGCGTGGGCGATGGCACCTGGCACGGGCGCCAACGTGAAGCAGTTCGAGAGCACCGCGTCGCCCGGCTTCACGCCTGCCGCCTTGAGCGCGACGAACAACGATGCGCCGCAGGAATTCAAGGCCACGCAGTAGGTGGCGCCAAGCTCCTTGGCGAATTCGACTTCCAGCGCGGACACTTCGCTCGGCTTGCCGCCGACTTCGCCATAGCGGTGTAGCTTGCCGCTGGCCATCAGCGCCAGAGCGGCGTCGACGCCAGCCGGCGGGATCGGCTCCTGCTGCGTCAGATCGAGTTCCAGCTTGGCGGTGTTCATGATGCGGCCCTCAGCGCCGATGGCCGTCGAGCGCGCCAAGGTCGAAGCTTTCCTTGGGGAAATACTTCTGCAGCCGCACATCGCCAGTGCGCGCGTGGCCTTCCATGCCCTCCAGACGCGAGATGCGCGCGGCTACCTGACCCACGGTGCGAGACGCTTCGCGCGTCAGCCGCTGCCAGGTCACGGTCTTGATGAACTTGCCCACGCTCAGGCCGCCCGAGTAGCGTGCGGCGCCTCGGGTCGGCAGGATATGGTTGGGGCCGGCGCATTTGTCGCCGTAGGCAACGGTGGTTTCCTCACCGAGGAACAGCGAACCATAGTTGGTCAGCCGGGCCAACCACCAGTCCAGGTCCTTGGCCAGCACCTGCAGATGCTCAGGCGCGTACTCGTCGCTGATCTCGACCATCTCTTCACGGCTATCGACCAGCACCACTTCGCCATAGTCACGCCAGGCGGCAGTGGCCGCCTGGCGCGCCAGGTCTGGCAAGGCGGCAATGACAGAGGGCATGAGGTCGATCACCTTCAAGCCAAGTTCGCGGGACGATGTGAACAGCCATACCGGCGAATCGGGGCCGTGCTCGGCCTGGCCGGCCAGATCGGCCGCCACCACATTGGCGTCGGCTGTGTCGTCGGCAATGATGGCCGACTCGGTCGGGCCAGCCACCACGTCGATGCCGATCCGGCCGAACAGCGTGCGCTTGGCCTCGGCCACGAAGCGGTTGCCCGGGCCCACGATCACGTCGGCCGGCTTGGGCGAATACAGGCCAAAGGCCATGGCCGCGATGCCCTGCACGCCCCCCAGGGCCAGCACGGTGTCGGCACCGCACAGCTTCATGGTGTGCAGGATGGCAGGATTCACGCCCGCCTCCTTGTGCGCAGGCGATGTCGCGACGATGTACCGCACACCCGCCACCTTGGCGGTGCACACGCTCATGATCGCGGAGGCGGCGTGCGCATAGCGCCCACCGGGCACATAGCAGCCGGCGGTGTTCACCGGAATCAGCTTCTGCCCGGCCACCAGGCCATTGATCAGCTCGACCTCGAACTCGTGCAGTGACTCGCGCTGGCGCAACGCGAAATCCCGGACGCGCGCATACGCGAAAGCAATGTCGTCCTTCACACCCTGCGACAGCGCCCGGCTGGCCTGGGCGAAGTCATCCTCGCCCAGCACGATCGGGCCATGCCAGCCGTCGAGCTCACGCGCATACTTCTCCACCGCGTCACGGCCGTTGCGCTGGATGTCGGCCAGCAGACGCTCCACGGTCTCGGAGGTCGTGGTGTCGATCGACTCCTGCCGCGGCGGAGCCTTCTTCAGATACTCGGTCGTCATGGAACAGAACCTTCAAATCAACGGATTCAAGGCCAACCGGATCAGCCGCGGCCCTTCCAGGGCACCACGCGCCGTTCCACAAAGCGCACCAGATGGTCAAAGGCGTAGGCAATCGCAGCAATCACCACGATCCCCATGATGACGATGGGCGTCTGAAGGAACCGAGACGCGGACAGAACCATATAGCCCAGGCCCGAGGTGGCCGCCACCATCTCGGCCGCGACCAGCGTCGTCCAACCAAAACCGATGCCCACGCGCATCGCGGTGAAGATCTCCGGCATGGCCGACGGCAAGATGACCATGCGGATCACCTGCCAGCGGGTGGCGCCAAATGAATAGGCGGCATGAATCTGCTCGATCGCGGCCGACTTCACGCCGGCCCGGGCACCCAGGACCATCGGCGCCAGCACGGAAGAGAAGATCAGCAGGACCTTGGACAACTCGTCAATGCCAAACCAGATGATCATCAGCGGCAAATAAGCCAAAGGCGGAATCGGGCGGTAAAACTCGATGGGCGGGTCGAAGATGCCACGGGCGACCGGGCTCATGCCCATCGCGATGCCCAGCGGAATGCCAATCACACATGCCAGCAGGAACGCCCCGAAGACCCGCAACGTGCTCACCCAGATGTGTTCCCAGAAGCTGACCCCGGTGAAGCCTTCCTTCATCACCTCGAAAAGGGCGTACACCACGCCCATGGGCGAAGGCAGGAACAGCGGCTTGATGTAGCCCGCATAGGTGACGAAGGCCCAGAAGGAGATCAGCATCACGATCACGACCGCGCTGATCCTGAAGCTCTCGCCTTGTCCCGGCACGCCATAGATCTCGCCGGGCTTCGCGGGTTTGGCCTTCATCAGGCCAGCCAGGAAGCCATCGCCGCGAGTAGAACGTTCCTCACTCATCATGGCCTCCGGCCTCGTCGGCAAAGATGATCCGCAAGATGGTTTCGCGCAAGGCAATGAAGTCTGCCGAGGCCTTGATCTCGCGGGCGTTGCCCGTCTCGAAATAGCGCCGGCTGAACGGCAGATCAAAGGTGTGCGAGATGCGTCCGGGTCGGGGCGACATGACGATCAGCCGGGTGCCCATGAACAGCGCCTCTTCCACGCTGTGCGTGATGAAGAACACCATCTTCCCGGTGTCGCGCCACACCTTCAATATCAGCTCCTGCGCCCGCTCGCGCGTCAGTGCGTCGAGCGCTCCCAGCGGCTCGTCCATCAGCAGAATGTCCGGGTCGCTGGTCAGTGCGCGGGCAATGCCCACGCGCTGCTGCATGCCACCCGACAGCTCGTAGATGGCCGAATGCTCGAACTGCTCCAGCCCCAGCAGCATGATGAACTCGCGCGCGATGCTTTCGCGCTTGGCCTTGTCGTGCCCCTGGATCTTCAACCCGAAGGCCACGTTGTCCAGCACGTTCAGCCAGGGCAGCAGCGCGTGCTTCTGGAAAACCACCGACCGGTCCGCACCCGGACCGGTGACCGGTCGGCCCTTCAGGGAAATCGCGCCCTCGCTGGGTGCCATGAAGCCGGCGATCAGGTTGAGCAGCGTGGACTTGCCGCAGCCCGATGCGCCCAGCGCCACCACGAAGTCTTTCTCGTGGATCTCGAGATTGATGTTCTTCAGCGCATGAACGGGCGGCTTGCCTTTCACCGGATAGAACACAGACACGTTCCGGATGGCAAGAGCAGTCATCGGCAGCCTTGAAGTGGATAGCTGGCGCGCCGACCTGCCCTGCGCAGGTCAGCACGGGTGGCACAACGCTTGGCTTACTTGCCTGCAGCCGCCTTGGCGAACTCAGGATTGACGAACTGGTTGTAGTCGTCCGCGGTCTTGTTGATCCGACCTGCGCTCTTCAGGAACTCAGCGGTGCCCTTGATGGTCTTGGCTGCGCCGCCGCCCATCCAATCAGCGGACATGGCCAGCTCGGCGTCGGGGTAGATCGTGCCGTCCAGCATGGGGACGACCGCAGCCGGCGACACACCCACGCTCGCCGCGACGGCCTTGACCTTCGGCGAGTCTGCATTCCATGCGGCCTTGTTCTTGTGGTAGTCCGCATTGATCTCGAACATGGCCCTCAGGAACTTGACCAGGCCGTCGCGGTTCTCCGATGCGAACTTGTTGTTCACGACCCATGCGTTGAAGGTGTGAAAGCCCGCCGCTCTTGCCACCTCGCCCGCGGTGTACATCACCTTGCCGTTTTCGCGCAGCTTCGTCTGAACGGGCACCCAGACAAAAGCCGCGTCGATGGCGTTTTGTGCCCATGCCGCAGCGATCTCGGCGGGCGACATGCCCAGAAGGACAATGTCCTTCTCGGTCATGTTGTTCATCTTCAGTGCGCCCATGAGCGAGTAGTGGGCAGTGGAGCCGATCGGCACCGCAATGCGCTTGCCCTTGAGATCGGCGGGTTTCTCGATGCCTGAGCCGTTGCGGATGACCAAGGCCTCGGAGCTGTCGATGACCTTGCCTGCAGAGACCATCTGATAAGGCAATCCAGAGCTCAAGCCGGCTGACAGCGGGGAAGATCCGATTTCGGAGATCTGGATGCCACCCGAGGCCATGGCCGCGTTGACTTCTGCGCCAGAGGCGAACTGCCGCCACTCGATCTTCCAGCCGGTGGCTTTCTCGAGGCTGCCATCGGCAATGAGCGCCTTGTAGGGAAGCGGATCGCCAAAATGACCAATCACCACCTTGGTTTGTGCAACCGCCTGGGTGACCATGGCGAAGGTGAAAGCCGTGCCGATGATCAATGACTTGACGAGACGTTTCATGGTGTTCATCCGGAAAAAAGGCTTGCAGTAGTTAGGGGATTGGCGCTGGTTCATCCGCGTGTAAGCCGATGAACCGGGCGGATGCTAGGCACAAGACCCGTTTCCAAATAGAGCCAGAATCGCATAGCTTTGGTGCCAGAATTCAGCCGCTCGCACGGCCTCGACAGGGCCCGCATCCGCGCACCAAAGCATGGCGATGCAAGTGGCTCCATGCATCGAACACGGTGCATGGAGCCAGAAAACGGTGCAAGCTTCGGCTGCACTCAAAGGACCGCGCCATGAGGCAGAAGCAGGAGATCACCGACATCTGGACCAAGCTGTTCCCGCAGTTCTCGGGCAGCAGCAGCACACTTCAAGGCAGGGTCAAGGAGATGATGGTTCACTCCATCCTGATGGGACTGGTGCCTGCAGGCGCGAAGGTGCCCACCAGCCGAGCTTTGGCCTCAGCCCTGGGTCTGTCGCGAAACACGGTCTCCTTGGCGCTGCAGGTGCTGGTGGACAAGGGCTTCCTGATTGCCGCTGCGCGCAGTGGCCTGGTGGTCAATGGCGACATCCTGCTCGGCCAGGCTGTGCAGTCATCAGTTCCTGTGCCCGGACCCACGGACGTGCAATGGGAAGCGCGACTGCGATCGCGTGCACGGGATCAGCGCAACATCGTCAAGCCGGCCAACTGGCAGGACTTTGCCTATCCCTTCGTCTATGGCCAGTTTGACCACAGCTTGGTGCCCTTGAGAGACTGGCGCGCCTGCGCCCACCAGGCCTTGTTTGCGCCGGCAGTCCGGAAGTGGGCGCAGGATCACATCAACAGGGACTATGAGCCCTTGCTGGACCAGATACAGCACCGGCTGCTGCCCGCGCGCGGCATCATGGCCAAGCGCGACGAGATCCTGGTGACCGCCGGTGCGCAGATGGCGTGCTACCTGTTGGCCAACGTGCTGCTGGACCGCAAGACGCCTGTCGGCATCGAGGATCCTGGCTATCCGGACGCGCGGAACAACTTCATGCTGCGGTCAGACCATGTCAAATCGCTGCCCATCGATACGGATGGATTGATTGCCTCGCGAGCGATGGCGCAGTGTGCCTACGCGTACGTGACGCCCAGCCATCAGTGCCCCACCACCGTCACCATGCCCTTGACACGCAGGCAGGAGATCCTCGCCTTTGCCAAGAAGCATGACATCGTCCTGTTCGAAGACGATCACGAGAGTGAACTGAACTTCTTTGGTCGCCCACTTCCCGCGCTGAAAAGTCTCGATACGGACGGACGGGTCATCTATCTTGGCAGCCTGTCCAAAACCCTCGCGCACGGGCTGCGCATCGGCTACATCGTGGCGCCCGCCGAGTTGATCCGCGAGCTGCGTGCCCTGAGGCGCCTGATCATCCGACACACCCCCGCCAACAACGCGCACACGGCCAGCCTGTTCATCGCGCAGGGCCACCATGACGCATTCATCCGCAAGCTCAACGTGACCTACCGCGAGCGGCGCGAGTTGCTGACGCGGGCCTTTGCCAAGCACCTGCCACAGTTCCACATCATGCCGTCACAGGGTGGCTCGGGCGCCTGGATACAGGGACCGGCCGGGCTGAATTCGCGGGCACTGACGGAGAGCTGCGCGGCGCGCAGCGTGCTGATCGAGCCCGGCGATATATTCTTCAGGAAGTCATCAGCAGCCAGCCAGTCCTACCTGCGCTTGGGGTACGCCGCCATACCCGGCAACCTGATCGATGCGGGCGTGCAGGAGCTCGCTCGCGCGTACGCCGCGCTCCAGGCCCCCCCAGGGCGTCAGAGCGGTCAACGGCTCTACAGAACGACTCCGGCCACAGCGATGTAGGACGGAGTTGGCTCGATGCGGACAGGCATTCAATGACAGAGCGGTGGCGAGGTTGCTGCCGCTCGAAGGTACGATGCTGATGTCGTTTCGCGTGAAGTTGGATTGGTGCCGGGCGCCGGGCTTGAGGCGGCAATTGCGACGGCGTCGCTGGGCAAGGCTAGCGGGTGCTGCACGTCCGACACTTTCATGCTGCCGAACTTGACCTGTCAAGCATAGTAGCTCCGCTCGCTGAAGCGATCCTTCCTGCACAGTTCCTTGACCGGCAGCCCGGCATCGGCCTCTCGCAGGAAGCCGATGATCTGTTCCTCGGTGTATCGCTTCTTCATCGGTCCGATCTCCGTCTCGGGTGATCGGACCTCGCAACTGCTTTCTGCGAACCTCCGGAAGCAGCGCACAGCCGCTCGGCCTCTGCCGCCCCTGCAGTGAGATGGGGCGGCATGTCGTGCGAACGATCAGATCTCGGTCTGCTCGGAAATCTCGAGGGCGTCATCGACTTCGATGCCGAGGTATCGGACCGTCGATTCAAGCTTGGAGCCCGAGCAGCCGTTCAGCGACGTCGGCTACTGGCCGGGACTGCCAGGTCGCCGTCGATGCAGTCAGCAGTCATGGGATCGAACGCGTACTGAACGGCTGATCGTCGAGGCGATGGCCTCAACATCTCGACCCACAGCCGCATTCCGTGAAAGCAACTGGCATCCGCGAAGCAGTCACTGCTTGCCGATCTGTCCAGCCCAATCTGCTGCGTTCACGCCTCTTGGGCTCTTGCCCTTCGCCGCAGACCTGCAAGGATTCATCCAGCGATCGTGGTCCCTAATCGACCAACCCGCCAATCACGCGACGATCGGCTGCGTCCAACTGCACGGGAGTGCCTTCGCGCACAGCCCGGGCAAAGTCCTCGTCCGGCGACATGACTGTCAAGCAGTAAAGCTTACCGGGGCCGGTGTTCTCGATGACATGCTCGACGCCGGGCCTCACCATCAGCGCGTCTCCGGCAGCAAGGGGTAACCAGTCGCCACCGGCGCGGGCGCGGCCTTCGCCATGCAGGACGAAGAAGAATTCGGACGCCTGCAGGTGCACGTTCGGCGGCGTGCGGCCTGCCGGTTCGAAGATCTCCAGGACAGCCACCAGACCGCAACCATCGTCGCGCGGGTCGAACACCAGCGCCATGTAGTTGCTGTCCTGCGGTGAGATGCGCCAGGCCGGGCAGTCCACCATCCGCCGCTTCAGTGCCGGCGCGATCACTCCCTACCCCCGTCTGCCAAAGCGCGTGTCAGGGCTTCGGACTGCAGCGTGAAGCCAAAGCACTGGCGCACGTTGTACAGCGTGGCCTGCAGGCAGTAGTCCGGAGAGGTCGTGGCGCAGCAGTCCTCGATGTAGAGGCAGTCGTAGCCCAGGAAGTTCGCGTCCTGCAAGGTGCACAGCACGCACTGGTCGGCATTCACGCCGGCGAACAGCAAGGTCCGCACGCCCAGGTTGCGCAGGATGGCGTCCAGCGGGGTGTCCCAGAACCCGCTCATGCGGTACTTGTCGACACGAATGTCCTCAGGTTGTGGCGCCAGCTCGTCCACCACCGCGGCGGCCCAGCTGCCGGCCTGCAGCACCGCGGCGCCGTTTGGCAGCGCATCGCCCAGACCGCAGCCGGTGCCATGCGGCTTGTAGACATGCAGCAGCGACGGACTCAGGTTCAACTTGTCGGGGCGGTTGCCCCAGTTGACCCACAGCACGGGCACATGGGCCGCACGCAGCGCCGGGAGCAGACGCTGCAGCGGTGCAATCGGCGTGCGCGCCGGCTGTACGTCGACGCCAATGGAGGCCAGCCAGCCATCGGCGTGGCAGAAGTCGTTCTGCATGTCCACAACGAGGATTGCGCTGCGTGCGAGATCGAAGCGCAGATGCTGCGGTTGCGCAGGCAACGACACGGGCCGCGCCGGGCGCAGCGGACGCACCAGGTCGGCATGCTCGGCGTCGACATGCCATCGGTTGTGCGGCGCGCTCCCGAGGGCCTGCATGGCGCTGTCGGACCGTCGGTTCATGCCTCGTTCTCCTCGTCGGGTTCGCCGCCCTGCCGCATCGCCTCCTCCAGCAGCCCCGACACTGCAGCGCAGTGCTTCGCATAGGCCTGCACCAGACGGAAACCGCGACGTGGATAGGGCTCGTCGATGCCGATCTCGCCCACGATGCGGCCGGGCCGCGCGGCGAGCACGATGATGCGGCTGGACAGGTAGACACTCTCGTAGACGCTGTGGGTCACGAAGACGACGGTGCAGCCGACCCGTTCGCGGATGGCCAGCAGGTCGTCGCTCAGGCGGTGGCGGGTGATCTCGTCCAGGGCGGCAAAGGGCTCGTCCATCAGCAGCAGCTTCGGCTGCGTGACCAGCGCCCGGGCAATCGATACGCGCATGCGCATGCCACCGGACAGCTCGCGCGGATAGGCTTCGCCAAAGCGCGAGAGCCCCACCAGCGCCAGCACCTCGGCCACCCGCTCTGCCACCTCGGCCCGCGGCCGGTCCTGCAGGCGCAGCGGCAGGTACACGTTGTCGGCCACCGTGGCCCAGGGCATCACCGTGGCGTCCTGGAAGACGAAGCCGAGCTCGCGTTCGGGCTTGCCACGGGCGTCGTAACGGGAACCCGGCCAGTCGATGACGCCGGCGCTCGGCTCGCCCAGCCCCGCCATCAGCCGCAACGCCGTGCTCTTGCCACAGCCCGAGGGGCCGAGCAGGCTCACGAACTCGCCCGGCCGGATGTCGAGGTCCAGCCCTTGCAGCGCGTGCGTGCCGTTGGCGTAGGTCTTGTCGACGCCCCGCAGGCGCAGCAGCGGGCGACTGTCCAGCGGGGCAGCCAAGGGCCGTGCTGCGCTCATGGCGCGGCCCTGCGCGACACCAGTCGCGCCAGCGGATAACGGTGCACCTCGTCCAGCAACTGCACCAGGCCCTGCGCAGCGGCGTCCAGCAATTGCGCGCCAAGCGCTGCATCGGCGGCCAGCGCGTTGCCGCATGCGCCCGCGGGATGCAAGTCCTGGGTCTGCCAGCCGAAGCCCACAGCTTGCCCCTCGGCGCGCAGCCAGCGGTACTCGACTTCCAGGGCCACGGTGGCCGGAACGAAGTCGCAGGCCTGCTCCATCGCCACCAGGTCCGGCCGCAGCACCAGCATCTGCGAGGTCTCGCTGGCGCCGCCGTGAATGCCATGGCGTTCCTCGGCCGGCCCGAACAATGGCGGCAGGCGCGCGAGCCCGTAGGTCGACGCGCAGACCACGAACATGTCGAGCCGGACCCGCAGGTCGCGGGCCACGATATCCATCAGTTGCGGCTGCCCGCCATGCGAGTTCAGCAGCACCAGCCTGCGGATGCCGGCCCGGTGCACGCACTCGGCCACCTCGGTCCACAGCCTGCGCAATGTCTCGGCAGACAGGCTCAGCGTGCCGGCAAAGGCCAGATGCTCGTCGCTCTTGCCCACCGGCAGCATCGGCAGGAAGGTGACCGGCAGCGCCGCGGGCAGTGCGGCAATCGCGCGCTCCACCACCCCTTCGTTCAGACAGGCATCGACGCACACCGGCAGGTGGGGGCCATGCTGCTCGATGGCGGCCACCGGCAATACGGCCACGGTGTCCGGCGGCAACGCGTCGAACTCGCGCGTGCTCATATCAGCCCAACGTCGGCGCGGCAGTGGAACCATGCTCAGTTCTCCTGTCGCGCTTCACTCTCGTGCCAGCGGTGCAGCAGCCACCACTGCACGAAGGCCATCGCGTACCAGATGCCGATGCCGAAGGCCGAGAGCAGGAACAGTGCTGCAAACATGCGTGGCACGTTCAGGGCACCGCCCGCCTCGACGATGGTCCAGGCCAAGCCGGTGGCGCTGCCGCTGCCGGCTACAAACTCGGCGACCACGGCCCCGATCAGCGACAGGCCTGCGGAGATGCGGACGCCAGACAGGATGTACGGCAGCGCGGTGGGCAGCTGCAGGTAGCGGAAAGTCTTCCAACGCGAGGCTCCGTACAGCTCGAAGACATTGCGCAGCCCATGGTCGGCGCTGCGCAGTCCCTGCGCGGTATTCGACAGAATCGGAAAGAAGGCGATGATCCAGGCCAGCAACAGCAGCGCCAGCCAGGCTCGGTCCAGGCCCACCCAGATCAAGATCAAGGGCGCGATGGCCATCGCCGGCGTCACCTGAAGAATGACCGCATAGGGCCACAACGCCATCTCCAGCGGTCGGCTCTGCGTCAGGATCACGCCGAACACCAGGCCGCTGATGCAGGCCAGAACGAAAGCCGACAACGTGATGGTGGCGGTGAAGGCCAGTGCCTTCAGCAGGACCGGTGCGTCGGTCACCAGCGTGCTGGCGATCAGGCTGGGCGGCGGCAGCACGAACTTGGACACCCCCAGCGTGCGCACGAGGAATTCCCAACCGCCGAAGAAGGCCAGACCCGCCAGCAGCGGCAAGACCACCAGCCGTGGGTCGCGTGGCGCCCGCCGCGCAACCTTGCGGGTCGCCACGGCGCGCGGCGGGGCGGCCGCGGGCAGCGCAGCGGAGCTGGACGGGCTGCTCACGCGGTCCGCCGCTGTTCGGTCTCGCCGTGCCGAGCGAGCAACTCCCCGAGCATCCGGCGCATCAACAGACCGGGTCTGTCAGAGCCCATGTGCAGTTCTTCGCCTTCGGCTACAGCCAGCGGCACGTCGGGGTCGGTGCTCTCCAGTATCAGCTTGTCTTCGAGCGTCACGGCCCGGTCGAAAGCAATGATCTGGGCGGCTGGTGTCTCCGCCTCGGTGTCGTTGCGGTAAGCCCACTGCACGATCATGCTGCGCTGGTCGTCCATCGGCGTGGCGCAGGTGATGATCACGTGCTCGACGCCATGCGGGTAACGGATGGCGCTGCGCCGCACGAAGGGCATGTACCAGATCGATTCGATGCGGCGCTCGCTGGTGCTGCTGTCCGTTCGCACCACCTGCTGCGCGATCTCGCCGCGCACCGCCACCGGTGAGGCCACGCGTGACAAGAACCCGAACTCCGCCGGGGTGATCTCGGCCGGGGTGGTCTCCGGCCGCGACATGTCTCCGAAGGTACCGCGGTGGGTATAGGCGATGTGCGCCGAATCGAAGGAGTTCTCCATCAGCCGCAGGGCGCCGATGTTCCATGGTTCGTAGAACTGCTCGATCTGCCGCCAGCCATCGCGTCCGTGCTCGGGCAGCTCGGGGATGCCCGTCAGCGGCTCGTCCAGCGCCACCCAGATATAGCCGTAGCGCGGCTCGGCACGGAAGGCGGGTACGCAGTAGCTCGAGGGAATAGGCTGCCCTGCTGGGCGCTGCGGGACGCGCACGCAGCGCCCACCGCCTTCGAAGGTCCAGCCGTGGTAGCCGCAGACCACATGGTCGCCCTCCAGGAAACCCAGAGACAACTGTGCCGTGCGGTGGCAGCACCGATCCTTCAGGCAGGCGATGCTGCCGTCGCCCCGCTGCCACAGCACGATCTTCTCGCCCAGCAGCGTGAAGCCATGGGGCTTGCCGTCGGCCAGCTGGGATTGCGGCATCACGGCATACCAAAAGCGGCGCAACACGGGTTGACGGGTGGCGAGCATGGCGGAACCTCCAGGTGGCGTCAGCGCAGGAACTGCGTGGTGTAGACCTGCTTCACATCGAAGCCGGCCGGCAGCAGGCCCGCCTCGGCCAGCATCTCGGCATGCGCCTTCCAGCGGGTCTCGGTCATGCCACCGATGGGTACGCCATCACCGCCTTCGACAATCTTCTCGGCCTTGAGTACCTGCAGCGTGTTGGCCACCAGGTCATCCGGGTTGTCGGGGTTGTCCTTGCGGATCAGCGGCAGTGCGGCCGACGGGTCGGCAAGGAACTCGGACCAGCCCTTGCGTGACGCACTGACGAAGCACTGGACCAGTTGCGGCTTGCCGTCGATCAGAGCCTGCGGTACCACGATCACCGAGCCGTAGGACTGGTATCCGCCGTGCGACAGCAAGAAGACCTTCGGTGACTTGCCGGTCTCCTTCTTCACCCGGAAGGGCTCGTTGGTCACCAGCCCCTGCTGGATGGCGCCCGTGTCGGCCATCCAAGGGCCGATCTGGCCGCTGTAGGGCCGTATCTGTGTGTCCGTGAACCCGTACTTGGCGCGCAGGAAGGGCCAGAAGGTGGTGCGCGAGCCGGTGGCGATCATGATGGGCTTGCCCTTCATGTCTTCCAGCTTGTCGATGCCGTTGCCCTCGTGGGTCATCAGGATCTGCGGGTTGCGCTGGAAGCCCACCATCACCGCCTTGGCCGGAAAGCCCGCCTGCACGAGCTGGAAGACGGTGTCGCTGTAGGACGCCATCAGCATGTCCACCGCGCCCGTCACCAGCAGTTGCTTGGGGTCGACGCCCGGGCCGCCCTGGCGGATGTTCAGGTCCAGCCCGCAGGCCTTGTAGTAGCCCTTGGCCAACGCCTGGTAGTAGCCACCATGCTCGGACTGCGCCCGCCAGCTGGTCAGGAAGGTCAGTTTGTCCTGCGCCTGAACCGCCGTGGCGGTCAAGCCGGCCAGCAGCGCGGCGACCAGTGACCTGGCGCGGTGTGTCCCGACAACCTTCATGCGGCTTCTCCTGCAGCGGATTTGATGCAGATCAGTATCGAAGCCGTCCCCGCGCTGCGGAAGACCCGGGGCCGTTATGCGCCCGATAACCGCTTTGTTATGCAGGCTCCGGCCGGGCCGCTGCGATCACTTGCGTGCGCAGCCATAGGTTGGAGGCGCTCGTGTGATTGCGCTCGTGCCATAGCTGGTAGAAGCGCATCGGCGGAAACTCGGCCGGCGCCGGGCGCACCATCAGCGGCAGCTGGCGGGCATAGTGCTCGGCGAAGCGCCGGCCGGTGGTGAAGACCAGGTCAGTGTCCAGCAGCACCCAGGGCACCAGATTGAACTCAGGCACCGTGGCGGCGATGCGCCGCTTGTAGCCGGTCTTGGCCAGCACACCGTCCACAGGCCCCAGGTCGCGGCTGGAACTCGGGAACGGCGCCAGGTGCTGCAGGTTCAGGTAACGGGCCAGCGACAACGAGGCATGGCGCGACGCGGGATGGTCGCGGCGCATCAGGCAGACCACCTCGTCCGTGTACAGCGGACCCATGCGCAGGTCTTCGCGTGGATTGGGGCTGTTGTTCACCACCAGGTCGAGCTGCCCCTCCTCCAGCGCCTGGGCCACGTCGAAGGCAGGATCGATGAGGCGCATCAGGACGCGCAGGCGTGTCCCCGCTGCGGTGATGCGCGCGACCAGCGCCGGGAAGAACGTGGCACACAAGCAGTCGGCCACAGCGATCCGGAACTCGCGTTGCGCGCTGGCGGGGTCGAACGAGGTGTCGACCTCGATGCGGGCCACCTGATGAAGGATCTCCTGCAACGGCGCGCGCAGTGCGAGCGCACGCTCGGTTGGCACCATCCGTGCACCGCTGCGCACCAGCAGCGGATCGCCCAGCACTTCGCGCAGGCGCCGCAGGTCACGGCTGATGGCCGGCTGGGCCTTGCCGGTCAGCGCGGCCACGCGCGACACGCTGCATTCCTGCAGCAGCAGCCCGAGCACGGCCAGATGGTGCAGGTCGAGGTTGCGCACGCTGTCGGGCAGCGGCACGAGCGGGCGTCCGGAACGAGTGGCCGTGGCACGGCTTGGCGTGGGCATGCATGAACCATACAAGAAACGTCGCGCGGCCCCCCCGCACTCCTTGGGCACCAGGAACCTGAACAGTGCCGCCGGCTTGAAGTTGCGCGTCGGATCGCCGGCGACGGCCGGGTTCCAGTGGAGCTGCAGCTTGCGCGAGCCTGAGCATGTCTTGAAATCGAGGTCGTCGAGCCGAACCCACGGGATGCTTGGGCTGTTGGTGTCCTAGTCGCAGTAGACCTTGTTCTTTCGGTGGCTGACAGGGATGCCCTGATTGGGATCCGCCTCGATGAGCTGCTGCCAAACGGAGTTGCGCCCAGCCGACGGTGACGAATGTCGCGTTGTGGCCGGGACCGCCACTCCACTTGCACGCCACGTAGCCGACATTGAGGAAGGCGGCCGCGCCGACACGGCTGACGGTGCGGCCGCTGTTGGAGACCTCAGACCTCGGTCTGCTCGGAGATCTCGAGCGCGTCATCGACCTCGATTCCGAGGTATCTCACCGTCGACTCGAGCTTGGAGTGCCCGAGCAGCAACTGGACGGCGCGTAGGTTCTTGGTGCGCCGGTAGATCAAGGTTGCCTTCGTCCTGCGCATCGAGTGCGTTCCATATTCGGCCCGATCCAGGCCCAGTTCGTCAACCCAGTGGCCGAGGATCCTCGCGTACTGCCGGGTCCCGAGGTGCGGTGAGTCGTGCAAGCGGCTCGGGAAGAGGTAGTCGTCGGGCTTCAGCGCGGCCTGCCTGATCCAGGCTCGCACTGCCTCCCTTGCCGGCTGCGTAATCTCGAACTGCACCGGGCGTTGCGTCTTGTGCTGCATGACAATGGCCCGAGAGGCGACCTGGTCACCATGGCACACGTCGCGCACCTTCAGCGCGACCAGGTCACAGCCTCGCAGCTTGCTGTCGATGCCCAAGTTGAGCAGAGCCAGTTCGCGTACTCGGCTCTCCATCTGCAGGCGCACTCTCAGCGCCCAGATGTCCTTGAGCTTGAACGGCGCCTTCTGTCCGACGAGCTTGCCCTTGTTCCAAGGCTCGCGGTGGGTGCGGGTCGCGGTTGTGGTGTCCATGGCGGACTCCTCGTTTGGCGGCTCGGCGCCGCCGCCCTGGCGCCGACGCTGCCAGGCGTCGGATGTCCATCTTTGACACTTTTTGATATGCTGGGAATCCCCAATCCTGGAGGCCACACTGTGGGCATGAACGTCAATCTCACCCCGCAGCTCGAGGAACTGGTCCGTGCCAAGGTGGCGTCGGGCATGTACACCTCGGCCAGCGAGGTCGTTCGCGAAGCGCTGCGCTTGATGGACGAGCAGGACCGAGTTCGCGCGGCCAAGCTCGAACAGCTTCGGGAGGACATCCGCGAAGGCTTGGCCAGCGGGGCGTCACAACCCTGGAGTGCGTCCAAGATGAAGTCCGATGCCCTTGCGCGGCGAGCGCGCAAGGCAGCCTAACCGGCCCACAGTGGCAACCGTCGTTCGGCGCCCGCTGGCGGCGCTCGACATCCTGGACGTCTGGGACCACATCGCCGATGACGACATGGTGGCGGCGGATCGTTGGGTCGACGAACTCGATGCCGCGTTCGGACGGCTCGCGACGCAGCCGTTGATGGGGCGGGCACGGCCAGAGCTTGCTCCGGACCTCAGGAGCTTTCCGTTCCAGCGCTACGTGATCTTCTACATCCCTCTACCGGACGGCGTCGACGTCGTGCGGGTGCTGCACAGCGCGAGGGACATCGATAGCGACCTGTTCGCAGGCGGCGTGTGAGGGCATCCGAGCCGCGGGAGGGGGCGCGCGTTGCCGTCGTTCAAGTTGCGAGTCCGGCCATCACCCGACGGTCACCAACGGCCGTTATGGAGCACCCCATTGCTTTTGGTAGACGGGTCACCACCCGGTGCGCTTGGGTTGGGTGCGCGCGGTTGTGGTGGCGGGCAACATGGCTGACCTCTGCGACGACCTTGGCAGCACATACGATGCCTCATGCGGGCCAAACCGCCTCGGGGTCCAGCGGGTAGATCGGGCGCGGGATGCGCTGCAGTGGCAGCGTACCGAGGTTCGGCGTGCTCAGGCCCGGCGCATCGACCTCGATGATGCGCTCACGCGCCGCAAAGTCATCGAAGGCGGCGCGGAAGTGCCCACGGCTCTTGACCACCAGCGTGCGCAGCGTGCCGAGCTCCACGCCCAGCAGTTCCAACTGCGCCGGGTCCAGAAGTTGCTGACGATGCGAGATCACCGCCACCTGCACGCCGCCCAGATCGAGCAGCGCGCTCGGGCCCATGCGCTGCACCGAGCCCTTGAGCAGGCCCTTGCGCCCGACAAACTCACCGTCGCTGAGCGCCAGCACTCGCGCGCGATGCTGCACCGGCAGGGCGAAACGATCGTCGACCATGTCGCGGTTGAAGTGCGCCTCGAAGACCGCGCCGCAGCCGAGGCGATGCGCCTCTTCGGCCAGCGCGGCATCGGTGAAGACAGCGACCAGCACACCACGCGCGCCGGCCTCGATTAAGGCGCGCAGCAAGAAGGTGGTGTTACCATCGCCACCGCCGCCCGGGTTGTCGGCCACGTCGGCCAGGATCAAGGGGTCGCGCTGTAAGGCTTCGCCGGCCTCGACGGCCAGCCGCACCGCCCGGTCCAGCGGCGTCAACGATGTGACGAAGTCCTGGCGTCGCGCCCAGACCTGCGCCGCCAGCGTGCGGGCCACATCGCGCGCCTGCGCACCCGCACCGAGCCGTGCGGTGACGACGACGCTGAAGCCGCACTTGCCGCAATCAGCCAAAGGAAAGCCGCCGCACAGCGACACGTTCAGGATCGGCCCGCCCAGCTGGGCCTGGCCGGCGTCGACCAGCGCCTGGTACGGCGTGCCGGGCGCGATCAGCTGGTCGGTGGACGCGGGCACGAAGGGCAGCTTCTCCAGCACCACCTGGCCCGGCCCGTCGCTGAGCATCGCGCGCAGCAACAGCGCCGCTTCCTGGCCGCGATCGAACAGGTCCACATGCGGGTTGGTGCGGTAGGCGACGAAGGCCGACAGCGCATCGGTCATGCGTGCCGACACATTGGTGTGCAGGTCGAGCACGGCCACCACCGGCACGTCGGGGCCGACGAGCAAGCGCACGTGTTCGAACAGTTCGCCATCCGGATCGTCGCTGCCGGTGGTCAGCGCGGCACCGTGCGAGGAAATGAACACGCCGTCGAGCGGCAAGGCCGCGCGCAGCCGCTGTTCGATGTCCTGCAGCAGCGCGTCGAACCAGGCCTGTTCGGCCGGCCCACCGGGGTAGGCCGCGGCGGCGCGCAGCGGCACCGGCTGCCAGGGGCCGGCGGCGCTCATGCCGGCCATGAAGCCGGCCAAGTCGGGCAGCGTGCGCGGCGGCGTGGCGTTCAGCTGTTCGAGCAGCAGCTCGCCCGCCAGGTCGAAACTCTGCGCAAACATCGCGCCGGTGGTCACCGGTGCCCAGCGGTTGGCTTCGAGAAAGAAGCCGGCGATACCGATGCGCGGCCCTGACACGGCATTGGCAGCGGCCTTCATCGCGGCGCTCATTCGAACTTGATCGATTTGACGATCGGCGCGTACTTGGCCTGCTCGGAGGAGACGAAGGCCCGGGTCTGCGTTGGGCTCATCACGGCCGGCAGCTCGGCGCCCAGGCGCGCGCGCGCCTCGACGTTGGACGGCGTCATCAGTGCCGCGTTGATGGCGCCGTTCAGCCGCTGCACCACGGCATCGGGCGTGCCCTTGGGCACGAAGGCAATGCCCCAGGTGGACAGCTCCACGCCCTTCAATGCCGCCGACTCGCCGAAGGGCTGGGCTTTCGGCACGGCCGAGTTGCGCGCAGCCGAGCTGACGCCGATGGCCTTCAGCCGGCCGTTGGCCACGAAGCTGGCGGCATTCACGGCCGAAGTGATGCCAATGTCGATCTGCCCGCCGATGACATCGGTGAGGATCTGCGCCCCGCCGCGGTAAGGAATATGCAGCATGAACACGCCCGCCTTGGCCTTGAAGGCCTCGCCCATCACATGCTGGAACGTGCCCATGCCCGGTGAGCCATAGCTGTACTTGGCCGGGTTCTTCTTGGCCAGCGCAATGAGCTCGTCGAGCGTGTTGGCAGGGAAATCGGGCCGCACCACGAACACCACCGGTGTGCCGCCCAGGTAGGCCACCGGCAGCAGGTCGTCGGTGCGGTAGCCGGCCGAAGGGTTGACCAGCGGCACCAGCAGTGCTTCGCTCAGCGAACCGTACAGCAGCGTGTGGCCATCGGCCGGCGCACGCACCACCTTAAGCGTGCCCAGCGCGCCGGCCGCGCCGCCGACGTTGTCGACCACCACCGTTTGGCCGAGCTGCCGGCCGATCTCGCTACTGATCATGCGCGCCCCGATATCGGAGGCGCCGCCCGCGGTGTAGGGCACCACCAACGTCAGGGCACGCACCGGGAAGCCGCCCTGCGCGGCCACCGGCAGGCTGCAGCACAGCGTCAGCGCCAAGGCCAGGCCGTGACGGCGGCGCAGGGAAACGGGGAATGAGTTCATGTCGGTCTCCAGGTGAAGCAGTGGCGTCAATGTAGGCCGGCAGTGTCTGCAGGCGTAGAGCCAATCCCGCCAAAATTAATGGCAATATCGCCACATGCGCAAGCCGACCGAAGCCCTGTGCGTGGAGTTGCTGGCCGGTGCCGACCACCTGCAGGGACCAGCCGCGGCGGTGGTCGACGTACTGCAGGTATTGAACACCGTCGCGCGCCTGCGCGGCGCAGCACGAGCGCCGCTGCGCTGGCAATGGTGCGGGCCCGACGGCCATGCGCTGCGCCGTGCCGGCAGTGGTGGGCGGCGCGTCCGTCGGCCTG
>JAFLDH010000240.1 GCA_017302505.1 Burkholderiales bacterium
GGCAGCCCAGGTCAGGCCCAGGGCAAAGTAGCGCGCTGCGGCACTAGTCTGCGTCAGTACGCACTGTCTATGTCTGTTGAGCTAAGCGGCAGCGCAGGTGCCCGGCTGTGACACACCAACGCGCGTGCGCTTCAGGGTGTTGTACTGTCCCTGGGTGACTCTTGCAACGCCAGCGCTCGTCAGTCCGGTTTTGGCGGTATGGAGCCCTCCCTCTGCTTCTCCGATACACTCGACTCAAGTCCTCCCCCTGCGTCGCCCCCCGCCGCAGTTGGAGTTTGACACCCCGGGCATGACGCCCCTGGTGGTCTACGACGACTCGCTCTTTGACGGCACCGCCGTGAAGCTGGCCCCCGCCGCGCCGCCCGCGGTAGCGCCGGTGGTGGTGGCGACGCCGAAGCGTTCAACGGCCCGCGCCCCTGCCGCCGCCCAGCCCGCGGCATCGGCCGCATCGGCGCCGGTGCAAAGCGAGCTGAGCGAGGCCGACGTGGCCGCCGCCATCGAAGCGCTGCCGCAGGTCGACGCGGCACCGGTCGTAGAGCCCGCCACGCTGGCGGCCGAGCCGGTGATGGCGGCCGCCTCGGCACCTGAGACAGCCGCCTCCGCGCCGGTCGCTTTCGAATGGCCTCCCTCGACACGGCTCAGCTACACGCTGCGCGGCAACTACCGCGGCGAGGTGGTGGGTTCGGCCCAGGTGGAATGGGTGCGCGTCGGCAGCCGCTACCAGGTGCATCTGGACGTGTGGATCGGCGCGCAGGCGGCCCCTTTGGTGGGCCGTCGCATGAGCAGCGACGGGGAACTGAGCGAACAGGGCCTGACGCCGCGCCGCTACGACGAGGAAACGCGCTCGCTGTTCCGCGAGCTGCGCCGCCGCACGATCCTGTTCGAAGGCGACCAGGTGCTGCTGCCCAATGGCAAGCGCCTGACGCGCATGGCCGGCATGCAAGATGCTGCCAGCCAGTTCGTGCAGCTGACCTGGCTGTTCACCACCCAGCCACATCGGCTGCAGGTGGGCCAACGGGTCGAGGTACCGCTGGCCTTGCCGACCAATGTCGACATCTGGGCCTATGACGTCGTCGAGCAGGTGCCGCTGGACACCCGGTTCGGCCCGGTGGATACCTTCCACCTGCGGCCGCGGCGCGAATTGCGGCCGAACCGTGACCTGGTGGCCGATGTGTGGTTTGCACCGAGCTTGCAGTACCTGCCGATCCGGCTGCTGATCCGGCAGGACGAAGCCACCTATGTCGATCTGATGATCGATCGGCTGCCCGAACAGGAGGCCACGGCAGGCGCCGCGGCCGCCTCGGCGCCGCGCTGAGCGCTACATCAGCAGGCGCGTGCCGTAGTCGGCTGCGGCCTGACCGCCCCGGGTATTGCCGATGATGCGCTGCGCGGTCTGCACGAGTGGACGCAACTCGTCCGGGGAGCGGGTGCGTTCCATCTTCAGCGCCAGCGCTTCCGCCATCGGGCCGACCATGTCGGTGAACAGCCGCACCGCCAATGCACGCGTGGCCGCAAAGTCGCTGGGTGGTATCGACGGCTGCTCCAGCGGCTGCGGCCTGGAAGCCGGTGGCGCACTCGGCGCCGCAGCGGCCGGGACGGGGCGCGCCGCTGGCACGGCGGACTGGGTGATGCCGATGATCTCGATGAAACCCTGTTCGTTCAGGAACTGCAGGCTGTCGTCCGACTGCTGCGGGATCAGCTTGCGCAACTCGTCGTCGCTGCGCCGGCCGTCCACCAGGATCAATGCGCTGCGCAGCCGGGGCGAGAGCCGGTGGCTGCGTGTCTCGATCTCTGAATGGCCCTTGGCGGTCTTCCGGTAGATCGTTGCCATCCGAAAAGCTTAACCCGCGCTGCCGGTGCGTGCACAGAGGCCTGACCCGGTGGGCGTGAGCAATTCGCAGGCGCGCCTTTATAGTGGTCGACCCATCGAAAAAGGAGTGCCATGACCCCGCAATTCATCCTGACCGCCGTGCACGGCGACGGCCCGCGCCGCACCGCGGTGATCACGCTGAACCGTCCGCAGCAGCTGAATGCGCTGAACGACGGCCTGATGGAAGAACTGGGCGCCGCGATGCTGGCCTTCGACCGCGATGACGGCATCGGCTGCATCGTCGTCACCGGCAACGAGAAGGCCTTCGCGGCCGGTGCCGACATCGGCGCGATGGCCACCAAGACCTACATGGACGCCTACCTGGGCGACTTCATCACCCGCAACTGGGAAACGATGCGCCAGGTGCGCAAGCCGGTCATCGCGGCGGTGGCCGGTTTCGCGCTGGGCGGCGGCTGCGAGCTGGCGATGATGTGCGACATCGTGATCGCCGCCGACAGCGCGCGCTTCGGTCAGCCGGAGATCAAGCTGGGCATCATCCCGGGCGCCGGCGGCACGCAGCGCCTGCCGCGTGCGGTGGGCAAGGCCAAGGCCATGGACCTGGTGCTCACCGGCCGCATGATGGACGCCGCCGAGGCCGAGCGTGCCGGCCTGGTGTCCCGCGTGGTGCCGGCCGACAAGCTGATGGACGAGGCGCTGGCCGCGGCGGCTGCCATCTGTGCCCTCAGCGCGCCCAGCCTGATGATGGCCAAGGAATGCGTGAACCGCGCCTACGAAGGCACGCTGGCCGACGGAGTGATGTTCGAGCGCCGGCTGTTCCATTCGCTGTTCGGCACCGAAGACCAGAAGGAAGGCATGGACGCCTTCGTCAAGAAGCGCAAGCCGGCCTTCAAGCAGCGCTGAGCCTGCGGGCCCAGGGCCCGGTTCAGGGTTGCAGCCACTGCGCGCCGTCGCCGTCGAAGCGCGCGCGGCGGTGGCCGTCGGCATGCAGCTCCAGCCAGTCGACGGCCAGCACCCGTGCCATGACCACGGCGAAGTGGTCGCGCGTGGCACGTTCCGGCTCATAGCGCTCAGCCACCGGTGTGCCCGGTGGCAGTGGTGACAGGTAGTCCTGCGCGGCGGGCGTCAGCTTCAGTCGCGCCCAGCGCGAGGACACGTTCAGCCCCGACGTCTGCACCTGCAGCGTCACGCGCAGGCGCAACTGCCAACCGAGGTCTTTGGACCAGCACAACAGCGTGCCCACCGGCTGCGCTTGCATCTGCGCCACCTTGGCCGAGCGCGCATCGGTGTAGAAGACGAGTTCGCGGCTGTCGGCCAGCACCTCGCGCAGCACCACGCTGCGCGCCTGGGCAACGCCGTCTTCCACCGTGGCCAACACCATCGTGCGCCAGCCATGATCGGTTTGCTGCGCGGCCTGCTGCAGTTCGCGCCAGCAGCTGGTCTCGATCAGTGCCAGCGAGTCGATGCGTGCCGTCATCATGGTGATGCCGGGCCGTTCAGCCTTCGCGGCGCAGTGCCGGGAACAGCAGCACGTCGCGGATGCTGGGCGAATCGGTCAGCAGCATCACCAGCCGGTCCAGGCCGATGCCGCAGCCGGCGGTGGGTGGCATGCCGTATTCCAGCGCGCGGATGAAGTCGGCGTCGTAGTACATCGCCTCCTCGTCGCCAGCCTCCTTGTTGGCGGCCTGCGCCAGGAAGCGCTGCGCCTGGTCCTCGGCGTCGTTCAGCTCGGAGAAGCCGTTGGCCACCTCGCGCCCGGCGATGAACAGCTCGAAGCGCTCGGTGATCGTCGGGTCGGCATCGCTGGCGCGGGCCAGCGGCGAGACTTCCACCGGGTAGTCGATGATGAAGGTCGGGTTCCACAGCTGGTGCTCGACCGCGGCCTCGAACAGGCCGAACTGCAGCTCGGCCAGCGTCCAGTGCGCGGGCGCCTCCTCGCCGGCGGCCAGGATGCGGTTGCGCAGCAGTGCCGCGTCGCGCGTCTCGGCCTCGCTCAGCCCCGCATAGGCCACCAGCGAGCCGCTGACGCTCAGGCGCTGGAAGGGCGCGTCCAGGTCGATCGGCTTGCCGCCATAGCTGAGCAGCGCCGAGCCGGTGGCCTGGCGCGCCGCATGGCGCAGCACGCCTTCGGTGAAGTCCATCATGTCGTGATGGTCCCAGTACGCCGCATAGAACTCCATCATCGTGAATTCCGGGTTGTGCCGGACGCTGATGCCTTCGTTGCGGAAGCTGCGGTTGATCTCGAACACCCGCTCGAAGCCGCCCACCACCAGCCGCTTCAGGTACAGCTCGGGCGCGATGCGCAGGAACATGTCCTGGTCGAGCGCGTTGTGGTGGGTGACGAAGGGCTTGGCGTTCGCGCCGCCCGGGATCGGGTGCAGCATCGGCGTTTCCACTTCCAGGAAGCCGTGCTCGACCATGTGGTTGCGCACCGAGGCGATGGCCTTGCTGCGCGCGACGAAGCGGGCGCGCGCAGCTTCGTCGGTGATCAGGTCCACGTAGCGCTGGCGGTACTTCTGCTCCTGGTCGGTCATGCCGTGGAACTTGTCCGGCAGCGGGCGCAGGCTCTTGGTCAGCAGCCGCACCGCGGTCGCCTTGACCGACAGCTCGCCGGTCTTGGTGCGGAAGAGCGTGCCTTCGCAGCCCAGGATGTCGCCGAGGTCCCAGTGCTTGAAGGCGGCCAGCGTCTCGGCGCCCACCATGTCCTGCGTCACGTACAGCTGGATGCGGCCGTGCGTGGCGCCGAAGGAGCCGTCCTGCAGCGTGGCAAAGCACGCCTTGCCCATCACCCGCTTGAGCATCATGCGGCCGGCCACCGCGACACGGATGCCCTGCGGCTCCAGCTCCTCGTTGGGGATCTGGCCGTAGCGGTGGTGCAGGTCGGCCGCATGCTGGCGCGGCTTGAAGTCGTTGGGGAAGGCCACGCCCTGCTGGCGCAGCGCCGCCAGTTTCTCGCGCCGCTCGGCGATCAGCTGGTTCGGGTCCGCAGCGGGTGCGGCGCTGTCGGCGGGGGCTTTGAAACTCATGGAGGGCGCGACGAAGGAGGACCCGAGATTCTAGGCAATCGTTCGCGCTTCCCAGGGGAGTACCGGTCGGCTGCGATGGCGTCAGCGATAATCCCGCGCTGACTGTCACGCCGCCGGCGGGCCCTGCCGACAGGCTTGCGGCGTCTGTCGCACCGTTGTCGCCACGCCCGATGCACATCCACCGCGCCCCCATCCAAGACCGTCGCATTAGATTTGCCTTGGTCGGCTGCGGGCGCATTGCGCATAACCACATCGAGGCGGTTCGCCGCCATGCCGACCATGCCGAGCTGGTCGCGGTGTGCGACACCGATCCGGCCGCGCTGCAGCGCGCGGTACAGGCCACCGGCGCACAGGGCTTCGATTCGCTGAGCGCGCTGCTGGCCGGCAGCCAGCCTGATTGCGTTGCCCTGGCCACGCCCAGCGGCCTGCATCCGCAGCAGGTGATCGAGATCGCCGCTGCCGGCGTAGACGCGATGACCGAGAAGCCGATGGCCACACGCTGGAGCGACGGCTTGGCCATGGTGCGTGCCTGCGACGAAGCCGGCGTGCGCCTGTTCGTCGTCAAGCAGAACCGCCGCAACCGCACGCTGCAGCTGTTGAAGCAGGCCATCGGGCTGGGACGCTTCGGCCGCATCTACATGGTCAACGTCAACGTGTTCTGGTCGCGGCCGCAGAGCTACTACGACAGTGCCGACTGGCGCGGCACCTGGGAGTTCGACGGCGGCGCGTTCATGAACCAGGCCAGCCACTACGTGGACCTGCTGGACTGGCTGATCGGCCCGGTGGAAAGCGTGATGGCCTACACCGGCACCCTGGCCCGCAACATCGAGGTCGAGGACACGGGCGTGGCCGCGCTGAAGTGGCGCAATGGCGCTATGGGCTCGATCAACGTCACCATGCTCACCTGGCCGAAGAACCTGGAAGGCTCGATCACCATCCTCGGCGAGAAGGGCACGGTGCGCGTCGGCGGTGTGGCCGTCAACGAAATCCAGCACTGGCAGTTTGCCGACAGCCACCCGATGGACGCTCAGCTCGACGAGGCCAGCTACCAGACCACTTCGGTCTACGGCTACGGCCACCCGCTGTACTACGAGGGCGTGGTCCGCTCGCTGCGCGAGGCCACGGCGCCCGAGATCGACGGCCGCGAGGGCCTGAAGTCGCTGGAGCTGTTGATCGCGATGTACCTGTCGGCCCGAGACGGCAAGCGCGTCAACCTGCCGTTGGCCTACTGATGGCCAAGACGATACACCCGACGGCCATCGTCGACGAAGGCGCGGTGCTGGGCGACGGCTGCCGGGTCTGGCACTTCACGCACATCAGTGGCGGCGCGCGCATCGGCCGCGATTGCTCCTTCGGCCAGAACGTCTACGTGGGCAACGACGTGCGCATCGGCGACCGGGTGAAGATCCAGAACAACGTGTCGGTGTACGACGCGGTGACGCTGGAGGACGAGGTGTTCTGCGGCCCGAGTATGGTCTTCACCAACGTCCACAACCCGCGCGCCGCGGTGCCGCGCAAGGACGAATACCGCCGCACGCTCGTGAAGCGCGGCGCCACGCTGGGCGCCAACTGCACGCTGGTATGTGGCGTGACCGTCGGTGCCCATGCCTTCATCGGCGCCGGCGCGGTGGTCACGCATGATGTGCCCGACTACGCGCTGATGCTGGGTGTGCCGGCGCGCCAGGCCGGCTGGATGAGCCGCCACGGCGAGCGGCTGAGCCTGCCGCTGCAGGGCGACGGCGAGGCCACCTGCCCCCACACCGGCGAGCGCTACCGCCTGCAGAACGGCCGGCTGCAGCAGGTGGCGCCATGACGGCGCCGCTGCCCTTCAGCGACCTGAAGGCGCAGTACGCCGCGCTGCGCGAGCAGATCCACGCCCGCATCGACCGCGTGCTCGAACACGGACAGTACATCCTGGGCCCCGAGGTGCAGGAGCTGGAACAACGCCTGGCCGCGTACGTGGGCGTGCGCCACTGCATCGGCGTGGCCAGCGGCACCGAGGCGCTGCTGATCGCGCTGATGAGCCTGGACATCGGCCGCGGCGACGAGGTCATCACCACGCCCTTTAGCTTTGCCGCCACCGCCGAGACCATCGTGCTGGCCGGCGCCACGCCGGTGTTCGTGGACGTGGAGCCAGACACCTGCTTGATCGACGTGGCGCGCATCGAGGCCCGCATCACGCCGCGCACGCGCGCGCTGGTGCCGGTGAGCCTGTACGGCCAGGTGGCCGACATGGATGCCCTCAACGCGGTCGCCGCGCGCCATGGCCTGGCCGTCATCGAGGACGCCGCACAGAGTTTCGGCGCGCGCTACCACGGCCGGCGCAGCGGCGGCCTCAGCACCTGGGGCGCGACCAGCTTCTTCCCCAGCAAGCCGCTGGGCTGCTACGGCGACGGCGGCGCGCTGTTCACCGACGACGATGCGCTGGCCCAGGCCGCGCGCGAGATCCGCGTGCATGGTCAGAGCGCGCGCTACCAGCACACCCGCATCGGCCTGGGTGGCCGGCTCGACACGCTGCAGGCCGCCGTGCTGCTGGCCAAGCTGGAACGCTTCGACTGGGAGCTGCAGCGCCGCCACGAGATCGGCGCGCGCTACGGCCAGCTGCTGGCCGGCGTGCCCGGTGTGCGGTCGGTGAGCGTGCGCGAGGGCCGCGACTGCGTGTGGGGCCAGTACACCGTGTTTGTCGACGGTCGCGCCGACCTGCAGGCGCAGCTGTCGGCGCAGGGCATCCCCAGCGCGGTGCACTACCCGAAGCCGCTGCACCGCCAGCCCGCCTATGCCGCCTGCGACCCGGCCTGCCACTGCCCGCACAGCGAACAGGTGGCGCAGCAAGTGCTGAGCCTGCCGATGAGCGCCGACCTGCAACTGGCCGAGCAGGACCGCGTCGTGGCCGCGCTGGCCGGCGCGCTGCGCTGATGCCGGCGGGCCG
>JAFLDH010000241.1 GCA_017302505.1 Burkholderiales bacterium
AGGCGAAGCGCCCGCTGGTCGTCACCGGCCGCGGTGCGCGCCGTGCCGACGCGGCGCTGACGCGGCTGCTGGACGCCAGCGGCGCGGTGTACCTGGACACGCAGGAAAGCCGTGGCCTGGTGGACGGCGCGCATCCGTCCGTCGTCGGCGCGGTGCGCGCAAGGGCGATGCAGGAGGCCGACCTGGTGCTGGTGGTGGGCCGCAAGCTGGATTACCAGATGGCCTACGGCTCGCCGGCCGTCTTCAAGCAGGCGCGCTTCGTGCGCATCGCCGACCACGCCGATGAACTGCGCGACAACCGCCGCGGCGAGGTGGAACTGCTGGCTGACCCGGCGCTGGCACTGGATGCGCTGGCCGCGGCGCTCGGCAAACCCTCCCCCGCACTGGACATCGCATGGACCAGCGCGCTACGCGCCGAGCACGTCAAGCGCGCCGCCAAACATGCCGAGGGCATGGCCAGCGCGCCGGCCGGCAAGGACGGCCACATGCACCCGAACCGCATCTTCGCCGCGCTGCGCAAGGTGCTGGCGCCGGACGCGATCACGATTGCCGACGGCGGCGATCTGCTGAGCTTTGCGCGCATGGGCCTGGAAACGAAGGAATACCTGGACGCCGGCGCCTTCGGCTGCCTGGGCGTGGGCACGCCCTATGCCGTGGCCGCCGCGCTGCTGCACCCCGAACGGCAGGTGGTGGCCATCACCGGCGACGGCGCCTTCGGCATCAACGCGATGGAGATCGACAGCGCGCAGCGCCATGGCGCCAAGGCGGTGTTCATCGTCAGCAACAACGCCGCGTGGAACATCGAGCGGCTGGACCAGGAGATGAACTACGGCGGCCGCGTGGTCGGCACCACGCTGGCCTGGAGCGACTATGCCGGCATGGCGAAGGCCTTCGGCCTGCATGCCGAACGCGTCACCGACCCGGCCCGGCTGGAAGGCGCGATCCGCGAGGCGCTGGCCCATGCGCCGGCGCTGATCGACGTGGTGACCACCCAGCATGCGCTGAGCAGCGATGCCGGTAAGGGCCTGGGCTGGGTGCCCGACCGCCAGGCGCTGACCGCGTGGGACGAGGCCGAGCAGGAACGCCGCAAGCCATGACGACGCTGCTGACCTTGGCCGAATCGGTGGCCACGCATGCCCGCACGCAGCCGCAGAAGATCGGCGCGCGCGACTCGAAGCGCACCCTCAGCTATGCCGAGTGGGACGCGCGCGCCAGCCGGCTGGCGAACGCGCTGCTGCGCCTGGGTCTGCAGCCCGGCGACCGCGTGGCGCTGCTGGCCTACAACTGCGTGGAATGGCTGGAGATCTACGCCGCGCTGGCGCGGGCCGGCCTGGTGGCGGTGCCGATCAACTTCCGGCTGAAAGGGCCGGAGGTGGCCTACATCGTGCAGCACGCCGAGGCCCAGGCCTTCATCGTGCAGGAGGACTTGCGCGCATTGGTCGACGGCATCCGCGCCGAGCTGCCGATCGCGCCGGCGCGCTACCTGCACTTCGGCGCCGACACCCCGGCCGGCTGGCAGGGCTACGAGGCGCTGATCGCTGCGGCGCCGGCTACCGCGCCCAAGGTGGGGGTGAAGCCGAAGGACCTGTTCGCGCTGATGTACACCAGCGGCACCACCGGCCGGCCCAAAGGGGCCATGCGCAGCCACGAAGGCAATGCGCTGATCGCACTGGTCACCGCGCTGGAGTTCGGCCTGACGCGCGACGACACGGGGCTGCTGGTGATGCCGCTGTGCCATGCCAACTCGCTTTATTTCAGCGTCACCTTCACGATGCTGGGCGCCACGATCGTCGTCGACGACCGCAAGAGCTTCGACCCCGAGGCGGTGCTGCGCACGCTGGCCCGCGAGCATGTCACCTTCACCTCGCTGGTGCCCACGCACTACATCATGATGCTGGACCTGCCCGATGCGGTGAAGCAGGGCCTGGACCTGAGCCGCGTCGGCAAGCTGCTGGTCTCCTCCGCGCCCGCGCGCAAGGAGACCAAGCTGGCGATCCTGCAGCTGTTCCCGAACGGCCGGCTGTTCGAGCTGTACGGCAGCACCGAAGCCGGCTGGGTGACGATCCTACGGCCCGACGAGCAGCTGGACCACCTGGGCTCGGTGGGCCGCGAATGGGCCGGCTCGGGCCCGATTCGCCTGCTGGACATCGACGGAAACGAGGTGCCCGACGGCGAGGTGGGCGAGCTGTACTCGCGCACCGCCTATGCCTTCGACGGCTACTGGAAGAACCCGGAAAAGACGCAGGAGGCCTTCAGCGGCCCCTGGTGCTCGGTGGGCGACATGGCGCGGCGCGACGAGCAGGGCTTCATCCACCTGGTGGACCGCAAGAGCAACATGATCATCAGCGGCGGCGAGAACATCTACCCCAGCGAGGTGGAATCGGTGCTGGCCGCGCACCCCGCGGTGCAGGACGTGGCCGTGGTCGGCCTGCCCGATGCCAAGTGGGGCGAGGCGGTGCATGCGGTGATCGTGTTGCGGCCGGGGCAGAGTGCCGATGCCCAGGCGATGGAGAACTGGTGCCGCGAGCGCATGGCCGGCTTCAAGCGGCCGCGCGGTTACCGCTTCGTGTCCGAGGCCGAGATCCCGCGCACGGCCACCGGCAAGATCCAGCATCGCCTGCTGCGGGATCGGATGGCGGGGTAGGCCGAGTCCACCCGCCGCAGCTTGTGCCAGCGCAAGGCCTGCCGAGCGCGGCCGGCGGATAGTTGGGGTGATGCGCCTCGGCCTGCGATTGGGTTTTGCGCTGCTTGCACTTGCCGGCATCGGGTCGAGCCCCATGGCCCTGGCCCAGCCCAAGGTGGTCGGGGCGCAGCTGGTCAGCCGCGCCGGCCTGACGCTCTACACCTTCGACAACGATGTGGCCGGCTCGGGCCGCAGCGTCTGCAATGCGCCGTGCTCGAACCTGTTCCGGCCCTACATCGTGGAGCCTGGCGCGCGGCCGCAGGGCGAGGTGAGTGTGATCACCCGCGACGACGGCACGCGTTAATGGGCCTGGAAGGGCAAGCCGCTGTACCTGTGGGTGGACGACAAGAAGCCCGGTCAGGCCGGCGGCGAGGGCATCAACCACAACACCTGGCACGTGGCGCGGCCGTGAAAGCCACAGCGCCCGGCTGCGGCATCGCGTCGCGCAGGGGGCGGGCGCGAGGGGCTGGGTTAAGGTACGCCCCACGATGAAGATCCTCGTCCTGGGTGCCGGCGCGATCGGCGGCTATTTCGGCGGGCGTCTGGTGCAGGCCGGCGCCGATGTGCAATTCCTGGTGCGGCCGCGGCGGCAGGCGCAGTTGCAGGCCCACGGCCTGGTGGTGCGCAGCCCGCATGGCGACTTCACGGTGCCGGTGCAGACGGTGCTGCAGGCGCAGCTTGCCGCGCCGGCCGACCTGGTGCTGCTGACCTGCAAGGCCTACGACCTGGACGCGGCCATCGCCTCGATCACGCCGGCCGTCGGGCCGGGCACGACCGTGCTGCCGCTGCTCAACGGCCTGGCGCACATCGACCGGCTCAACGCCGCCTTCGGCCCGGCGCGCGTGGCCGGCGGCAGCTGCGGCATCCCGGCCATGTTGACGGACGACGGCGTGGTGCACCAGCTGGGCCTGTTCCACCGCATCGTCTTCGGCCTGCTGCCGGGCACCGCGCCCGAGGCGCTGCCCAGGCTGCAGGCACTGCAGGCGCTGTTCCAGCGCACGCCGGTGGACGTGGCGCTGGACGCGCAGATGCAGCGCGCGCTGTGGGAAAAGTTCAACGGCCTGGCCACGCTGGCGGCGATGACCTGCCTGATGCGCGGCACGGTCGGCGACATCCTGCACACCGACGATGGCGCGGCGCTGTTCGCGCGCACCTTCGCCGCCTGCGAGGGCGCCGCCGCGGCGGCCGGCTATCCGCCGCGCGAAGCGGCCAGCGCCAGCTTTCGTGCGATGTGGGCCGATCCGGCCTCGCAACTCACCGCCTCGATGCTGCGCGACCTGCAGGCCGGCGGCCGCACCGAGGCGGCGCACGTGGTGGGCGACATGCTGCAGCGCGTGCGCGCCGCGGGGCTCGAGCCGGGCGCACTGGAAGCAGCCTGGTGCCATCTTCAGGTGGCCGAGCGGCAGCGCCTGGCCAAGGGGTCTTGAGTTGAACTCCAAGCTCAAGGTGATGGCCTTCGCGGTGTCGGTCGACGGTTTCGGCGCCGGCCCGCACCAGACGCTGCAGGACCCGCTGGGGCAGGGTGGCCTGGCGCTGCACGAATGGTTCTTCCATACCCGCTGCTTCGCGCAGATGCATGCCGGCGACGGCGGCGACGAGGACATCGACGATGCCTGGGCCTGGCGCAGCTTCGAGAACGTCGGCGCCTGGATCATGGGCCGGCACATGTTCGGCCCGGTGCGCGGGCCCTGGCCCGACGAGAGCTGGCGCGGCTGGTGGGGCGACGATCCGCCGTACCACGTGCCGGTGTTCGTGCTGACGCACCACCCGCGCCCGTCACTGCAGATGAAGGGCGGCACCGAGTTCCACTTCATCACCGGCGGCATCCTCGAGGCGCTGAAGCGCGCGCGCGAGGCGGCCCGCGGCAAGGACGTGCGCATCGGCGGCGGCGTGGCCACTGTGCGCCAGTACCTGCAGGCCGGCCTGGTGGACGAGATGCACCTGGTGCAGACGCCGGCGCTGCTGGGCCGCGGCGAGGCGCTGCTCCACGGCATCGACCTGCTGGCGATGGGCTTCCAGCGCATCGAGCATCAAACCTCGGCCTATGCGCAGCATGTGCTGCTGAAGAAAGGACGCGGATGACACAAGCCTTCGACACCCCGCTGGCACTGTGCGGCCCGTTGCGGCAGCCCCGGCAGATGCTGGCCGACCAGGAATATGGCGGCCACAGCTCGATCCACGACGACGCGATGGCCGCGAAGCTGGGCTTTCGCGCCGGGCCGATCGAAGGGCCCACGCACTTCAGCCAGTTCGTGCCGCTGCTGGCGGCGCTGTGGGGCCGCGCCTGGTTCGAGCGTGGCTGCCTGTCGGCGCACTACCAGAACATGGTGGTCGAAGGCGAATCGGTGCGCGCCTTCGTCGAGCAGCCTGCGCCCGGGGCCACGCGCACTCGCGCCTGGGCCGAGAAGGCCGATGGCACGCCGGTGCTGGAGGCCAGCGCCAGCCTCGGCGACGGACCCACGCTGCTGGAGGAGCGCATGGCCCAGCTGCGCCCGCCCGGCGAGCTGCTGATCCTGGCCGACCTGCGCGTGGGCATGAGCGGCCGCGCCGATGAGCGCTTGCGCATGGACGCCGACCAGCACATGGGCGCGCTGTACCCCTTCAGCCTGCGCCAGAAGCTGGAGCGCATCACCGAGCCCTCGCCCTGGTACCACGATGCCGCGGCCAGCCCCTGGGGCCGGCCGATCATCCCGCTGGAGATGGTCAGCGTGCTGGCCGAGTACAGCAACGCGCAGGCGGGCTTCCCGGTCAAGGGGCCGGTGGTCGGGCTGTTCGCCGACCAGCAGATCTGCATGGTGGACGGCCCGCTGTTCGTCGGCGAGGACTACGTCGCCCGGCGCGAGATCGTCGCGCTGTCGCAGAGCAAGCGCACCGAGTCCTACTGGGTGCGCACGCGGCTGTTCGACGCCAGCGGCCGCACGCTGAAGGCCGAGGTGCTGCTGAACCACGCCACACTGAAGGATTCGTTCGCCGGCTACGCCGCCGTGTCCCGCTGAGGACAGCCGCGTTGTCGCCAGGGCGCTTGCGCCCCGGCGCGGCGCGGGCCAGCATGGGGTCTTCAAGGAGCCGCCATGCCATTCGACCCCAGCCCCAAGGTGCAGGACCTGCAGAAGCGCCTCACGGCCTTCATGGACGCGCACATCTATCCGAACGAGCAACGCCACGCCGAGGAGGCCGAGCGCCTGGGGCCCTGGCAGGTGTACCCAGTGATCGACGAGCTGAAGCCCAAGGCGCGCGCCGCCGGGCTGTGGAACCTGTTCCTGCCCGAATCGGCGCATGGCGCGGGGTTGAGCAACCTGGACTACGCGCCGCTGTGCGAGATCATGGGCCGCAGCTTCCTGGCGCCCGAGGTCTTCAACTGCAGCGCGCCGGACACCGGCAACATGGAAGTGCTGGCGCGCTACGGCACGCCCGCGCAGCAGGAGCGCTGGCTGAAGCCGCTGCTGGCCGGCGAGATCCGCTCCTGCTTCGCGATGACCGAACCCAAGGTCGCGTCCAGCGACGCCACCAACATCGAAAGCTCGATCCGCCGCGACGGTGACCACTACGTGATCAACGGCCACAAGTGGTACACCACCAACGCCACCGACCCGCGCTGCAAGATCGCGATCTTCATGGGCAAGACCGATCCGGACCACGCCGACCGCCACAAGCAGCAGTCGATGATCCTGGTGCCGATGGACACGCCCGGCGTCAAGGTGGTCCGGCCGCTGCCGGTGTTCGGCTTCTACGGCATGCCCGACCGCGCGTCGGAAGTGATCTTCGACAACGTGCGCGTGCCGGCGACGAACATGCTGCTGGGCGAGGGTCGCGGCTTCGAGATCGCGCAGGGCCGGCTCGGGCCGGGACGCATCCACCACTGCATGCGGCTGATCGGCCTGGCCGAGCGCGCGCTGGAGCGCATGTGCCGGCGCACCCGCGCGCGCGTGGCCTTCGGCAAGCGGGTGTCCGAGCAGGGCGTGACGCTGGAGCGCATCGCCGAAAGCCGCATCGCCATCGAGCAGGCGCGGCTGCTGACGCTGCAGGCTGCGCACCGCATGGACACGGTGGGCAACAAGGTGGCCAAGACCGAGATCGCGATGATCAAGGTGGCCGTGCCGGCCATGGCCGAGAAGGTGGTCAACTGGGCCATCCAGGCTCACGGCGGCGGCGGCACCAGCAACGACTTCGGCCTGACCCATGCCTATGCGATGGCGCGGGTGCTGCGCCTGGCCGACGGGCCCGACGAGGTGCACCGCGAGCAGCTGGGCAAGCTGGAGCTGCGCAAATACGCCTGAAGCGCCGGTTGAAGCCCGGCCATCCGTACCCACATGGGCAGGATGGAGGAATGACAGCGTGCAGTTCAAGGACTACTACGCGGTGCTCGGCGTAGGCAAGGACGCCAGCGCCGACGAGATCAAGAAGGCCTACCGCAAGCTGGCCCGCAAGTACCACCCGGACGTCAGCAAGGAGCCGGACGCCGCCGCGCGCATGAGCGAGGTGAACGAGGCCAACACCGTGCTGTCCGATCCGGAGCGGCGCGCCGCCTACGACGCCATCGGCCAGGGCCACCGGGCCGGCGAACGCTTCACGCCGCCGCCGGACTGGGACGCCGGCTTCGAGTTCCGCGGCCAGGGCCCCGAGGGCATGGACGCCGGCGAGTACAGCGACTTCTTCGCCGAGCTGTTCGGCCGCATGGGTCGTGCCCAGGCCGGGCGGCGCGGCGCCCCGCGCGGCGGCTTCCAGGCCGCCGGCGAGGACCACCACGCCAAGATCCTGCTCGACATCGAGGACGCCTACCGCGGCGCCACGCGGCGGGTGTCGCTGCGCGTGCCGCAGCTCGATGCGCAGGGCCGGCTGCAGCTGGCCGAGCGCACGCTGGAAGTGCAGATCCCCGCTGGCGTCAAGGCCGGGCAGATGATCCGCCTGGCGGGCCAGGGCGGCCCCGGCCTCGAGGGCGGGCCGGCCGGCGACACCTTCGAGCGCATCTTCGGCACCCCGTCGGGGGGCGCGTACCGCGTCGATCCCAACCCGCTGTTCCGGGTGGGCGGCGATCTCCAGCTGCTGCGCGGCGTGGG